>JALWPK010000132.1 GCA_026995045.1 Gammaproteobacteria bacterium | reverse complement strand
GAAGGCGCCAACAACGACCCGGTGTATGTCGGCCGCGTGCGCGAGGACATTTCCTGCGAAAAAGGCCTGGATATGTGGGTGGTTTCCGACAATGTTCGCAAGGGAGCGGCATTAAATAGCGTGCAAATTGCTGAAATTTTGATAAAAGACTATTTATAACCTATAGTTAAACCAGCATAGTTAAAGTGCGTTGTTAACACAATAAGAACAACTGATTGCCCGCCGACGCTCATTTGATTTTCGGCTGAATAATCAGGCAGTTGGAACAGGGCGGCAAGACCCTGTCTCGACAGGAAGAAAAGGGGAAAACCAGTGCGCAAATCAATCATTGCCTTTGTATTCGGGGCATGTCTGCTTCCTGATGCAGCGTTTACACTCGGACTCGGTGAAATCGAGGTTAATTCGGCGCTCAACCAAAAGCTGGATGCTGACATCGCACTGCTTTCGGCCACGCCGGAAGACGCCGAACAGCTCATCGTCAAACTGGCGCCCGCCGCTGAATTCAGCCGCGCCGGTATCGACCGTCCCTATCTGCTGAACAGCCTGCGTTTCAGCACCGAACAGAAAAACGGTGAGTTATTCATCAAGGTGACCTCGCCGAAACCGATTCGCGAGCCGTTCCTCAACTTCCTGCTCGAACTCGACTGGCCAAAAGGCCACCTGTTGCGTGAATACACCATATTACTCGACCCGCCGGTCTACATGGGGGCGGAAGACACCGGCTCCAGCGTGCGTCCCGCCGCCATGCAGGCGCCAGCACAACCCGCTTCCCGGCCCGCCGAGCCACAGGGCGGCTACCGGCCCGCGGCAGCACCCGCGCCGGCAAGCATGCAGTCACAACCGGCGCCGGCGCCATCACTACCCCGACCGCGCGCAGCCGCCAGTTCGCGGTCATCATTGCCTGCCGGCAGCCGGCGGATTCAGGCCGGCGACACGGCCTGGAGTCTGGCCAATGCGATGCGGCCAGACCAGTCGATAAGCGTTGAACAAATGATGATCGCCATGCTCCGGAGTAATCCGGAGGTTTTCATTAACAACAATGTAAACGGCCTCAAGCGCGGTTACATTCTGCGCACCCCGGATTATGACGCCATCGCCGCCATTGATCGCGACCAGGCGGCTGCGCTGGTGCGTGAGCAAAATGCCTTGTGGCGCGAATATCAGCAGGCGTTGGCCGGCGGCGCGCCCGCATCGGCGCTGGACGCCGCCGCAGCGGGCGCAAGCGTCACCGCGGATTCAACCACAACAGGCGAGGCGCGACTCAACATTGTCAGCGCCGGCACAGGTGAAGGCGCAGGCGGCGGCAAAGATCCCACGCAAATGAGCATGGAAGAACTGCGCCGTGAACTGGCGCTGGCTTCTGAGCAGCTTGAAACCGAGCGTGTTGAAAAAGAAGAACTCAACGCCCGTGTCGCCGCCCTGCAGGCGCAGGTCGAAAAAATGAAAAGCCTGTTAACCATTGAAGACCAGACAATGGCGGAAATGCAGGCGGCTGCTGACGCCGGAGCCACAGACGAAGCCATGCCCGAAACCGCGCATGCTGGAGAAGTGATGGCTGAAGCCGAACCTGCAGCTGAGGAAGCCGCAGACGAGCAGGCCGCGCCGCAGGACATGGCCACAGACGATGCAGGGGCTGACGTTGCGGCCGAAAGCGAGCAGCCGGTGTTTATGGATGAGCAGCAGGAAGACATGGCGTCACAGCAGGCCGCCGGCGAGCAAATCGCGCCCGCTGCGCAGTCGACGGATGTAACGGATGTCATGGACACCATGCCGTCAGACTTTGTCACCCCGCCGAAGAAAGACCCGATTGCGGAAATCATGGCCAACCCGTTGCTGATGGGTGGCATTGGCGGCGGTTTGTTGCTGATTCTTCTGTTAATCATCTTCCTGGTGAAGCGTCGCAAGTCAGTGACCGAAGAGGAAACCCCGTCGGCAGCGCCCATGCCGGTTGAAGACGAACTGGAAAAAGTCGCCGACATGGTTGAAGACGAGGCCGTCAGCGATGTGGTTTCCGATGAAGCCGTGGAAGAATCCATGGCCGAAGCGGCGGCCGAGGAAGAAGATTTCGACGCCGAGTCCACCATGGTGTTGTCCACCGAAGACACCGTCGTCACCCAGGCCGAGGAAACTGTCGAACAGCCGGAAGAGGAGCGCGACGACGTTATCGCTGAAGCCGATGTGTATCTGGCCTATGGCATTTACCAGCAGGCGGAAGAACTGCTGCAAAACGCCATCAATGAACACCCGGATCGCGACGCCTACCGCGTCAAGCTGGCGGAAACCCATTACGCCAGCAAGAATGCCGACGCATTCGTTGAGGTGGCCCGCGCGTTGAAAGAAAAGTCCGGTACGGACGGCAAGAGCTGGGCCAAAGTGGTCGCCATGGGCAAGGATCTGTGTCCAGACAACGAATTGTTCACTGCCAGCGACATGGTTGATGGTGTTGATCTTGATGATCTGGCGCCGAAAGTGCCGGAAATGGACTTCGATCTCGAAGGCGAAGCCGGTGACGGGGACGAAACGCCTGACCTGGATTTCAGCCTGGACGAGGAACCGCTGGATTTGCCGGAAACCGGCGCTGAAGACACCACTGTGCTGGAAGCGGGTGAAACCGCTGCGCAAATTGATGAACTGGAATTTGACCTCAGCGATGCCGAAGCCGTCGCCCCGGAGTCGGAGGCAGCCGAGGAAGAAGAATTCTCACTTGATATAGATGCTTCCGAGCTGGATATTGAAGTCAGGGATGAAGCCGGTGACAAGGCGGAAGACGAAATCGATTTCACGGCGGAATTTGCCGAAGAAACCGGCGTTGACACAGAGCAGGCCGAAGAAGAACTGGAAGTTGACATCAGCGGCGAGCTGGAAGAAACCATCATCACCGAAGCGACCGAGGCCGAACAGGCGGCGGACGAGCTGGACATGATGCTCGAAGAGGCCGGTGTCGACACCGATACCCAGAGCGATGACGAACTGGATCTCGATCTCGGACTGGATGCGGCGGCGGAAACAACCGAATCGGTGGAAGCGAAGACAGCCGCGGCTGATGAAGCTGCTCTGGATCAGGATGATGACGCCCTGGGCGACCTCGATGATGTGGATGAAGTCGCCACCAAGCTCGATCTGGCGCGCGCCTATCTCGACATGGGCGACAGCGAAGGCACCCGCAGCATCCTTGATGAGGTCATGGCCGAAGGCAACGACGAGCAGAAAAAAGAAGCGCAGGAACTGCTCGACCAGCTTGGTTGACAGCCATTACAATACACTACCGACACGGCGCCTGCGGGCGCCGTTTTGCTTGGATTGCTACATTTTTTGCCACAGAGCACACGGAGTTCACCGAGTTTTTCCGGTTGGAGCAGTTTCAACGAATGTGTTTACCATAGGTATCGGGGCTACACTTAGTCAGCTTATACAACTGAAGTCGCCGCTGCAGTGATACCTCCGTGAACTCTGTGTGCTCTGTGGCTAACATCGCCCAATTGCAATATGACTACACCCCAACGCATCGCCGCCGGCATTGAATACAACGGCAGCCGTTTCAACGGCTGGCAGATGCAGGCGCATGGCGCGCGCACGGTGCAGCAGGAATTGCAGCGCGCCCTGTCGATTGTGGCGGACGAAACCATCAGCGTGACCTGCGCCGGGCGCACCGATACCGGCGTGCACGCCACTGGCCAGGTGGTGCATTTTGACACCACGGCGGAGCGTCAAACCAAGGCCTGGGTGATGGGGGTGAACGCGCATTTGCCGGATGATGTATCGGTGGTGTGGGCGCAAGCGGTGGATACCGATTTCAGCGCGCGTTTCAGCGCCACCCTGCGCGGTTACCGTTATGTGCTGTTCAACCGCAAGGCGCGTTCGGCCTTGCTGCACAAACGGGTGAGCTGGATTCATGACCGGCTGGATGTCGACGCCATGCACCAGGCGGCGCAAGCGCTGCTGGGCGAAAACGACTTTTCCTCGTTTCGCTCGTCCGCCTGTCAGGCCGAACATGCGATGCGCTATATGCAGTCGATAACGGTGCAGCGCCAGGGCGACTTTATCTATTTCGATATTCACGCCAATGCGTTTTTGCATCACATGGTGCGCAACATCGTCGGCAGCCTGCTGGTGGTGGGGCGCGGCGAACAGTCGGCAAGCTGGATGGCCGATCTGCTGGCGCTGAAAGACCGCACCAAAGCGGGCATCACCGCGCCCGCCGATGGACTGTATCTGGTTTCGGTCGCCTATCCGGAGAAGTACAAACTGCCCGCATCCGGTATAGTACCGGTATTCGAACAAGTCGCTGAGTAACAAATAAATATGCCCCGCACCCGTGTTAAAATTTGTGGCATCACCCGCGCTGAAGACGCTGCCGCGGCAGCGGCTGCCGGAGCTGACGCCATCGGGCTGGTGTTTTACGCCAAAAGCCCGCGCAATATCGGCATCGAACAGGCGCAGGCAGTTGTTGCGGCCCTGCCGGCCTTTGTCACCACGGTGGCGTTGTTCAAGGACGCTGCGGCGGATTTTATCGAGCCGGTGCTGACAGCGGTGAACATCGACCAGATTCAGTTTCACGGCAGCGAAAGCGCGGATTTTTGCCGCAGCTTCGGCAAGCCCTACATCAAGGCGCTGGGCATGCTGGGCGAATTGGATATTGAGGCGCAGGCGAAAAGCTACGAAGATGCGCGTGGCCTGTTGCTGGACGCGCACCCGCCGGGTGAGGCGGGCGGCGGCGGCGCGACCTTCGACTGGAACAGCATCCCGCCCGCGATGCGCGGCGGCATTATTCTGGCCGGTGGCCTGCACCCGGGCAATGTGTTCGACGCTGTGCGCAACGTGCGCCCTTACGCTGTCGATGTCAGTAGCGGGGTGGAGCAGGCAAAAGGCGTCAAGTCCGCCGCTAAGATGCAGCAATTTATCAACGAGGTACAACGAGCCGATGGCGACTGACAATCCGGATTCCACCACGGTCGATTACGCCGCCATGCCCGACGAGCGTGGTCATTTCGGCATCTACGGCGGGCGTTTTGTTTCCGAAACCCTGATGCAGGCGCTGGATCAGCTGCGCGACGACTACGCGCGCTACAAGGCCGATGCCGCCTTTCAGGCCGAATTCGACGCCGACCTGGCCTATTATGTCGGCCGTCCCAGCCCGTTGTACCACGCCGAGCGCCTGTCCGCCGAAACCGGCGGCGCACAGATTTTTCTCAAGCGCGAAGACCTGAACCACACCGGCGCGCACAAAATCAACAACACCATCGGCCAGGCGCTGCTGGCGCGGGCGATGGGCAAGCAGCGCGTCATCGCCGAAACCGGCGCCGGTCAGCACGGCGTCGCCACCGCCACCGTGGCGGCGCGTTTCGGCATGGAATGCGTGGTCTACATGGGCGCGGAAGACATCGAGCGCCAGGCGCCCAATGTGTACCGCATGAAGCTGCTGGGCGCGCAGGTGGTGCCGGTCGAATCCGGCAGCAAAACCCTGAAGGATGCGCTCAACGAAGCCATGCGCGACTGGGTGACCAATGTTGATACCACGTTTTACATCATCGGCACGGTCGCCGGGCCGCACCCGTACCCGGCGATGGTGCGCGACTTTCAGGCGGTCATCGGCCGCGAGGCGCGCCAGCAGATTCAGGACATGACCGGCAAGCTGCCCGATGCGCTGGTCGCCTGTGTCGGCGGCGGCTCCAATGCGATTGGCCTGTTTCATCCGTTTCTGGATGACAGCGATGTTGCCATGTACGGCGTCGAAGCCGCCGGTGACGGCATCGAAACCGGCCATCATGCCGCGCCGCTGTGCGCCGGTCAGCCGGGCGTGCTGCACGGCAACCGCACCTATCTGATGGAAAATGACGACGGTCAGATTATCGAAACCCATTCGGTTTCCGCCGGGCTGGATTACCCCGGTGTTGGCCCCGAACACGCCTGGCTGAAAGACATCGGCCGGGTGCAGTATGTGGCTGCTGACGATAAGGAGGCGCTGGCCGCGTTCCACCAGCTGACCCGCACCGAAGGCATTATCCCGGCGCTGGAATCCAGCCATGCGCTGGCCTATGGCGTGAAGCTGGCGGCCAGCATGAAACCGGAGCAGAGCATCATCATCAACCTCTCCGGCCGCGGCGACAAGGACATCAACACCATCGCCAAAATCGAGGGGATTCAGCTGTGAGCCGCCTCGCCGATAAATTTGCCGCACTTGCGAAACAGTCGCGCACCGCGCTGGTACCCTATATCATGACCGGCGACCCGCAGACCGAAGTCACCCTGCCGCTGATGCATGCCATGGTGGAGGCTGGCGCCGACATCATCGAACTGGGCGCGCCATTTTCCGACCCAATGGCCGATGGCCCGGTGATTCAGCAGGCCGCCGAGCGCGCGCTGGCCAACGGCGTCGACACGCAGCAGGTGTTCGACACGGTGCGCGAGTTCCGCAAAACCGATAACGACACGCCGATCGTGATGATGGGCTATCTCAATCCGATTGAGGTAATGGGCTACGCTGAATTCGCCCGCCGCGCCGCCGAGGCCGGGGTGGATGGCCTGATTACGGTCGACATGCCGCCGGAAGAAGGCGAGGACTACATCGCCGCGTTGCGCGCGCAGGGCATCGACCCGGTGTTTCTGCTGGCGCCCACCACCACGGAAGAGCGCATCGATAAAATTGCTGCCGCCGCCAGCGGGTTTGTTTATTATGTTTCCCTGAAGGGGGTGACCGGCGCGGCGACGCTGAATGTGACCGAAGTCGCAGACAAGGTCGCAACTATCCGTAGGCATATCAGTCTACCGGTAGGGGTGGGCTTTGGCATCAGCGACGCCAAGGCGGCCGCCAGGGTTTCCGGTTGCGCCGACGCGGTGGTGGTTGGCAGCGCCATCGTCAAACGCATGGCCGCCAACAGTGGCGATACTGGCAAAATTATTGAACAGGTAAGCGAATTACTGGCGTCGATGCGCAGCGCGATGGACGCCGCATCCGGGCAGAACAAAAAATCGGCGTGAACATGAGCGCCATGCGCGATTGCAGGAGAACAACATGAGCTGGTTTGAAAAACTGATGCCAACAAGCATCCGCACCGAGGGCAAGTCCAAGGGCCAGGTGCCGGAAGGGCTGTGGAGCAAATGCACCTCCTGCAACGCGGTGCTGTACCGCGCCGAGCTGGAGCGCAATCAGGAAGTCTGTCCCAAGTGCAACCATCACATGCGTGTGTTTGGCCGCAAGCGGCTGGATATTTTTCTCGACCCGGAGCCTCGCGAGGAAATCGCCGCCAATCTGGCGCCGGTGGATCATCTCAAGTTCAAGGACAGCAAGAAATACAAGGATCGTATCACCATCGCGCAGAAAAACACCGGCGAGCGCGATGCGCTGATTGTGATGAAAGGCAAGGTCAAGGGCGTGGACCTGGTCGCCGCCGCGTTTGATTTTCGTTTCATGGGCGGCTCGATGGGTTCGGTGGTCGGCGAAAAATTTGTCCGCGCCTGCAACATCGCGCTGGAACACAACATCCCGCTGGTGTGTTTTTCCGCCTCCGGCGGCGCGCGCATGCAGGAAGCGTTGTTCTCGCTGATGCAAATGGCCAAGACCAGCGCCGCGCTGACGCGGCTGGCGGCCAGCAAGATTCCCTATATTTCCATTCTTACCGACCCGACCATGGGCGGGGTGTCCGCCAGCTTCGCCATGCTGGGCGATGTGCAAATCGCCGAGCCGAATGCGCTGATTGGCTTCGCCGGCCCGCGCGTGATTGAACAGACCGTGCGCGAAAAACTGCCGGAAGGCTTCCAGCGCAGCGAGTTCCTGCTTGAACACGGCGCCATCGACATGATTGTCGATCGCCGCGACCTGCGCGACAAGGTGGCCTCAATCTGTCTGATGCTGATGAACAAACCAGCGGTGCAGGCTGCTTGCTGAATTTTTTCACCACAGAGACACGGAGTCACAGAGGTTATTTGTTGCAGATGTGTTCTTGATCCTGCAAACACATAAAAGTGTGAAGAGTGTGCGGAACAAAACACACTTTTTACTCTCTGTGACTCCGTGTCTCAGTGGTGAACATTACACACCATGACATTTTCCACCCTCGCCGAATGGCTCGCCTGGCAGGAAACCCTCAACCCGGCGGAAATCGACCTTGGCCTGGCGCGCATTGAACAGGTAATGCAGCAGGCTGATCTGTCAGACCGCTTTGCCTGCCCGCTGATCATGGTGGCCGGCACCAACGGCAAGGGCTCGGTGGTGGCGACCATTCAGGCGATTGCCAGCGAAGCGGGTTACCGGGTTGGCGGCTATACTTCGCCGCATTTGTTGCGCTACAACGAACGCATTTGCATTGACGGCGCGCCTGTCAGCGACGTCGATCTGTGTGACGCCTTTGCGCGCATCGACCAGGCTCGCGGCGAAATTGCTTTGACCTATTTCGAATTCGGCACGCTGGCGGCTATTGACCTGTTCCATCGCGCCGACCTGGATTTGGTGGTGATGGAAATCGGCCTCGGCGGGCGGCTGGATGCGGTCAACGTGATGCAGCCGGATGTCTCGGTGATTACGTCCATCGCGCTGGATCACACCGACTGGCTCGGCGACTCGCGCGAGCAGATTGCGGCTGAAAAAGCCGGGGTGATGCGGGCGGGCAGAGCGGTTGTTATCGGTGATGCCGAGCCGCCGCCAACATTGGCGCAACAGGCGCAGCAACTTGGCGCGAATGCGCTGTTTATCGGGCAGGATTATGTCGCCGCGCGTGATAACGATTCATGGTCATTGCGGATTGGCAATCAAGTGATGGAGGCGCTGCCCATGCCTTCGCTGTCAGGCGAACATCAGCTTGGCAATGCCGCTACAGCGATTGTCACCCTGCGACAGCTGGCGGAAAAACTGCCGGTGAGTGAGGATGCAATTCGTCTGGCCTTGTCAAAAGTGAGCTTGCCGGGGCGGTTCCAGCGTTTGCGGCGCAATCCTGAAGTGATAGTCGATGTGGCGCACAATCCGCAGGCCATGGCGGCGCTGGCGGCGCAATGCCAGCAGCAACCGGTGGCGGGCGAGACCCATGTGGTGCTCGGCATGCTGGCGGACAAGCCGGTGGAGCAGGTGGCGGAAAGCCTGGCGCCGATAGCGCAGGACTGGCATCTTGTCGACCTGCAACATATCGGTCGCGGATTGTCGGCAGCGCAGTTGCGCGCGCGGCTTGAACCGGCGCTGCCCGGTGTTAAACTGCACACATATTCCTCGGTCAAACAGGCATGGGAGGCGCTGCAGACCAGTGTTGCCGCGCATGACCGTGTGCTGGTGACCGGTTCGTTTTATGTGGTGGCCGATGCGCTTCAGGCGCTAGCAGGCTGTTGAAAAAAGTCTCAGGCGAGTGCGAGGCAAGGCAAAATCCGGCGAAAAAGCGCAGTTTACACGCAGTAAATGAGCATTTTGAGCCGGATTTTAACGCCGCATCGCGCCGCATGAGGGTTTTCCAATAGCCTGCTAGCCGCGCCAGACCATACCAACCAATATCAGTCAGAGAAGCATTAGTGGAAACAGCCTTGCAACAACGTCTTGTCGGCGCCATCGTACTGGTCGCGCTGGGCGTGATTTTTATTCCGGCTCTGCTCGACGGCTCGGGTTACAAGTCGCGTCATGCGCGCTCGGTGGACATTCCCGAGCGTCCCGCATTTGCGCCACTGAGCCAGGGTAGGGTGAAGCCGATACCGACGCCGGTAGACAAGGCGCTTGCACAGGTCAGACAGCAGGCGAAGGCAAAAGCAAAAGCGGCGGACAAGCCGGCGAATCTGAAATCCTGGATGTTGCAGGTGGGGTCTTTCAGCAGCCGTAATAATGCTGACAAATACCGCGATGAACTGCGCAAAAAAGGCTATACCGCCCAGGTTATTGCTGAAACCAGCAAGGGCAAAACCATCTACACAGTGCGCATCGGGCCGGATTTGAGCAAGCAGCGCATGGAAAAACTGCGCAAAAAACTCAAAAAACAGGGCATTGACGGCTATATCGTGTCGCATGGATGAGCGCCGCCGAGTACCACTGCGCGTGCTGACAGCGTATAATCACGCCTCCCCAATCACTGCCAACCGCGGAAGCTGCTGCAATGACCGTCGTTGATGTCATCGTTATTTTTGTAATCTGCCTGTCAGCGCTGTTTGGTCTGCTGCGCGGCTTTGTCAAGGAATCAATTTCACTGATCAAGTGGATACTCGCCACCTGGATCGCCGCCTCCTTCGCCGGCAAGTTGGCGCCGATGCTGCCGATTGAGTCAGAAGCCGCGGCGCAGGCAACGGCGTTCGCGATATTGTTCATACTGGTGTTTATGATCGGCGCATTGATTGCCTTTGTGGTGGCGACCTTTGTGAAAAAAACCGGCCTTTCCGGCGCCGACCGCGTGTTCGGTTTGCTGTTCGGGGTGCTGCGCGGCGCGGTGATTATTCTGGTGTTCGTGATTGTCGGGCAAAAGGTATCGCTGGCAACAACCCAATGGTGGCAGGATTCCATGATGCTGCAACGCTTCGAGCGGGTGGCGATTCAATTGCAGGATTATTTGCCGGAAATCAAGTCCCGCGCCGATGACACCGGCCAGTTTGTGCAGGACGTGTCAAACAAGGCGGCGCAGAAAGCGCTGGAAAATGTTGATCCCCAACAATTGATAGAGCAGGTGCAGCAGTAATGTGTGGCATTGTTGGCATCGTTGCAACCGAGCCGGTCAATCTTGATCTGTACGAGTCATTATCGGTGCTGCAACACCGCGGTCAGGATGCGGCGGGCATCATGACCTGTGAGCAGGGCAAGTTCTACATGCGCAAGGGCAACGGCCTGGTGCGTGATGTGTTTTTCAGCCAGCACATGAAGCGCCTGCGTGGCAACATGGGCATTGGTCATGCGCGTTATCCCACCGCCGGTTGTTCGTCATCACTGGAAGCGCAACCGTTTTATGTCAACTCTCCCTACGGCATTGCGCTGGCGCACAACGGTAATCTGACCAATACCGAAAAACTCAAGACCGAACTGTTTCAGGAAGACCTGCGCCACCTCAACACCGAATCCGACACCGAGGCCATACTCAATGTGTTTGCGCACGAACTTGCCTCGCTGGCCAAGCCGCAGTTCGATGTGGACGCGATTTTCCGTTCGGTGTCCGCCGTGCACGAACGCTGCAAGGGCGGCTACGCCATTATCGCCATGATTGTGGGCAAGGGCGTGCTGGCCTTCCGCGACCCCAACGGTATTCGCCCTGTCTGTTACGGCACGCGCGAGCGCAACGGCAAAACCGAATACATGATTGCCTCCGAAAGCGTCGCCCTGCAGGCGCAGGGATTTGAACTGGTGCGCGACCTGGAGCCTGGTGAGGCGGTTTTTGTCAGCGAAGACTGCGAGTTTTTCAACAAGCAATGCGCCGACAACCCCAAGCTGCGGCCCTGCATTTTCGAATATGTTTATTTCGCTCGTCCCGATTCCATCATGGACAAGGTGTCGGTGTACAAGGCGCGCCTGCGCATGGGGCAGAAGCTGGTGCAAAAAATCCTGCGCGAGCGGCCGGATCATGACATCGACGTGGTGATTCCAATTCCGGACACCAGCCGCACCGCAGCGCTGGAAGTGGCGTTTCACCTGAATGTGAAATACCGCGAAGGTTTTATCAAAAACCGCTATATCGGCCGCACCTTTATCATGCCGGGACAGACCGAGCGCAAAAAATCCGTGCGCCAGAAACTGAACCCGATCGATCTGGAATTTCAGGGCAAGAACGTGTTGCTGGTGGATGATTCGATCGTGCGCGGCACCACCTCCAAGCAGATTATCCAGATGGCGCGTGAAGCCGGCGCCAACAAGGTTTACATGGCTTCGGCCGCGCCGCCGGTGCGTTACCCCAATGTGTACGGCATCGACATGCCGGCGGAAGAAGAATTCATCGCGCACAATCGCACGGTGGAGGAAATCTGCGAAGCCATTGGCGCCGACTGGCTGGTGTATCAGGATCTGGAAGACCTGATTGACGCGGTGCGCAAGGGCAACGAAGCGATTCACGAATTTGACTGCTCCTGCTTTGACGGCAACTACATTACCAACGACGTTGACACCGAATATTTCAAGCGCCTGCAGGACAAACGCAGCGACGCCGCCAAGAACAAACATGATTCAACCGCGTCGGCCGAGACAGTAGAGCTGTAATTATCTAGCAGACTGTTTACGCCAAACAGCGCGCAGCTGAACTTTTTTCTGTGTGCAATCTCTATAACAAGCCTGTCTGCAAGGAATAGCCATGAAAGTTTTGAACAGCCTGTTGCTGCTTGTATTATCCGCGCCGTTGTTTGCGCACGACATTGACGCGCATTACGACCGCATTCACCTCAGCGCCAGCGCGCAGCAGCAAATCGACAATGACACCCTGATTGTTATGCTATACGCGCAGGAAGAAGGCGGTGACGTTTCCAGTCTGGCGGACAGCGTCAATCAAAAAATCAGGCGCGCCGTGGAAATCGTCAAACCGCATGAGGACATCAAGCTGCAAACCAGCGCCTACAGCACCAGTCCGGTATACCACAATAACAAAATCAACCGCTGGCGCGTGCGCCAGACCATTCGGCTGGAAAGCCGCAATATGACTCGGTTGAGCGAACTGCTTGGCGTGTTGCAACAACAGCTTGCATTGCAAAACATGCAGTTTGCGATATCGCCTGAACTGAAAAATCGCACGGATGACGCCCTGATAAGTAAAGCGCTGGCGGCGTTCGATGCGCGCGCCCGCGCTGTCGTGAAACAACTGGGACGCAAGGCTTACAAAATTGTCGACCTGAATATCGCCACCACCGGCGGCGCGCGGCCCTACGCCATGGTGGCGCGTGACGCGATGATGACGGCCAAGGTCGCCGCGCCTGCTGTGGAAGCGGGTGAGCAAACTGTGCAGGTGAGCGTCAGCGGGCAGATACAGCTGGAATAGTCATTGGTTTATTGACGCAGGGTCAGCCGGTCCCCCTGTTGTTGCAGCTCAATATGTTTCAGAAAGCTCATCCCCAGCAACACTTCATCCGTACCGGCATTGGACAGGATGCTGGCTTTGACATCACGCAGGGCGATGTCGCCAATCGACACGCTGTCCAGCCGGGTAAACCAGGCTTTGGTCACCCCGTTTGCCGTTTGCGCGAGAAATGACTGTCCTTTTTTCAGCCCAAGCCGCCGCGCGGTGCTTTCCGAAATGGCGATATCCGTCGCGCCGGTGTCCACCAGAAACAACACCTCCCGACCATTGATTTTACCGCTGGCGACATAGTGCCCGAACTTGTTGCGCTGCAACACCACTTCGCGCACATCGCCACGGTACACCGTGGCGACATCCTGATTCGGGTTGCGCTGTTTTTCCAACAGGTTATTGAAAAAAGCAAACAGCAGCACGCCGAACACAATCCAGCCGGCGACGGTCATGATTGTGCCGGCCTTGCTGACGAAACTGTCCTGATTCGGGTCGGGGCGCATCATCGAAGTTTGTGGGCGGGGGCGAATAAATTCAAGCCGGGTGGCTTAAATCACGCGTAGGTTGTGCGATACTAGACCGCATGAATTCCATCACCGTCAATATCGCCACGCAAACACTGACGTTGTCTGATGACAAGGGTGAAGTCATCAAAAGCTATCCGGTGTCCACTTCAAAATACGGGGTTGGCTGTGAGAAAGACAGTCACAAAACGCCGCTGGGCCTGCACCGCATCCACGACAAAATCGGCGCGGCGATGCCGATTTATGAAGTGCTGGAAGGCCGCCTGCCAAAAGGCAATCTGCACGAACTGCAGGCGCAGGGCGCGGAACTGCCCGAAGATGTCATCACCAGCCGCATCATGTGGCTGGAAGGCATGGAGCCGGGACGCAATCAGGGTGGCTATGTCGACACCTACGAGCGTTATATTTATATCCACGGCACCAGCGATGAAGACAACATCGGCAAGCCCACCTCGATAGGTTGCATCCGCATGCGTAACGAAGACGTGGTGGAGTTGTTCCGGCTGGTGGAGGTGGGAACCGAGGTTAATATTATAGAGGGCGAAGACAACAGCGATGACGGATGAGTTTGACGAATTTGAATTTGCCACCCGCGCAGTGCGCGCCGGGCAGCGGCGCACCGCCGAGGGGGAACACTCGGAGCCGATATTCCCGACATCGAGTTTTGTGTTCGGCTCGGCGGCGGAAGCGGCGGCGCGGTTTTCAGGTGAACAGCCGGGCAATATTTATTCACGCTTTACCAACCCTACGGTAAGCACGTTCGAGCAGCGGCTGGCCTCAATGGAAGGCGCGGAGCGTTGCGTCGCCACGGCTTCCGGCATGTCGGCGATTCTGGCGACCTGCATCGGCCTGCTCGAAAGCGGCGATCATATCGTGTCCTCGCGCAGCATCTTCGGCACCACCACGATATTGTTCAACACCTGGCTGGCGAAGCTGGGGATAGAAACCACCTTTGTGGAGCTGTCCGATCTTGACGGCTGGGCGCAGGCGATACGGCCCAACACCAGACTGCTGTTTGCGGAAACCCCGTCCAACCCGCTCACCGAGCTGGTCGACATCGCAGCGCTGGCCGAACTCGCCAGGGCCAAAGGTGTACTGCTGGCGGTGGACAACTGTTTCTGCACCCCGGCGCTGCAACAGCCGCTGGCGCTGGGCGCGGATATCGTGATTCATTCCGCCACCAAATACATCGATGGTCAGGGCCGCTGCATGGGCGGAGCCGTGTGTGGCAGCGAGGAGCTGGTCGGCGACAAGGTCTACGGTTTTTTGCGCACCGCCGGGCCCACCCTCAGCGCTTTTAATGCCTGGGTGTTTCTGAAAGGACTGGAAACGCTTGCCATCAGAATGCAGGCGCACTGCAACAACGCGCAGCAACTGGCCGAATGGCTGGAGCAGCAACCGGCAGTGAAAAAGGTGTATTACCCCGGCCTGCAAAGCCACCCGCAACATGCGCTGGCGAAGCAGCAGCAAAGCGGCTTTGGCGGCATCGTGTCGTTCGAACTCAACGGTGGCAAGGCGGAAGGCTGGAAACTGATCGACGCCACCCGCATGCTGTCGATTACCGCCAACCTGGGTGATGCCAAAACCACCATCACCCATCCGGCCACCACTACCCACGGCCGGCTGTCGGATGAAGAACGCGCCCGCGCAGGCATCTCCGATGGTTTGATTCGCGTCGCGGTCGGGCTGGAGGCTATCGAAGACATCAAGGCGGATCTGGCGCGTGGCATGTAATCGGCTGACTGCACCGGCATGGAATACACCGCGCGTGAATTATTGAGCCAGCTGTACCACGCGGCCATCGATGCAGTCGATGGCCGTTTTTGTGTGCAGCAGTGGTTGCAGCAAAACCCTTTCCAGCCCCAATACGTGATTGCGATTGGCAAGGCCGCCAGCGCCATGTTGCATGGCGCGATGGAAACCGGCGCGCAGGTGCAGGCAGCTCTGTTGATCAGCAATGCCGCGCGCCTGCCTCGCAAGCTGTTAAAGGACAGGCGCATCCGCTTTGTGCAATCTGCTCACCCGGCACCGGATGCGAGCAGTTTGCAGGCCGGGGATGCCTTGCTGCAATTCGTCCGCAATACGCCGGATGATGCCAGGCTGCTGTTTCTGATTTCCGGCGGCAGTTCCAGCATGGTGGACGTGTTGTGCGAGGGTGTGACGCTGGAGCAGCTACAGGCGCTCAACCGGCGACTGCTGGCCTCGGGCAAAAGCATCGAGCAAATGAATGCGGCGCGGCGCGAACTGTCGCGCATCAAGGGCGGCGGCTTGCTGGATTTTCTGGGACAGCGTCACGCGGTGCAGTTGCTGATATCGGATGTAAAAGGCGATGACCCTCGCGTCATTGGCTCCGGGTTGCTCAGCAGTGAACAACGCAGTGTGGAAACGCACATCATCGCCACGCTTGATGATGCCCTGCGCGCCGCGCAGCTTCAGGCGCAGCAATACGACTTGCCGGTTACCTTGCATCCCGGGTTTATCGAGGGCGAAGCGGCAGAGCAGGGCAAATGTCTTGCAGCAAGCTTGATTGCCGCCGCGCCCGGCGTGCATATTTTCGGCGGCGAAACCACCGTCACCCTGCCGGACAAGCCCGGCATCGGCGGCCGCAACCAGACCCTGGCGCTGGCGATGGCGCCACAACTGTCCGGGCAGGACATCTGCGTGATGTGCGCCGGCACCGATGGCATTGATGGCTGCACCCCCTGCGCCGGCGCGGTGGTCACCGGCGACACCGCCGCCCGCGCACAGCAGATGGGGTTCGATATCGAACAGCAACTGGCCGCCGCCAATGCCGGCACCGTGCTAATGGCCACCGGCGACCTGTTCAAACCCGGCCCGACCAACACCAACGTGATGGACGTAGTGCTGGCTTACAAGCGCGGTGAGGGTGTTTGACAGGGGGGTGTTAAAGCCAACGCAAAGGCGCGGGGGCGCAAAGGGCGCGAAGTTTTTTTAGCACAGAGGCGCTGAGTCGCAGAGGACACGGAGGCTTTTCTTTCGAGGTTTTTGTGTCATTTCGACCGCAGGGAGAAATCTCGCAGTGTTTTGTCTGTGGCGTGAGTCCTCTCGGCTTCGCTCGGGGTGACAGAAACCATCCTGCAAAAGGCATTCGCGTTCATTGGCGTGCATTTGCGGAAAGCTTATACAACCTCTGCGCCCTCTGTGTGCTCTGTGGCTAAAAATGTTATGTTCCTGCGTGATATTTCTGTGATGCTTGCGGGTTACACTCTGGCGCATGAATAACAAAATTGTTGTTTGGTGTGGCGTTTTGCTGGCGTTGTTGTCATGGCACGCGATGGCGGGTGAGGCGCGCACGGTCAGCAGTCCGCCGTATCGTGTTGCGCTGCTGGAGCTGTATACCTCGGAAGGTTGCAGCAGTTGTCCGCCTGCGGATCGCTGGTTGTCGAAACTGCGTGACGCCGGTATCAGCGAGCGCCGGCTTGCGCCGCTGGCGTTTCATGTCACGTACTGGGATTACATCGGCTGGAAAGACCGCTTTGCGCAAAAACAGTTTGATCTGCGTCAGCGTGAAACCGGCCGTCATAATCAGCTTCGCACGATTTACACGCCGCAATTTGTGCTGAACGGCAAGGACTTTCGCCGTTATGCCGATTTTTCGCATCAGCTGCGCGAGATTAACAACCAGCCGGCTAAGGTAAAACTGCGCCTGTCATTGCAGCAGGAAAATCGTTCGCGCTACCGCGTGATGTTGCAGGCGGATACAGCGCATTCAACGGCGAAAGCTGTTGAACTGTATCTCGCCGTGCTGGAACATGAACTGGTTTCAAATGTGGAAGCGGGCGAGAATGACGGCGAGACCCTGCATCACGATTATGTGGTGCGCATGCTGAAAGGCCCGGTGCGGGTCAGGCGGGATGATGCGGAAGGTGAAATATCCGTGAAACTGGATATTCCGGATGACTGGCGCCAGTCGAACATGCAGCTGACCGGTTTTGCGCAAAACCCGCGCAACGGAGAAGTGTTGCAGGCGGTGACGCTGTCCTTGCTTGAGCGTTAACACAAGAAGGTTCTGCTGGTTGTTGAAAAAGTCTCAGGCGAGTGCGAGGCAAGGCAAAATCCAGCGACCCGTTTGCCGGGAGCAAACGGGAACAGCGTAGCTGGCCCGCAGTCAAAAGAGCAGTTTACACACAGTAAATGAGCATTTTGAGCCAGATTTTAACGCTGCATCGCGCCGCCGCATGAGGTTTTTTCAACAGCCTGTTAGTCGTTTGTTTTGCTGCGACAGGTGCGTATCCCCAGCACCGTGTACAATGGACAGAATGAGGTAATGGCGGTGGCCAGTGGAATCAGTCCGGCCCAGCCCCACACGGTTTGTGGGCCGGTATAGACCAGCGAGATTAAGACCAGGCCGATGACAGCGCGAAACAGTCTATCCAGGTTTCCGATATTATTCATGTTTTTCCCCTGCGCCTGCCCGCGATAACAGATTCATTTTAAACTGTCTGGCAGTGTGTTGAAAACCGCAAACAACAACGCCGCACGGACTTTCGTCGATGCGGCGTTGGCGGTCAGTTCATCAGCCGGTGTTATGACTTGCAGGTTTTTACACCAAGCAGCATGTATGCCGGGCAGAACTTGAAGATGCCGGTTGCCAGCGGCACGATGCCAATCCAGCCCCAGACAAGTTTTTCACCAATAATCTGGTCGCCGGCGACAGCCAGCGCAATCAGAGCCAGACCGACAATGATGCGCAATACGCGATCAATCCCACCTACGTTACACATAATATTTCTCCACAGTTGGTTTAACAGATTGGAATAATTATAAGCCCGCAGACGTGCTGTGTCAGTGACTATGTCACATAAGGACGGTGGATAATATTGATGCAATTCAATCGCTTAGTGATTGTGTTTCAATGCGGTCAGGCCGCCGGGATCGAGTAGATGGATGCTGCCGCGTTGCAGTTGCAGCAGGCCCTGTTGCTCAAATTCCTTGAGCTGGCGACTGACCACTTCGCGCGCGGTGCCGAGTTCGGTGGCGATCTGCTGGTGGGTGGTGTGCAGGCGCTGTTCGGCGTCGCTGTGCGCCAGCAGGTAACTCGCCAGACGCACATCGAGGCGGCCAAACGCCACTTGTTCCACCAGCGAGATCAGGCTGCTCAGGTGCAGGCTGAATGAGGTGAACACAAACTCGCGGAAAGCGCGTGATTGCTGAATGGCGTCGTGAAACTGCTCCGCGGGCAACAGCAGGGCGTTGACCTCGGTTTCGGTCATGCCTTCGGCGGGATAATTGACATTGCCAAACAGGCAGGAAGTGGTGAGCACGCAGGTGTCGCCATGATTGAGCCGATACAGCACGATTTCGCGGCCATTTTCGGCGCGGGTGAACACCTTGACGGCGCCGTTGAGCACCAGAATATAGTTGCCGCATTTGTCGCCCTGGCGAAACACGGTGGCGCCAGCAGGAAGATGCGCCGGTTTGGCCTGATCCAGCAGTTGGCTTATCTCCGTATCCTGCGCCAGTTCAGGAAAGCTTTGTCGCCAGTCGATAGTCATGTCCTTATCGATTCCGTCCACTCAGCGCTTGCGCCAGCGTTTGCTGAGCGCATCCAGCACCTTGTTACTGTAGACCTTCGAACCATAGCTACCATTGTAGCGCGCCAGCGCTGGCCGCAGTTCGTTGTTTTCCATGTCCATGTAATATTTCAGAATGGTGCAGCCCATGCGCAGGTTGGTGTCGATATCAATCAGATTGTCTTCCGGGTGACCGATTTCGTTGAGCCAGAATGGCATCACCTGCATCAGTCCTTGCGCACCGGAGCGTGAAATCGCATAGGGATCGAAACGGCTTTCCACCTCGATCACCGCCAGCACCAGCTCCGGCGCCAGCCCGGCGCGGGTGGCTTCCTGATGGATGCGTTTGAGCAGTCTGATGCGGGTTTTGTCATCCTCGACAAAGGGCTTGAGGCGGTGCGACATATCCACCAGCCACACCTCGGCGTCAAAGCGGTCGGCGAAACTGTCGCTGGATTCAATCGCTTCAACCAGCAACTGACGCAACTTTGGGTCGGGTTCGCTGGTGCTGGCATGCAGGTTGTCGTTTCCAGGCGCAGCTACTGACAGCAGCAATATAACCGGTTTTATCAGTCCGCAAATGAACGCGAATGGACGCCAATGTTTGCATCTCATTCCGGGTCTACCTATGAGACTGTGTTTTGCAGGCTGGAAGCGGGTTATTTTATTTTCGGTAGTTGTATAGCAGCGTAAAACCATTGCGTTGATTCGCGTTCATTTGCGGACTGTTATTTATTAACAGCACTTCTGCTTGATATAGCCCGCAATCTCCGCCACCGCAATATCCTCACTGTCACTGGCGGCGCGCGCCTTGTATTCCACCTTGCCGTCTTTCAGGCCGCGATCGCCGATCACCACGCGGTGCGGTATGCCGATCAGGTCGATATCGTTGAGCATGGCGCCGAGGCGGGCTTTCTGGTCGT
>JALWPK010000131.1 GCA_026995045.1 Gammaproteobacteria bacterium | reverse complement strand
GGTAGTGTTCAGAATTCTGTGTCATTTCTTTAAACTGTTACAAAAAGGAATGATACATGAAAAAGCAGATCCACTTCGATATCGACGCCGCCGTCAAAGCGCTGCGTGAAGGCAAAGACCTCAGCGGGCAGGACGGTATCCTGACACCGCTGATCAAGCAACTCACCGAAGCGGCCATGAAGGCCGAACTGGAAGAACACCTTGGCGCCGACGCGGCGCCCAACCGAAAAAATGGCAGCACCAGCAAGACCATGAAGAGCGCTGCCGGGACATTCGAACTTAATGCGCCTCGTGACCGGGCCGGCACCTTTGAGCCGCAGATCGTCAAAAAGCACCAGACGCACCTCACTGACGAGCTGGAGCGCAAGATCATCGCCCTGTTTGCTCTGGGCAACAGCTATCAGGATATCCGTGGACACATTGCCGATCTCTACGGAATATCGCTATCAAACGGCACCCTCAACACAGTCACCGACAAGCTCCTGCCTGAGTTACAGGCCTGGCGAGAACGTGATCTAGAAGCGATCTATCCCATCGTCTGGCTGGACGCCATTCATTACAAGATCAAGGAAAACGGTCGCTACGTCAGCAAGGCCATCTACACCATTCTGGGACTGACCATCGAGGGCAAGAAAGAGTTGTTGGGACTCTATCTCTCCGATCAAGAGGGCGCGCACCATTGGCTGAGCGTGTTAACCGACCTGTATAACCGCGGCGTCAAGGACATCCTGATCGCCTGTGTCGATGGATTGAAGGGGTTTCCTGAGGCCATCGAGAGCATCTATCCCAATACCGAAATCCAGCACTGCGTGATCCACCAGATCCGCAACTCCATGAAGTACATTGCCTCCAAAAATCAGAAGATGTTTATGGCCGACCTGAAATGCATTTACAAGGCCGCCACCCTCAACGCCGCCGAGAGCGCCCTGGATGAATTGGAAGCCAAATGGGGCGACAAATATCCAATGGTCATTAAATCCTGGCGTAGCAAATGGCCAACGCTGTCAGCGTATTTCAAATACCCCGACTATGTGCGAACTGCGGTCTATACCACCAACGCCGTCGAGGCGGTGCATCGCCAGTTCCGAAAACTGACAAAAACCAAAGGCGGCTTTGCCAACGAAAATAGCTTACTGAAGCTGCTCTATGCCGGTATACTCAAGGCATCCGAGCGCTGGACCCACCCAGTGCAAAACTGGAACCTTACATTATCGCAGTTGGCGATCCATTTTGAGGGGCGCCTGGACGAGCATATTGCTCTGTGATCGTTGACTGACACAGAGTTTTGAACACCCTC
>JALWPK010000130.1 GCA_026995045.1 Gammaproteobacteria bacterium | reverse complement strand
GATGGTGGCCTCCAATATAAACGGCTATGTCAAAACCTGGCTGCGCAAGAACGGCGCCTGGCAATATGCCGGACTCAATGTGAGCGGTTCGCAACCGGCCATCTGTGCCAACGAGGTTACGCCTGACCTCGACCCCGCCACCCATTATTTTGGCGATATCGCCCTGGTTTATACCTACAACAGCGACATTTATCTGCGTATCTGGAACACAGCCAACGAAAGCTGGTCATCCGCTAAAAAGGTCAGCGTGCAAAATATGTTCAGCCTGGGCAATCAACATGCATCGGTCACTTACTGGGATGGCGAGGCATATATTGCCTGGCGCGCCCTGAACGATGACATCGGCAGTAACAGCATCTATGAACGTTCCTGGTATCCAAATTCCTTTTCCACCCAAACCACGGTCATCGAAGACCCGGATGACAGCTTTGAGGCCTCGGTCAGTAAGAACAGCAGCCTGATTGTGGCTTACCGCAACGGCGGCACGGTTTACAAGGCTAAAAAATCGGGCAGTAGTTGGTCGCGCAGCACCATCGGCGCCGGGCGTTATCCATCCGTTACGCCCCATTATAACGAAACGCTGGTCTATAACAAATACAACAGCGCGCCCTATCTGATCAAGCACGACTATCAGGCATCAACAGGTGGCGGTACGCCTCCGCCGGGCGCTAAAATCAGTCAGGCAGCCGCCAATACGGACAGTACGGTAAAAATGCTTGCATCCCGTCGTCTGCTCTATAACTTCGGCGATGCTTCGCTGAGCGTTGACTTGTCTAAGCTGCGTTTTGGCGGTCAAAGCCTTACCTGGCGCGCCGATAACCACAGCGATACCCTGCAGGCGGTCACTTCCGGCGAACTGACCATGGACATTTCCGCCCTGCAAAAAAATACCCTTGCCGCAGACCTGCCCAACGAAATCCTGTTCAATATCTATTTTGTTTCCGGCAGTGAAGAAACCCTGCTGCGTTCGTTCCGCATTGCTGACATCAAGCCCTCGGCCCCGGATCAGCGGGAAGGCGGCACACGTCATCTGCTGTTGGCTTCCAACCGCAGCCGGGACGGTTATTTCCGCATCGGGTTCGGCGATCACAAACCGCAGCAATACACGGTGCTGCACGCTTCGGCGGATATGCAGCCCTTGGCCAAGGCCACGGAAGCCGCGGGCAGCGCATTGGCCCTGCCGCAAAGCTACAGCCTGGAACAGAACTATCCCAATCCCTTTAACCCGGTCACCCACATCCGTTTTGCCCTGCCCCAGTCCGGCGCGGTAACACTGACGGTGTATGACATGACCGGCC
>JALWPK010000129.1 GCA_026995045.1 Gammaproteobacteria bacterium | reverse complement strand
TAATGGTAGTGTTAAATACATGCCATATTCAAATTACAATGGAATGGACTCATTTAATTATACAATAAAGGATAATGATGGAGCTGTATCAAACATTGCTCATGTTGTTATTGAAATTGGCTCGGTAGCAGATATAATATTGAATATAACAAAATCATCGTTCCCCAATCCTGTAAAAGCAGGAAATTTACTCCATTACGAGATAAACATTTCAAATAGTGGAGACACAGATGCAATTGTAACAGTTATTGATTATTTTGATGATAGCTCGATATCAATAATAAACTATACATCTGGAGGTATAAATAATGGCTCAGAACTGATATGGAAGAATATAACGATACCATACAACTCCTGGACAATTCTATCAATAAATGCAAGCGTGAATGACAGCATAACAAATGGCACAGTAATATATAACAATGCAACATGCGTGTTTGGCAACACAAGCATAAATGCTACAGCAAGAACAACAGTAATTTCCTATATACTTGATGACCCAAAAATTGCAATAGATGAGAATGGGCCGCCGCTTGCTCCTGGGGATGTGCTGACATATAAGATATGGATTAACAATACAGGGATTATAGATGTAGAAAATGGGCATTTTGTGGATGAAATTCCAGCCAATACAACCTATGTACCAGACTCTGTTAGTGCATCCTTTGGATATGTATATTATGAAGAGAGTAACAACACCATAATATGGGATGGAAGCATAAATGCTGGTGCATCTCTTCTCATAGAATTTTCTGTTGTGGTTGGCAATGTGGCAACAGGTACAATAATATCAAATCAGGGAATGGTAACATATGATGGGCATCAAAAATTAACAGATGACCCAGGAAGCATTATTTATGAAGATCCGACAAATGTAACTGTTTCCTCACCTGAACTGCATATAATAAAAACAGATAGCAAGGACCCTGTAGAGTATGGAGATTTCCTGAACTATACAATAGAAATTAAAAATGATGGAGAAGGCCCAGCATATAATGTGATTATAACAGAGCATTATGATAATTCATATCAGTTAATATCTACAGATCCTGTAGCAACAAATAATAGCTGGAGTTTCTCATTAATAGCTCCAGGAGAGACAGAGGTTATACACATATATGGAAAAGCAGGTAATGATGAATCAATATTGAATCGTGTAGATTATACTTCATCAAATGTCGGAAATGGAAGTGCATCTGAGACAACAACTGTCCTGCTTCCATCCATATATATAGAAAAATCATCTGATAAAAACGAGGCAGATATTGGGGAACTGGTAAACTTCACCATTAAATATTCAAACAAT
>JALWPK010000128.1 GCA_026995045.1 Gammaproteobacteria bacterium | reverse complement strand
TGAAGTGGTTCGGTTTGTTTGAACAGTATCTGCGGGTTTCTTAAGTGGATATCTGCATTTCCTTATGCCGCCACCGGAATTGGTTTTGGCTGGTTGAAGTATGCCTGATCAGGGGTCATCCCTGCAAGCGATGAATGTGGTCTCCTTTGGTTGTAGAATTTGATGTATTTTCCGATGCCAGCCCGGGCTTCGGGAACAGATGAATAGGCATGCAGGTAAATCTCCTCGTATTTTATACTGCGCCAGAAGCGCTCGATGAAGACGTTGTCGCGCCATGCGCCTTTACCGTCCATACTGATAGAAATCTCGGCATCTTTCAGCAGTTTGATGAAGTCAATCGAGGTGAACTGGCTGCCTTGATCCGTGTTGAATATCTCGGGCTTGCCGTTTCGCGCCATGGCGTCCTCGACAGCTTCGATGCAAAACGCTGTTTCCAGCGTGATCGACACCCGCCACGCCAAAACCTTGCGGGTAAACCAGTCGATCACCGCTGCCAGATAGACAAAACCGCGCCGCATCGGCACATAGGTGATGTCCATGGCCCAAACCTGATTGGGCCGCGTCACGGCCATATTTCTCAGTAAATACGGGTAAATCTTGTGCTCAGGATGCGGTTTCGAGGTGTTGGGGCGGCGGTAAATCGCCTCGATCCCCATGGTTTTCATCAGCGTGGCCATGTGCAGGCGGCCAACCGTGAAGCCCTCTTGGCGCAGTAAGCCTTTCAACATCCGGCTCCCCGCAAATGGAAAATCCATGTGCAATTCGTCAATCTGGCGCATCAAGGCAAGGTCCGTTTGCGAGGTCGGGCGCGGCTGATAATAATAGCTGCCCCGGCTAATTCCCAGCAGGCGGGACTGGCGCGTGAGGCTCAAATCATGCTCTCGATCCATCATTTCTTTGCGCCCGGCAATAGACCGGCCTTGCCGAGCGCACCGGACAAAAAATCGTTTTCCAACGTCAGCTGGCCGATCTTTGCGTGCAGGGTTTTGACGTCGATTTCCGGCTCCTTGGCCTTTGGGCCATCCTCGAAAACGCCAGCCATTCCTTCGGTCAGCCGATCTTTCCACTGTTTTATTTGGTTCGGGTGGACATCATAAATCTGCGCCAATTCCGCCAATGTCTGCTCGCCCTTCAGCGCAGCCAGCGCCACTTTGGCCTTAAATGCAGGGCTGTGATTGCGTCTCGGTCGTCTCGTCATGGTATTCTCCTCTTTCCGGCAATATCGCCGATTTCGAGCAGAATATCCACTTAGCCCAACTGTTCAGTTTTCCCGAGCCACTTTAAAGCATCTTCGGTGCTACCTTCACATGC
>JALWPK010000127.1 GCA_026995045.1 Gammaproteobacteria bacterium | reverse complement strand
TATTCGGGGTTCATCAGCCGAGAATCAGTGATCTGATGCGTGGGAAGATTGACAAGTTCACCATCGACAGACTGGTCAACATGCTGGCCCGCATTGGAAAAACCGTGAAGGTGAAGGCTGCATAGGCTTACTGAATACAGCAAGGGATGTGATGACGGCTTTGATAAAAGATTTTAAGGAAACCGTTCAGGCACGCGCCCAACGGGATCCAGCGTTTCGCAAGGCCCTGTTGCAAGAAGGGGTCGAATGCCTGCTCGCCGGTGATGTCGATACCGGCAAGGCGGTGCTGCGCGACTATATCAACGCGACGATCGGGTTCGAAGAACTGTCCCGGGTTTTCGATAAGTCGAGCAAGAGCCTCATGCGCATGTTCGGTCCGAAAGGGAACCCCCAGGCGAGTAATCTGTTTGCGGTCATCGGTTATCTGCAGGAGCAGGAAGGCATTCACCTGGAAGTCAAAGCCCGGAAGGTAGCCTAGGGTACTGTGTAGCTGCGCTCAATCGGCACATTTCGAGCATTTTGAAGGATTTTCTGAACATGGTATTTTTCATGGTATTACCATTTAGCGGGAAAATAAGTCATTGAATATAAAAGACAAAAAAGGCTTATTGATAATAGAGTGGGAGTGACAGAGATTTGTAAGATATTGATTTTCAAGGATTAACATTGCCAAATTGATGATATAATCTGCATCATCAATGGTATATTTCATGGTGTTTTTGGCGGGTTGTCAGGCAAGATACAGCGATACCATGAGAGGTAGTTTGCCGTGGTCATGGTATTTTTCTGGGTGCCGTTCAGTCCCCTTTCTTGATCGTGGCTGGCGTTATTACGGGCTATAATCACGCCAAATATTGATACAAAATGGCGTGAATAAGCGTTAGAATCACGCCATGACATGGATATGGCAACAGCCTGACTGGCCAGATTTTCGCTACGACAAGCGTGCGTTCGAAGACCGGGAACTTGAATTTCGCCTGAATTCAGAGCGCCTGGCGGGTCGCTTTGATGCACTGCCTATGGCGTCCCAGGAGGATGCCACGATCGACTTGATGCTTTCCGAGGCCATCAAGACCAGTGCCATTGAGGGCGAGGATCTGGACAGAGAATCGCTCAGGTCTTCGCTACTGTCTTTGATAGCATCGGATACGCTACCGGAGAACACAGACCAGAAAGCAGCGGGAGCCGCTTCGCTGCTGGTGGACGTTCGCAAAAACTGGCAAATACCCTTGACGCATGAACTGCTGGGCAAGTGGCAGTCGATGGCAGTCCCGGAGCAGCGCTATACATCACTTCTGCGGGGTGCATACCGCA
>JALWPK010000126.1 GCA_026995045.1 Gammaproteobacteria bacterium | reverse complement strand
CTGGCGGCGCGCGCCTTGTATTCCACCTTGCCGTCTTTCAGGCCGCGATCGCCGATCACCACGCGGTGCGGTATGCCGATCAGGTCGATATCGTTGAGCATGGCGCCGAGGCGGGCTTTCTGGTCGTACAATAAAACCTCCAGCCCTGCGGTGGTGAGTTCATCGTGCAGTTTGATGGCGGTGTCGCGCACCTCTTCCGAGTTTTGCATATTGATCGGCGCGATGGCGACATCAAACGGCGCCAGGCTGGCGGGCCAGATGATGCCGTGCTCGTCGTGATTCTGTTCAATCGCGGCGGCGACAATGCGGGTGACGCCGATGCCGTAGCAGCCCATGGTCATGGTCACGCTTTTGCCGTTTTCATCCAGCACTTCGGCTTTCATCGCGCTGGAATATTTGTCGCCGAGCTGGAAGATATGACCGACTTCGATGCCGCGCACGATGTGCAGTACGCCCTTGCCATCCGGTGACGGGTCGCCTTCCACCACATTGCGCAAATCCGCCGCCTGCGGCAGCGGCAGGTCGCGCTCCCAGTTGACGCCGGTCAGATGCTGGCCATCGCGGTTGGCGCCGCAGACAAAATCGGCAACTTGCAAGGCGGCGTGGTCGGCAATCACCGGAATGTCGAGCCCGACCGGCCCCACCGAACCGGGCGCGCAGCCCGCCGCCTGTTTCACCTGTTCTTCACTGGCGAAACACAGGGGCTCGGCGACCTGCTGCAGATGCGCCGCCTTGATTTCATTGAGTTCATGATTGCCGCGCAACACCAGCGCCACCACCTGACCTTCTTCCGCGCCCTGCACCAGCAGGGTTTTCAGGCATTGTGAGGCCGGAACCTTGAGGAAGGCCGCAACCTCTTCAATACTGTGCGCGTTCGGCGTATCGACGCTTTGCATGTCCTGCGACGGGGCGGGGCGCGGCGCATCGCTGACCAGCGCTTCGGCTTTTTCAATGTTGGCGGCGTAGTCGCTGCCGTCGGAGAAAGCGATGGCGTCCTCGCCGGAATCGGCCAGCACATGAAACTCGTGTGAGCGGTTGCCGCCGATGGCGCCGCTGTCGGCCATCACCGCGCGGAACTCCAGCCCGAGGCGGGTGAAGATGCGGCAGTAGGCGTCATACATTGCATCGTAGGTTTGTTGCAGCGAGTCCTGGTCGAGGTGGAAGGAGTAGGCATCCTTCATGATGAACTCGCGCGAGCGCATCACGCCAAAACGCGGACGCACTTCGTCGCGGAACTTGGTCTGAATCTGGTAATAGTTCACCGGCAGTTGCTTGTAGCTGGTGAGTTCGCGCCGCGCCAGGTCGGTGATGATTTCCTCGTGTGTCGGGCCGAAGCAGAATTCACGCTCGTGACGGTCGCGAAAACGCAGCAGCTCGGGGCCGTAAAAGTCCCAGCGCCCGGATTCCCGCCACAGCTCCGCCGGTTGCACCGCCGGCATCAGCACTTCCAGTGCGCCGCTGTTGTTCATTTCCTCGCGCACAATGTTTTCCACCTTGCGCAGCACGCGCACACCCAGCGGCAACCAGGTATACAGGCCGGAGGCGAGGCGGCGAATCAGTCCCGCGCGCAACATCAACTGGTGGCTGATCACTTCCGCATCGGCGGGCGTTTCTTTCAGGGTGGTGAGCTGGAATTCGGATAAATACATAATTTGTTCAATCAATGGCTTTACATGATTTATTCTTCTCGGTATATTCTACATCATAGCGCGTGCGGATATTGCTTTCCCTTGATACTAAGCGGGCAAATGACCAGCGTCAGTACTTTGACTTCATTCTGTATATGATTTGAAGGAGTTGTTACTAGGGAGTGGTTTTTTTGATTATTCAGTATATCTCTCCCGCCCTGTGTGTGACCGGTTTTTGTAATGATGCACGTCTGCGCTATTTATCGACATCCCTTGATATGCTATCACCGGATGAATAATAGGTATTTCGATTCATCCAGAGACTATTATGCCCAGCCTGATTGATTTAATAGGTGGGTAAGGAGAAATGAAATGACAAAAACTTTACCGGTCGCATTTGCGGCGTTGTTATCTACGGCATCTGTTCATGCTGAGCTACAGCCTTACATCGGTTTGTCTGTGAATTTTTTTGCGATTAATTCCGATTTGACAGCGACAGGCTCAGGGTTTTTCTCATCTTCATCAGGGTTAATTTCAGATTCTGGAACAGCCTTGGGTGTGTCAGGTGGCTTTTTGGCGGATGAAAATTCCAAAATTCGATTTAGTTATTATTCTGGCGAGGAGAGCGATTCATCAATCATGACAGCGACTGTTATAAGCCTCAGTTATGACTATATATTTAATGCCAGAGGTTCACATCAGGGGTGGTTTCTTGGTGGCGGCATATCAAATGTAAGCATTGAATTTGATCAATCAAACGTGTCTACCTCATCCAGTGCAAGCGCCACGGGGTTGATGTTGCAAGTTGGATATGAATACATGATGAATACTAACCTTCTTGTAGAGTTTGCGTATAGTCTGAATTTTGCTGAGATTAAACAGACAAATAACTCAGTCCCTCCTGGGCTCATATTTGACTATACACAGGATGTCAATAATCTCGGTATATCTCTCAGTTATCTGTTTTAGGGGTAAACCGACTGGAATGTATTTTGTTGGTTACAGGGATGTACGTCTGGGAAGATGGCGGTAGCCAATGAAAAGGACTTTTAAGATGCGTTTTCTGCCGTATTAGCAGATACAAACTGTACACTGAGGCGCATTTTACCCATAATCAGCCGCGCGATGCGCTTTCTCGCCCTGTTTATAACCGCTTTTTTTCTGCGCCCGGTGTTGGCGCAAACGCTGGATGCCGCCGCCGTGGCCGAAAAAGCGCTAGCCGAGGCGGACAGCATGCAACTGGCGCAGCGTTCGCAATGGCTGGCCTTGCTGCATTTCAAAAATGAAGTGTGGACCACGCGGTTTCTCAGCCAGGTGGATGATGCGCGTTTTTTTCTGTCAGCGGATGGCAAAACCGACGCCCGCGCCGAGTTGCAGGCGGATATCCGCGCGTTTTTCCAGCCGTCTGCAAAAGGCCATGCGCAATGCCTGTTTCCGGCGCGCTGGTTCTGGTTGAAGCAGCAGCTGGATTTGCCGGATGACTATGATGTGTCCTGCCCGCGTTTTGAAAAATGGTTTCAGTCGATACCCGCCGACCGGCTGACGCTGGTGTTCCCGGCGATGTATCTCAACAATCCCGGCTCCAGTTTCGGCCACACCTATCTGCGTTTTGATAACAGTAAATCGGTTTTGCTGTCGCATTCACTCAACTATGCCGCGGCCACGCGCAAGGCCAATGACAGTTTGCCCGTATATGTTTACAACGGTTTGTTCGGCGGTTACCGCGGCGTGTTTGGCATGCGGCATTATTTTGAAACCGTGCAGGAATACAGCAATCTGGAAAACCGCGACATCTGGGAATACACGCTGGATTACAGCCCGGAAGAAATCCGCCAGCTTGCGCGCCATGTCTGGGAAGTGCTGTTGATTAACCTGGACTACTATTTTTTCAACGAGAACTGTTCCTACCGCCTGCTGGCGCTGCTGGACGTGTTGCGTGAAGGCTCGCAACTTTCCGGTGATGAGGCGTTTCCGTTATATGTGATTCCGGTGGACACGGTGCGTGTGCTGGATCAGGCCGGTGTGATTGTGCGTCGCAAGTTCCGCCCGTCACTGGCCACGCGTTTGCAAACAGCCATGTCGAGCTTGCCAGAAGCACATCGCGCGAAGGTTTTGGCGTTGGCGGACGCCACAGCGCCGGTGGATGCTATCGATGATCTGGCGCTGACGCAACAGGCGACGAAACTGGACGCCGCCTACAACCTTTTGCAGTTTCGCCAGCAGCAGGACAGCGAGCAGGCGCAGGCGATTCTGTCCGCGCGCAGCCAGCTTGGCGTGCAGACACAGCAGCCGGACTACCAGCGGCTGCCGCCGGAAAAAGGTCATGCTTCGGCGCGCTTCGGGATAGCGGTCGGCCAGCGTGAACAATCCGGTTTTATGTCATTGCGGATTCGCCCGGCGTTTCACGATTTGCTGGATGACCCGGCAGGTTATGTGCCCGGCGCGGCCATCAATGTGTTCGAAACCGAGCTGCGCGTGTTTGACGACCGCCGCGGCGAGCGGCAACTGCGGCTGCAACAACTCAGTTTTATCAATATCCGCTCGCTGGCCGCTGTTTCGGACTGGTATCGGCCTGTTTCCTGGTCGCTGGATGTTCGGCTGCAACAGCAACCGGCGGTCGCCTTTGCGCAGGCGGACGATTTCATCAGTTTTCAAACCCGCCTGGCGGCCGGACTGACGTTTGACATGAACGAGACGGACGCCAGCAAAGTGTATGCGCTGGCGCTGGCGGATATCCAGTTCGCCGATGAGCTCGACCAGGGTTATACCGTTTTGTCAGGTTTGCAGCTTGGCTGGTTGTTGTATGGCGACGCCGGGCAGTTCGGCGTGCAGCTTGAAGCCTTGCGTGACGCAGCCGGGCATAAAAGTGCACAGGACAGTGTGCAACTGCAATACCAGTATAACCTGCAACCAGACAGCGCCCTGCGGTTGTCAGTCAGCTGGCGGCGTTACCCGAATGATGATGAAGCGGAATGGGGCTTGGGCTGGCTTCGCTATTTCTAGCAGGCTGTTGAAAAACCCTCATGCGGCGCGATGCGGCGTTAAAATCCGGCTCAAAATGCTCATTTACTGGTTGTAAACTGCGCGTTTTCACCGGATTTTGTCTTGCCTCGCACTCGCCTGAGACTTTTTCAACAGCCTGCTAGGGAATCTGATTAATGCAATATTCCTGTCATTGCGAGCGAAGCGTGGCAATCTCGTGCAGTGGAGTCATGTTATTGGAGATTGCCGCGTCGCTTCGCTCCTCGCAATGACGAATTAATCTGAAATTCCACAGGCTATTTCCAGGCCAAACCCGTGGCGAACTTTGCGCCATAGCGGTGAACATCACTCTTCTCGCGCAATCGCGCGATGACCGATATCCTTGCGATAGTACATGTTATCCCAGTGAATGTTATCTACCGCCGCATAGGCGCGTTGTTGCGCTTCGGCGACGTTTTCGCCCAGCGCGACCACACATAGCACCCGCCCGCCGGCAGTGACGATATTGCCGTTTTCATCTTCCGCCGTGCCGGCGTGGAACACCTTGACCAACTCACTGTCCACATCGTCCAGCCCGGTGATGATGTCGCCCTTGTTGTAGCTGTTGGGGTAGCCGCCTGCGGCGAGCACGACGCCGAGCGCGGTGCGTTCGTCCCACTTCGCCTCGGCTTCGTCCAGTTTGCCGTCGAGCGCGTCCAGACAGTGCTGAACCAGGTCGGACTGCATGCGCATCATAATGGGCTGGGTTTCCGGGTCGCCGAACCGCACGTTGTATTCCAGTACTTTGGGAATGCCCTTGTCGTCAATCATTACGCCCGCGTAAAGAAAGCCGGTGAAAGCGTTGCCTTCGGCCGCCATGCCGTTCACGGTTGGCAAAATCACCATTTGCATGATGCGTTCGTGCATTTCCGGGGTGACGACTGGCGCGGGCGAGTAGGCGCCCATGCCGCCGGTGTTGGGACCGGTGTCGCCATCGTCTCGCGCCTTGTGATCCTGCGAGGACGCCATCGGCAGCACGTTTTTGCCGTCAACCATGCAGATAAAGCTGGCTTCTTCACCTTGCAGAAACTCTTCGATCACCACGCACGCGCCGGCGTCGCCAAACTTGTTGCCGGACAGCATGTCGCGAATCGCGGCTTCGGCCTGCTCCACGGTTTGCGCAATGATGACGCCCTTGCCGGCGGCCAGCCCGTCGGCCTTGATGACGATTGGCGCGCCCTGTTTGTGCACATAGGCGATGGCTTCATCTTCATCGGTGAAATTGGCGTAGGCGGCGGTGGGGATATTGTGCCGTTCAAGAAAATCCTTGGTGAAGGCTTTCGAGCCTTCCAGTTGCGCGGCCGCGCGCGAGGGGCCAAACGCTTTCAGCCCGGCGGCGGTGAACTGGTCGACAATACCAGCCACCAGCGGCGCTTCCGGACCGACGATGGTGAGGCCGATTTCCTTGCTGAGCGCAAAGGTTTTCAGCGCATCAATATCGTCCACGCTGATGTCGACGTTTTCGAGTTTGTCTTCGCGCGCCGTGCCGGCATTGCCGGGCGTGACGTAAACCGTTTCCACCAGTGGCGATTGCGCCGCTTTCCAGGCCAGCGCGTGTTCGCGTCCGCCGCTGCCGATAACGAGTATGTTCATGTTGGTTCCGGTTGACTGATAAAGCGGCGATTGTAGCCTGACGCCGCCGTGCTTCGCAATCAAGGCGTCAGGCTATGCCGTCGCCAGGCTATAAGCGTCCCAAAGCAGTTTCAAGGCAAAGCCCGCCAGCATGACCGCCAGCAGTTTCAGCAATAACCGGTAATGCGCCTCGCTGAAGCGGTCGCCCAGTTTGCGGATGCTGGCGGCCAGCGCAAACTTGCTCAGCGCCAGCGCGCCCAGCATGCACACCACAAAGAGGATGGCGGTTTCAACACTGCCTTTGACCAGATAGCTGCCGCCGGCGGTCATCCAGAACAGATATGGCGCCGGGTTGAGCAGGTTGATTTTCACCGCGGTGAAAAAATTGCCGGGTTCTTGATTGCCGTCATTCTGGCTGTCAGTTTGGTACAGTTTCCACGCCAGCCACAGCAGGTAGCCGGCGCCAGCGAGGGAAATCGCCGCCAGCAGCTGCGGCGTGTTGCGAAAGGACTGGAGCACGGTAAAGGCCAGCAGGATGATGGGGCCGTCGCTGACAAAGGGCGCGAAGCTGGCTGTCAGCCCTGCGAGGTAGCCTCGCCGCAGGGTCTGGTGTATCACGTAGATGCCCAGCGAGCCCGGTTTGAGTCCGGCGGTGACGCCAAAAGTCATCGCTGCGAGCAGGGTTTCCAGCATGGGGCCAGCAGCGCTCAGTCAAGGATGAGATCAGAAGTCCGCGGACTCGATTTCCAGATAGGTTTCGCTGATGTGCTTGCCCAGTTCGTCCTCGTAGCCCGGCCAGGCATGAAAGGCCTTGAGCGCGGCGTGGATTTTGGGCTTCATTTCAAAATCGCTCAGATCCTGGTCATAGCCTTTTTTCACTTCCTTGTAAATGGTCGTCAGATAGGTCTGGTAGTTTTTCAGGATTTCCACGCCGCCTGTTTTGCCGTGACCAGGCACCACGTGTTTCGGCTGGAGGTCGATGCCAGCCTGCAAGGTGTTGATATTGCCCTTGAAGCTGCCGTGGTCGATGCGCAGGATGCGCTCGTTACCAGCATTGTCGCCGGTGAACAGCACATCGTCCTGCTGGTAATGCACCATGATGTCGGTTGACGTGTGCGCCGGGCCAAGGTGGATGATGCTGAACTGATGACCGCCGATGTTCAGTGTTTGCTTGTTGGCGACGGTGGCATCCGGTTTGACCACTTTGGTGCCTTCGGTGGTGCCTTCGGTCATGCGCTGCATAAGGTCGACCCAGTTATCGCCTTCACCCTGATCGACCATTTCAATCATTTTTTTGTGGCCGTAAATTCTGGCGTTCGGGTATTTGGCCTTGATGGCCTGATTGCCCAGCCAGTGATCGCCGTGGATATGCGAATCGAATACGGCGATGACCGGCGCCCGGGTGACTTTTTCAATCTGCCGCAACACCATTTCGCCTACATGCACACTGCTGCCCGGGTCGATCACCACCACGCCTTCGGGGGTGAGGATGAACGCCGGGTTGTTCATAAACCCCTTGTTGCCGGGGTTGGGCAGTTCCCTGGGGCCATGAATCACCCAGGTGTGGTTGCTGATTTTTTCCGCCGGGTAATCGGGCACGGTGCGGTCAGCGGCGAAGCCGGCGTGACTGAATACAAACAGGGTGAAAAGGGTGACAAGGTGTTTCATGGCGCGCGCCTCTGTGTTTATTGGTTAAGTGCTTTTACGGCTTGCAAGACGTCTTCGACATGGCCTTTGACTTTGACCTTGCGCCATTCCTGCCGCAGGATGCCATTGCCGTCTATCAGAAAGGTGCTGCGCTCGATGCCGCGCACTTTTTTGCCGTACATGTTTTTCATTTTGATGACATCGAAATAGGCGCACAGTTCTTCGTTTTCATCAGACAATAAATCGAAGTTCAGTTTCTGTTTGGCCTTGAAGTTTTCGTGCGAGCGGATGCTGTCGCGCGACACGCCCAGTATCACCGCGTTGGCGCGGGTAAAGCGGCCCTTGGCGTCGCGAAAGTCCTGCGCTTCGGTGGTGCAGCCGGGGGTGCTGTCCTTGGGGTAAAAATACAGCACTACGTTCTTGCCCTTGAAATCGCTCAGGCTGACGGTTTTGTCGCCGGTGGCCGGCAGTTTGAAATTATTGACTTTTTTACCGATGGCTACCATGGTTTTCCTCTGTGATGCATAAACGGTTACACTGCAATGGCTGCAGTGTAAACAATCTGCAATGAGAAAAACAGGTAAAGCGCGCCGGGAAATGAAACTGCGGCGGAAAGGTCAGTCTGGATTGGTCAACCCAGTTCAGCCAGCTCGCGATTGAGCAGGGCGGGCTCCGGCATGTTGAGTTCCAGCAGGCGGCGCAGGTGCTTGAGACCGTTAATGTCGATATGCAGCCACTTCAGTCCCCAGTAACCTTCCCCGGTGACATGGGTGATGTTGACGCGTGCGTGAATCGAGGCGTCCTCGCCCAGAAACAGCGCCACCGCACAGGGATTGCTGGTGTCGATGTCGATGCCTTCCGGCGGCTCCACCAACATGCCCTTGAGCGAGATGTCCAGCAGGTTGCAGCTCCATTCCTCATTGCCGCACTGCATCAGCACTTCCGCCTGAAACGGAATGCGGCTGTAGTTGCGTCTTTCCTTGCCGGAATCGGTGTGTTGTGTCGAACTCACGGTGTTGCTCGCGTGGTGGATATTGCACTGAGTATAGTCCGTGACGCCGTATTTGCCGCCTTATTGATTGAAATGTCGGGTAAAAATTGCTTAACTGTGCGCCTCATTTTTGCCGCCCGGCAGTTCCGCCGGACGGCTCCATTATTGCAGGAGTCCTGATGTTTCGTGGCAGTATGGTGGCGCTGGTGACACCCATGCACACCGATGACAGTGTTGATTTCGACAGCCTTGCCCGGCTGGTGGAATTTCATATCGACAACGGCACCCAGGCCATCATCTCGATGGGCACCACCGGCGAATCCGCCACTCTCGACATGGACGAGCATTGTGAAGTGATGCGCCGCACCGTGGAAATGGCGGCGGGACGCATTCCGGTGATTGCCGGCACCGGCGCCAACTCCACCACCGAAGCCATCGAGCTGACCCAATGCGCCAAAGACGGCGGCGCCGACGCCTGTCTGCTGGTGACGCCTTACTACAACAAGCCCACCCAGCAGGGGCTGTACCTGCACCACAAAAAAATCGCTGAAAGCGTTGATATCCCGCAGATACTTTATAACGTGCCCGGTCGCACCGCGGTTGACATGCTGCCGGACACTGTCGCCCGGCTGGCGCAAATCGACAACATCGTCGGCATCAAGGAAGCCACCGGCGACCTGAACCGGCTGGCCGAAATCCAGTCAAAGGTCAGCGATGATTTTGATATTTACAGCGGCGATGATGAAACCGGAACCGAATTTTTGCTGCGCGGCGGTCACGGCGTGATTTCCGTGACCAACAATGTCGCGCCGCGCGCCATGGCCGACATGTGCCAGGCCGCGCTGGCGGGCGACCGCGAACAGGCCGAGGCCATCAACGCGCCGCTGACCGGCTTGCACAAAACCCTGTTTGTCGAAGCCAATCCCATTCCGGTGAAATGGGCGCTGCATGAGATGGGCATGATACCCGCCGGCATCCGCCTGCCATTGACGCCATTATCGGAAGAATTTCACGCGCCGGTGCGCGCAGCCATGCAACAGGCGGGTGTGATTGATGCGTAAGTTTCTGCTTTTGAGCCTCGCGCTCACGCTGGCCGCCTGCAGCAGCGACAGTGAAGTGCGCCGTCAGGAATACCTAGACGCGGATTATTACACTCGTCTCGAACTGCCGCCGGATCTGACCGCGCCGGACACCTCGCGCGCCCTGCGCGTGCCCAAACCGGGCAAGCAGGCGATGCAGCATTTCAAACAGCAAACCGCCGCGTTGCTGCCGGCTGAAGGCGATGAGGCTGAAACCGCCAGCAACAAGGTGGCGGTGAGCATACCCGGAATCGAAATGCACACCGACGCCAGTGGAACCTGGCTGGAAATCAACCGCCCGGCGGATCAAATCTGGCCGCTGCTGAAAGCCTTCTGGTTGAATGAAGGCATCCCGGTAAAACGCAGTCAGCCGGCGCTGGGGCTGATGGAAACCGATTGGGTCAGCAAGTTGCAAGTCAGCGACGATGCCGGATTTTTTGAAAAAATCTTCAGCAATTTCGAGCCAGACCGGGTCGATCGCTTCACCCTGCAATTGCAACAGAGCGGCGAGCCAGTCAAAACCCGCGTCACCGTCACCCATGCGGGCATGGAAATGGTGGTGCAGGACGAGGACAGCAACTGGCGCAGCCGCGAGCGCGAACCGGCGCTGGAAACCGAAATCCTGCGGCGGTTGGCTCTGTTTCTTGGCAAACAACAGGCGCTGCTGGGCGAGGACATGTTCGAACACTATCGTCCGTTTGCCTCGCGCGTCAAAGAGTCGGATTATCACGACAACAGCCTGGAGCTGCTCGGCGACCGCAAACACGCCATGACGCGTTTGCTGGCGGCCTTGCAGGAAATGGACGTGACCATCGCCGACAAGGATGAAGCCGCTGGCGTCATTAAAATCGAGTTCGACAAGCTGGCGCCGGAATTGCGTGGTGAAGAACGCGACGAGTTCGCCGAAGCCAGCTGGTTGATGAATCTTTTCAGGGACGATGCCTCTGCGCCTGGCGAAGGCTTTACCTTGCAGCTGACAGAGCATGATCGCTACACACGCATTGATATCAAGCGGGTATCGGATGAACCGGATGATTCAGTGTTGGCGGAGCAATTGAGCGCTAGCCTGAAAAAACAGTTGCGCTAATATCTGGTGGGAACAGACGCCGCATCAGCTGTATCTCGTCGCAGAGAAAACCAAAGTCACATCCTTGTGCGGCAAAACCGGGTAACGCTTGCATCGCTGCTTCCGGTGAAAAACGTGGCTCCCTGTCTGTTTGTAATCACCTGCTATGGCGCCATGAAAGACCATTGCGCGGTGTAACTGGTATCACTTGCGCCAGTATCCGGATTGTTGTTATTGATTTCAAATTTGATTGCATTGGTGGCATCCAGATCAAAACGGTACGCAATCACATCATGTGATGCTGGCGCTGCGCCCAGTAGCAGGTAATAGGCATCGGTGGCGTCAAAATTCAGGTTGGCGCGCCGGTAGACTACCCGGTTGGTTTCATTGAACTTGTAACCGGCCTGAACGTACCATGCCGTGCTGGTATGTTGCTGCGCATCACCCACTGTTGAATCGTTACTGAGTGAATAATACTCAGCCAGCAGTATGATATTTTCTCCGTCAAAATTGAGATCCAGCCCGGTAATGGTCTGATCTATCAGGGCGCCGCCTGCGCTGATGAGTCCACCTGTTTCAGCTGATTCTGCAATAGAATTATTCATATACATTATGCCGAGTGTCAGTGGCGCATCATCCAGCGTGTAGGTCACCCGCAATCCAAATGTTTTGCTGGTGTCTGGGTCAGAAGCGACATTGATATCCAGTTCGGGCTTGTTGTTGGCTGTTGCCGCCAGTCCTGCGATAGATGTGTCAATAGACGAGCCATTGGAAATATGTGCTTCATAATTGATTTCGCCAGATGCCAGGCTGATTGCGCCATTGGCGAGTGCGCCGACAACATGGACAGGCAATATACCGGCGGCGCCGTCCTCAAAGTCGAGAAAGAAAGGACGTGAAGCGGTATCCTGTAATAGTGCGCCATGATGGTATGAACGGTTCCACACACCTAGTGGGGAATGAAAGCGGCCAAACGCCAGTGTTAATTCATCACCGAAGCGACGGCTGATCCACAGCCGTTCAAGATCAGTTACCAGTCCATCACCACCGTCCTCGAATACATATTCAATGAATACGCGGGTGTTGTCGGTGATGTTGGTCGTGGCGTAGAAGTCCAGGCCGCCAAGTGAAAATCCACTGGTGGAACCGGAAGCGCTGTTGCCAGAGTAATTGACATCGCCAAACAGGCCAAATTCGGCAGATACTGCGGGTTGGGTTAACAGGCTGAGGCAAGTTGCTACAGCGCAGGTTGTTAATTTACTGTATTTCATTTTGTTGCTCCGCCCTTATTTTATGGTGAATAGAATTTTTACGGTGTTATCAACAGCGCTGCTGTCGATGTAAGCAATTGTGTTGTCAGAAGCGCGCACCAGTTCCAGTGCCTCGCTGTCAGATGAGACTGCTTTTGGCGGGAAGGCTTTTCCAGTGAAAATAATCTTTGCCCAGTACGCCTTGACCTGCGAGCTGTTTTTGTTGGTTACATGCCTGTAAAATTTCCGCCTGATAGCAGATCCCTCGGGTTGGTCAAGAATTGTCACCTTGCCCACGCCTGGCGCCTTCCGTGCCTTGCCTAACCAGAGTTTTTTAATGGTTTTCTTATCAAGTGAATCCACCGGTGATTTTTTGCTGGCAACCACAACGATATCGGCGTTAGCCGTGACAGCTGCCAGCAGAAAGATGGTCAAGGTGAAAAAAATTCTGCGGAAGATGGGTTTAAGCATTGCAATGCCTCTCATTTTTTTAATTTATTTGCTACTGCTGTTTCAGTGATACAGCCATTAACCAGGATGTCGGCCAATTAGCAGTAAACTATAGGGAAATACTGATTGCTTCAGAGTTTCTGGTGTTAGGTGCGGGGGGCATTCTGTCCTCATGCTTGTGTCCTATGCATATCTTTGCCAAGGAAGGAAAAATCGGGCTGAAAATTTTTTTGCAGCCTAACGCAATGTGGCTGCTTATTGATGGGTGACGTAAAAAATACAAAAAAAGCATTAAAGTGTCGGGTTTTGGGGCCGACTATAGCCACGGAAAGGATACTATTTCACTATACAGACCGGTATTGAAAAATGACAAACTGGATAAAACATGTATCAATCAGAAACAAGATTATTCTTATCGCGGCCATTGGGGTGGTGTCGTTTTTAATTTATTTCGCATTCACTGGACTTGTGACATATAAAAATGCCCGTCAGCTTTCCTATATAGAGGATGTTTCGTTGCGTTCGCTTAACACAGTTAACAAGGTAATTGCGGGTGTGCGTTCAGGAAGGGCGATATTTCAGGATGCGCTTGCAACAGGTGAAATGGATTTGGTGGATGATGCCGTTGAGCTTTCACAACAGATTGTGCAGGATCTGCAGGATACAAAAAAGGATTTACCAGAAATGAAGGAGTATATCGATTATGTCATCAGTGATTTTACTGACTATGTGTCAACGGCATCAGCGGTAACAAAAACCATGATTGCCGGTAATGCTGACATGGAGGTTGTTCAGAATGACCTGATAAAAATGAACGCCTTGATTGATAAAGTGGAAAACAACCTGATTGAGCTGAGAAAAGCAGTGCACCGCAGTGCGGTTGATAAGATCGACCAAGTCAACCGTTACTCAATAAATACAATTTATATCGGCGCGATGATAGCCATAGCGCTGGTTGGTCTTATCAGTTTTATTGCTGTATTACTGATCAAGGCGATGAAAGGGAACATTCTGGCCGTGAAGATCGCCAACCGCATCTCCGATGATATTGGCAATAATCGTGACAGCGGTAATCTGGCGGATGAAATCGTGGTGGAAACAAAGGATGAAATCGGCCAGTTGCTGCAGGCGATGAAAGACATGCTGTACGGTTTGCAAGGCAAGATACAGCTTGAAAAAACCTCTGCCGAAATCAGTCACCGCTTGAAAATGGCGTTGGACAACGCCTCGGCCTGTGTCATGGTGCTGGATACCGATGATGTGATTACCTATACCAATCACACCATGCATGCCTTGCTGGATAACCTTTATGCCTGTGATGTGCTGCAGCGGGCGCACGAACACGGTTATGCCGGCGAGTCCCTGTATTCCCTGTTCAGGGATGACGATATCGCGCTACAGTTGCGACAGACAGAACGCAGCACCCAGCTGGTGGTAGGGGATTACCACTTTCAGGTGACCCGAACCAGCGTGCTGAATGAGGGCAGGGAAATTGCGCATATCATCGAGTGGAAAGACACCACCGCACAGGTTAATGTGGTCAAGCGCCTGCTTGATGCCGCCAACAGCGGTGATTTCAGCGCAATCGAAATCAGCGACAGCAATGACGATGTTTATGTTGAACTGGCGGATAATATCAATCAGGTGCTGGCCACAACCGGCGCAACCATATCCGACGTGGTTGAGGCGCTGAAAAAACTGGCGGCCGGCAATCTGGATTGTGAAATACAGGGGGATTACAAGGGTGTATTCGCCGAGCTGAAAGACAATGTCAATGCCACCATTACCAAGCTGGCGTCGGTTATCAACAGTGTGCATCAGAACGCCAATGATATTGCTTCTAGCGCTGAATTGGTCAGTGATACGGCGCACCAGATTGATAGCGGCGCCTCGCAACAGTCTTCATCGCTGAAGCATGTGTCCGCGTCCATGACCACCATGTCGGACAATATTCGCCAGTGCGCCGACAACGCCACCCAGACCGAGCAAATCTCCCGCCAGGCGGCGCAGGATGCGGATGAAAGCGGCAAGGCGGTGGATGAAGCGGTAACCGCAATGAAATCCATTGCCGAGAAAATTTCCATTGTCGAGGAAATTGCGCGCCAGACCAATCTGCTGGCGTTGAACGCCGCCATTGAAGCCGCGCGCGCCGGCGAACACGGCAAAGGGTTTGCGGTTGTTGCATCCGAAGTGCGCAAGCTGGCGGAACGTAGCCAGAATGCGGCGCGTGAAATCAGTGAATTGTCCGAGAACACCGTCACCATTGCTGAAAATGCCGGCGAGCGTCTGCTGCGGCTGGTGCCGGAAATCCAGAATACGGCTGAACTGGTGCAGGAGATCAGCGCTGCCGTGCGTGAGCAGGATGGCAGCGCGGTAGAAATCAATCGCGCGCTGGAGCAACTGGAGACAATTGTGAAGCAGTCGGTCATCGCAGCAGAAAGTCTGACTTCAGCATCTGGTGATCTGACCAGCAAGTCGCGTTCTCAACGAGATGCGATGGCCTTCTTTACCTTGAGCAAGCGTCCGGACGATGATGCGCCGTCACTTGCGGTGGTGTCATCAGCAAGTTAAGTCCTATGTATTGCGCTTGTCGCGCTCGATTAAGGCGTAGGCGGAATGATTGTGAATGGATTCGAAGTTTTCTGATGCCACCGTGTAAGCCAGCACGCGGTCATCCTTGTTGAGTTCGGCGGCGACATCGCGCACCATGTCTTCAACAAACTTGGGATTGTCGTAGGCGCGCTCGGTCACCACTTTTTCATCCGGGCGTTTCAGCAGGCCGTACAGTTCGCTGGACGCCTGCTGCTCGACGATGTCGATGATTTCCTCAATCCAGATAAACTGCTCGGTTTGCACTTCCACGGTAACGTGCGAGCGCTGGTTGTGCGCGCCGCGGTCGGAGATTTTTTTTGAGCAGGGGCACAGGCTGGTGACCGGCACCACCACCTTGATGGTGATAACGTCTTCGTCGGTGTCCTGGTTATGTTCGCCGATCAGCGAGACTTCGTAGTCGAGCAGGCTTTCCACGCCGGACGCCGGCGCTTTTTTGTTGACGAAGTAGGTGAAGCTCATTTCAATGTGGCCAATTTTGGCGTCCAGCCGGTCCGTCATTTCCGACAGCATGGTCTTGAACGAGTCCACCGTGATTTCCCAGTCGTGGTTGTTGAGAATTTCCACGAAGCGCGACATGTGCGTGCCCTTGAAATCATGCGGCAGCGCCACGTACATGTTGAAGTTGGCCACCGTGTGCTGGATGTGGCCGGAGCGGTCTTTCACCTGCACCGGATGGCGGATATCCTTGATGCCGACCTTATCGATATTGATGGCGCGATGATCGTGGCTGCTTTGCACATCCACCATGTCAGCTACATTGGTCGGTTTGGCGTCGATTACATCGCTCATATCATGAGTTCTCTTCGCTGTAGCGCACGCAGGCGCGGTCAGTTTCCCACAAGGTGACAGCACATACTTTCACGGTATCACTGTTCAGCCTGGCGGCTATTTCGCGGTACATATAGGCGGCAATGTTTTCCGCCGTCGGATTGATTTTGTCAAACGGCTCCAGTTCGTTCAGGTAGCGGTGATCCAGCCGTTCGCCCACCTCGCGCGCGGCGGCTTTCATCTGCTTGAAATCCACCGCCATGCCAACCTCGTCGAGCGCGCTGGCTTCCACCTCGGTTTCCACCTTCCAGTTATGGCCGTGCATGCGGCTGCAGGCGCCGGGATAATCCCGCAGCGTGTGCGCCGAAGCAAACTCGGTCAGCACTTTCAGCCTGTACTTTGCCGCCATCAAACAAACCCTGGGTGGAAAAACCGGAAACAATACCTGAGTAAAACAGTAGGATTTTATCGAAACTGGCGTATATAAGCAATTCGCGATTTACCCGGGCTGGTGGCGGGTTTGGTTGCGGTAACGTGGGGTGCGGTGGTTTTTTACCACAGAGGCACGGAGGCGCGAAGATTTTTCTTTCGGGGTTTTGGTGTCATTTCGACCAAAGGGAGAAATCTCGCATCGCTCTGCCTGTGGCGAGAGATCCCTCGGCTACGCTCGGGATGACAACAAAACGACAAACGAACATTCGCGTTTATTTACGTGCATTTGCGGAATGCTTTTATCCGGTAATCCAATCTCCGCGCCTCTGTAGTAAAAAAACACGCCCTGACCCCCCGCCGCCGCCAGATGTTCAAACCCGGCTCACCAGCCGGTTGATTGCCGCGGTGATGGACAGTTCCAGTCCGGCGGCGTCCAGCCCCCAGTCGGCGAGGATTTGCGCCGGGTCGCCGTGCTCGACGAATTCATCGGGAAAGCCCAGGTGCAGCCGGGGTGTGGCGTCGCCGACGCTGTCAAGATGCTCGGCGACCGCGCTGCCGGCGCCGCCGGCGATGGCGTTGTCTTCGATGGTGACGATGAAATCATGGCGGCTGGCGATGTCGTCGATCAGCGCGGTGTCCAGCGGTTTGACGAAGCGCATGTCGACCAGGGTGGCGTCCAGCTTGTCGGCCACCGGGCGCGCCTGATGCAGCAGTGTACCGAACACCAGCAGCGCGGTGTGTTTGCCTTCGCGCACTACGCTGGCCTTGCCGAAAGCCAGCGCCTGCAAGTTACCGTCCGCAGCTTCGCCGTGCGCCGCGCCGCGCGGGTAGCGCACCGCCGCCGGGCCATCGTGCAAAAAGCCGGTGGTCAGCATGGCGCGGGTTTGTCGGGCGTCCGAAGGCGTCATGATGACCATGTTGGGAATGCAGCGCAAAAAGCTGATGTCGTAGGCGCCGGTGTGGGTGGGGCCATCGGCGCCGACGATGCCGGCGCGGTCGATGGCGAACAGCACCGGCAGGTTTTGCAGCGCGACGTCGTGAATCAGCTGGTCATAGGCGCGTTGCAGGAAGGTGGAATAAATCGCCACCACCGGCTTCATGCCTTCACAGGCCATGCCCGCCGCCAGCGTCACCGCATGCTGCTCGGCAATGCCGACATCGAAATAACGTTTGGGGAATTGTTGTGAGAATGCCACCAGTCCGGAGCCTTCGCGCATCGCCGGGGTGATGCCCATCAGGCGTTCGTCTTCGGCGGCCATGTCGCACAGCCACTGGCTGAACACATCGGTGTAGGTGGGGCGGGTGGAAGCCTGCTTGCCATCGGTTTTTTCCGGCGCCTCCCCGGTGGAGGCGTCGAACTTGCCGACGCCGTGATATTTGCTGGGGTTGTCCTCGGCCGGAAAATAACCCTTGCCCTTGCGCGTCACCACATGCAGAAAACGCGGGCCGCGTTGTTGCGACAGGTTGCGCAGGGTGGACACCAGGGTGTCGATATCGTGGCCGTCGATGGGGCCGAAATAGTTAAAGCCCAGTTCCTCGAACAGGGTGCCCGGCGCCACCATGCCCTTGACGTGCTCCTCGGTGCGCCGCGCCAGTTCATGCACCGGCGAGGGCAGGTGCTCCAGCACGCGCTTGCCGCCTTCGCGCAGGCTGGTGGCCAGCTCGCTGCTGAGCAGCCGGGTGAGGTAATTCGACAGGCCACCGACATTGTCTGAAATCGACATGTCATTGTCGTTCAGAATCACCAGCAGGTCGGCGTCGGTGTCGCCGGCGTGGTTCAGCGCCTCAAAGGCCATGCCGGCGGTCATCGCGCCATCGCCGATGATGGCGACCGATTTTCGCGCCAGCCCGCGTTGCGCGTCGGCCAGGCTCATGCCCAGCGCGGCGGAAATCGAGGTGCTGGAATGCCCCGCGCCGAAACAGTCATAGTCGCTTTCACAGCGTTTGGGAAAACCGGCAATGCCGCCGCGCTGGCGCAACGTGTTCATCGCCTCGCGGCGGCCGGTGAGAATCTTGTGCGGGTAGGTCTGGTGGCCAACGTCCCACACCAGGTGGTCGTCGGGCGTGTTGAACACATAATGCAGCGCGATGGTCAGCTCCACCACGCCCAGACCGGCCGCGAGATGGCCGCCGGTTTGCGCCACGCTGTGCAGCAGAAACTGGCGCAGCTCGGTGGCCAGCAGCGGCAGGCGCGACGGCGGCAGCGCGCGCAAGTCCTGCGGCGAATCAATCGACTCCAGCAACGGCCAGGTTTTATTGCGAAAGGGCATGCTGTAATTATGAACCGGCGCGAACTAAAAATCGCGCTCGACGATATAGGCGGAAAGCTGGCGCAGCGAATCGGCGCGCGAGTCAAACCCGGCCAGATGTTCCAGCGCCGCTTCGTGCTGCTCCAGCGCCAGCTTGCGTGAGGCGTCCAGCCCGATGATGGCGGGGTAGGTGGGTTTGCTCTGCTCGGCGTCGGAGCCCTGCGGCTTGCCCAGGGTTTCGGTGTCGCTGACTACATCCAGAATGTCATCCTGAATCTGGAACGACAGGCCGATGCAGCGCGCATAGCCGTCCAGCGCCTGTTGTTGCTCGCCCGCGAGCTCCGGCTGGCACATCGCGCCCAGCATGATGCTGGCGCGAATCAGCGCGCCGGTTTTCAGCTGGTGCATGGTTTCCAGTTGTTCCAGCGTCAGTTTTTTGCCCACCGAGGCCAGATCCACCGCCTGACCGCCGGCCATGCCGTTGGCGCCGCTGGCGATGGTGAGCAGGCGCAGCATTTCGATGCGGTGTTCGGCGGAAATGTTGAGTTCGGCGTTTTCGGTCAGAATTTCGTAGGCCAGCGCCTGCAGCGCGTCACCGGCGAGAATCGCCGTGGCCTCGTCGAAAGCCTTGTGCACGGTGGGGCGGCCGCGGCGCAGGTCGTCGTCGTCCATCGCCGGCAAATCGTCGTGAATCAGTGAATAGGCGTGAATCATTTCCACCGCGCAGGCGGGCAGATCCAGCGCGCGGTCATCGGCGCCGACCGCTTCACCGGCGGCGTACACCATCGCCGGGCGGATGCGCTTGCCGCCACCGCCAATCACGGCATAGCGAATCGATTCGGCCAGCTGGTGTTCCGGTGGGTCGTCCGCCGGCAGAAAATAGTCCAGCGCAGAGTCGACACGCTGCTGATATTGCTTGAGTTTGCTGGCAAAGGGCATCGGGGCGGGTTTGGACAAAACAGCTTTATTCGTCAAGTTCGAAGTCCTTTTCCAGAAGTTTGCCGTTTTTCTCGACCAGTTCCTTTACTTTCAATTCGGCTTTTTGCAGCGCCTGCTGGCACTCGGTGGTCAGGGCGATGCCTTTTTCAAAGCGTTTCAGCATGTCTTCCATGCTCAGCTCGCCCTGTTCCATCTCCTCGACCAGTTTTTCGAGGTCAGCCAGCGCTTTCTCAAAATTCAGTTTTTTCGCAGCCATGGCGCTCCTCGGCAACATCAGCAGGTTTCAAAAACGGGGGCGATACGGTAGCGCCAAATGGGGCGAGTGGCAAGGGGCAAGGGGCAAGGGGCAAGTGGCGAGTGGTGAGTGGTGAGGTGGGGATAAGTTGTTCATTGCCCCTCGCCCCTTTCCCCTCGAACCTCGCCATCAAGCCGCCGCTATCGCCGCGTCGATCAGTTCGCTTACCCGCTGCACCGGGATGATTTTCAGCCCCGGGATGCTGTCGCCCTTGCGGGGCGCATTGGCGCGCGGCACGATGGCCTGTTTGAAGCCGTGTTTGGCGGCTTCGCGCAGGCGCTCCTGGCCGTTGG
>JALWPK010000125.1 GCA_026995045.1 Gammaproteobacteria bacterium | reverse complement strand
GCGGTGTAACCGGCGGGGCCGGAGCCAAGAATCAGCAGTTTGGCGTGTTTGGTGTCGCTCATCGGGTTCTCCAGTTGAATACAGTCAGCTGCGCGACCGGCGCAGCGCATTGGCGGCGCATTTTAGCAAATCACAGGGGTTTGATGCGGATAGCGGGGGATAATTCGTTTTCGTTCAGGATAGCGGGGTAAATCTGCCACAGAGCTCACGGAGTGCACAGTGGTTTATCTGTAGGAGTGGCTTTAGCCACGAAAGCGTGATTTCAGATAGCGCCGTAATTTGTGGGGAGTACGATTCGTGGCTGAAGCCACTCCTACCAACATATTAAAATCCTCCGCGTACTCTGTGGCCTCTGTGGCAAACCATTCGAGGAAAATCTTTCCCCCTTGATACCGCTGCACCCGCCCCCGGTTACAGGTATAATTGCAAGCCATTCCCAGCAACATTCCCGGAAGGTTTGATTGGCTCAGGCGCGCCGTAAAAAAACAACAACAGGCATCGAGCTTCCCTCGCAAATACATCATGGTCTGCGTGAAGGCGCGATGTTGCTGTTGTCTGCGCTGGCATTGCTGTTGCTGGCGGCTCTGGTAACCTACGATATCAACGACCCCGGCTGGTCGCACGTCGGCCCGCGCGAAAATGTCTACAACGCCACCGGCGTGATCGGCGCCTGGGTGGCCGATGTGCTGTTCAGCCTGTTCGGTTATCTGGCCTATTTGTTCCCCGTTATCATTGCCTACAGCGGCTGGCTGGTGATGCGCGGCAACCGCGAGGGCGTGCCGCGCGATGAAATCGACTATGGCGTGCTCGGCATACGCTGGGCCGGTTTTCTGGTGACGCTGGCCGCCGGTTGCGCGCTGGCCAGCCTGCATTTTGTCACCCCGGTGACCAGCCTGCCGCTGGATTCCGGCGGCATTCTCGGCCGCTGGCTGGGCGACGGCATGGCCGAAGTGCTGGGACTGCTCGGCTCCACGCTGCTGCTGCTGGCAGTGTTTCTGGCGGGCATCACCCTGTTCAGCGGTTTGTCGTGGTTCGCCGCGCTGGATCAGCTGGGGCGCGTCAGCCTGCTGGCCTATGGCTGGGTCAGCGCCAAAGTGATGCAGCTGGTCGAGCGCATCCAGGACAGCCGCGCCGGCGACGAAGCGCGCCAGCAGCGCGCCGAAGCAGTGGAACAGGACAAAAAGAAAACCGCCAAACGCAAGGGCGAGGGCGGCAAGGTGCGCATCGAGCCGGTGGTGAAAAAGGTCGAAATTTCCGAGCGCCTCGACCGCGAAAAACAGATTGCGCTGTTCGAAGCGCCGGCCGATTCCGAACTGCC
>JALWPK010000124.1 GCA_026995045.1 Gammaproteobacteria bacterium | reverse complement strand
GCCATCCGTACAGCTTCACGCCGGAAGGATTCGGGATACGCTTTGGTTTTCTTTCTTGCCATCATGACACCTCATTATCAATGTAAGTCTAATTGAATGAAGTGTCCACTTTTCGTGGGTAGCTCGGTTAGTTAACGGATTAACCAAAAATAAAACAATGAACAAAATCGGCTACTTCGTATGTCATAGGCGCTGTTAAAGTAGTCGCTTACAGCAAACACATATTGAGGGTCTCTTACTGCGGTCTCACCGCTCCCGCATGGCGCTATGCTTCTGCCATGTGGGGCCACTGGACATTCATCGGTCAACCTGGTGCTGGCGCTATTCAAGTGTCGTGCTCAGGCTGACCTTCTCCCCAAAATTAGCACCATGACGCCGATGAGATTTCCAGTTAATCTAGCACAGATGAGATCTCAGAATGAAGAACAAGCGATACAACGAAGAGTAGATCATCAAGGCAATCAAGGAGCACGAAGCCGGTGCCAAGGTCGAGGATATCTGTCGCAGGAAGAGCATATCCAACGGGACGTTTTACAACTGGCGTAGCAAATATGCGGGCATGGAAGTGAATGAAGTCCGCCGGCTAAAAGCGCTGGAGGCGGAGATACCAAGCTCAAGAAGCTGCTGGCCGATAAACTGCTCGAAGTAGAAGCCATGAAGGACGTGCTATCAAATAAAGTGGTGAAGCCTGCTGCGTGCGAGTTATCAACTTCAAGTGCACCTACAGGCTCTACTGTGAAGAGCAACTGCAGCTGCGACAGCGTAATAAGAAGAAGCTGGATCGGCCACGCATGCCATTGGTTGTGCCGGTGGCGGCTGATATCCGCTGGTCAATGGATTTTGTCTCTGACTAACTCAGCAATAGCAGACGTTTTCGTATACTCAATGTCAATGACGACTAGTCGAAAGAGCTGATTGGGCAGTACGTTGCTTTTCCATATCAGGCACACAGGTTGCTCGATTTCTGGATCAGTTTATCGAAGCCAGGGATGCGCCTGAGCAAAACACCTGTGACAACTGGACAGAATTTACCAGCAAGGCGATGTTTTTCTGGCAAAAGGAATCGGGTGTCAAACTGGCGTTTATTCAGCCCGGTAAACCTACGCAAAATGTGTTTGTAGAAAGTCTGAATAGCAGGTTCCGTCTGGAATGCCTGAATCAGCATTGGTTCAGAACCCTGGATGAGGCCAAAGAAATAATTGAGAAGTGGCGTTATCACTACAACAGTGAACGACCACATAGCACGCTGAATTATATGAAGCCTGTGGCGTTTGCAAACAGAGCGGCATAAAATGAATTTCTCATCGGCAGATTGGTATTAAATTAGGGGGAAGGTCACAGCATCAAGGTATAACAAGGCAAGTCCACCCGGGCGCCATAAGCGTCGTTACTCTCTGCTACCCTGTGCTGGTGTAATTTGCAGCGTTATATAACAAGGGGGCTCCGAAATGAAAATCAGCATAAGGAGGGCTTGTGAGACCGAAGCGGATAAATTAAGTGAAATCTCACTTGCCGCAAAGAAATATTGGGGTTACCCAGAACGATTTTTTGAGCAATGGAATGATGCCTTGATAATTTCTCCAGAATTTATTGTAAGCAACAATGTGTGGGTTGCGGTTCATGAAAATGAAATACTTGGTTTCACTGCAATCAGCATAAAGGAATCAACCGCTGAACTGGAGCACATGTGGGTTATTCCGAAGCACATGAAAAAAGGAATCGGTAAGATTCTTATGAAAACAGTGATTGGATACTGCGAAGGCTCTGGAATAGAGAGCCTGAGGATAGAGTCCGACCCAAATGCGCGGGGGTTCTATGAAAAGATGGGTGCCAGATTAGTGGATTATGTTGAGTCAAAGCCGGAGCCTAGAAAACTACCGGTATTGAAACTGGAGCTATGAAAGCTAATGGGATATTTCAACCCGCGATCCTCTTTAGTGGATGCCTTTTGATAGCTCAGAGGTGGTAGATACCAAGATATACACAACCAGGGAAGAACTGGCGGCTTGCAAAAGCTTTCGAAGCAATGCTGTTAGCCCGGTTGCCGGTTTCAAAACTTATGCCACATGCCGGAATAAGCCGGCTGGCCGCAATAAAACAATCAAGCCTGATAACAATAAAACAGCGGCATGTGGCAATGGAACCGCAGCTGGCGGGCTTTGGCCAAAACGAATATTGTCGATACCGATATTATCCTGCTGGCCACCGGAAAGATTGTTGTAATCAACTGTCAACAACAATTGAGGCCCCATTATCGGTGCTGCAAATTGAATTGAAGTGTGACGCAGGCCTGACATGTCACCCTGCACCAATACATTGCTCTGTGAGAACAGCGTGTTAACGCCATCAGTTATCTGTATTGCATTAATCAAGTAATCTGAATTTGGCCACCCTGCCACATCAAACCCATAGAGCATTACATCGAAACCAGTATCAGCTGTCAGCAGGACATTCAACGATATTGAATTATTGTTGCCTATTAGAACATTCGTTAAATCGCCGTACTGGTTTTGCCATAAAGACACATGCGAATTATCAGCAATGGCACTGCCCGCATAATAATCGGTGACTACGTTTGGCGTATATCCCTCGCCGCCATTCCCATAGGTGAATTGCCCACCCGGCACATTAACCCGTGCAGACGTAATCCTGTCGCCATAATCACTTTCCGGTGAATTGCCACTGAGTGTTGACACCACGTTTCCGGATGTATCTCTGATTTGATCAAATGTCAGAATGGATGCTCTAGTGACATTCGTCATGCAGAAAGTCAGCGCAGCAATACACGTCACCGGTAAAATACGGGTATGTATAGTCATTATAATGTCCTTCCTGCCTGACGAAGGGTATTCCCGATGCCAGGCTCCGTAGAGCCGCAATGACAGTTTTGCACAAAACCGGCGTGTTATCCATAGTATCAAATCGTAGAGCCGTTGTCTATATAAATCAATTGCTTACGAAGCCAATAAAGAAATCTATCAGGCTAGCCAGATTGTGCATTGCGAACGATGCGTAGTGATTTGCGCCGAGTTGCCTTGTAGTGTAATGACTCTGCTTGCTGTAGGGCTTTGTCTGTCTTGCACCTCAACATGCAATATCAGGCGCCTCTGTTTGTTGTGACGCTGTTATTGCGTCACGTACATACAGGGATTCGTAGTTGCAACAGGTACTCCCCATTTTGAAAATTTTTTCGTAATATTATGGGAAGTTGAGTAACAGGGAGCTGCCCATGAGACTTTTCAAATATCTGTTCGTGCTTGCCGTGACCACAGGTCTTTATGCCTGCGGTGGTAGTGGGGCGGTAACTCGCAGGCTACGGCGACATCGACCCTTTGTACTGACCTGGTCGGGCTTGAGGCTATTTATTGGGATTTTATCAATGGTGTGCCGCGCGGAGATTTGCCGAATACTGCGTTCACAATTCCCTTTCAGGTTGATTTCTCACAGACGCCTTACACCAACAGCACGAGCATATTGTTGGGCTTCACAAGTATTCCACAGGGCTGGACCATAGCAGACGGAATCGATGTTTCCGGTTTTGCAGTTCCAGGGACGGTTGCTGCCGCTGACTTGATCCGTGCTGACAACCGGGCGGTGTGGCGGTATGTTTTTAACGCGCAGGTGACGGGTGGTTATACTTCCGCTGCGATTCTCGACTCCGAAGTGAATACCGCGCTCAATTTCATCGGCAATACTGCATCCGTGACAGAGACGTGTCAGATCAATTCACAGCAAAACGGCATCATCGGCCTGGAGTCGGTCGCAGCGAAAGTGGTGCGCGTCGGTGACTTTACCATTATGGCGAGAGCGCATGTTGTTGTGCCAAATGGACTGGGCGGCATTGGTTATTACGATGGTTACCTGTCGCTGGCGCCGACATCGGAGAATGCGGCATTGATTAATGACATATTCATACCGATGATCACCCAGCTCTATGGTGGCGGCACAAGCCCGAATCAGTGCGAAGACGGGATTGATAATGATGGTGACGGCAAGACGGATTTGGCCGACCCGCAGTGCGAAAGCCCTGCTGATAACAGCGAATCGACTTGATAGTCAACGCTTGGCGTGGTGTTGATTTTGGGAAGCTTACGACTGGTCTCAAGAAAGCCAGAAGCACAAAAAAGCCGGCGCTGTGGCCGGCTTTTTCGTTGCAGTATAACGTTGAGTTTTACTTGTTGGCCTCGCGCTCCTTGGCTTCCTTGATAACTTCCTCGGCCACGTTTTTGGGGCAGGGGAGGTAGTGCAGGAATTCCATGGAGAACTGGCCGCGGCCGGAGGTCATGGTGCGCAGGTCGCCGATGTAGCCGAACATTTCGCTCAGCGGGCATTCGGCCTTGATGCGCACGCCGGTGGCGCCCGGCTCCTGTGACTTGATCATGCCGCGGCGGCGGTTGAGGTCGCCGATGACATCGCCCACGTGGTCTTCCGGGGTGAACACGTCGACTTTCATGATCGGCTCCATCAACTGCGGGCCGGCGGTGGGCATGGTCTGACGGTAGGCGGCGCGGGCGGCCAGTTCGTAGGCCACGGCGGAGGAGTCGACCGGGTGGTAGGCGCCGTCAACCAAGGTGACCTTGAAGTCGAGGCAGGGGTAACCGGCGAGCACGCCTTTGTCCATGCTGTTTTCGAAGCCTTTCTGCACCGCGGGCCAGAATTCACGCGGCACGTTGCCGCCGGTGACCACGGATTCAAACTCGAAGCCGCTGCCCGGTTCGCCGGGTTCGACGATGTAATCGATTTTCGCGTACTGACCGGAACCACCTGTCTGTTTCTTGTGGGTGTAGGAATCTTCCACCCGCCTGGTGATGGTTTCGCGGTAGGCCACCTGCGGTTTGCCGACTTCCACTTCCACGCCGTAGGTGCGTTTGAGAATGTCGATTTTAATATCGAGATGCAGCTCGCCCATGCCTTTCAGGATGGTTTCGCCGGAATCCTCGTCGGTTTCGACGCGGAATGACGGGTCTTCCTGCACCATCTTGCTGATCGCCAGGCTCATCTTCTCGGCGCCGCCCTTGTCCTTGGGGGCCACCGCGATGGAGATAACCGGATCCGGGAACACCATCGGCTCCAGCGTTGCCGGGTGTTTCGGGTCGCACAGGGTGTGGCCGGTCTGCACGTTTTTCATGCCTACCACGGCGACAATGTCACCGGCCTGCGCGCCTTCCAGCTCGATGCGTTCGTCCGCATGCATTTCCACGATGCGGCCGATGCGCTCGGTTTTGCCGGTGTAGGTGTTGAGCACGGTGTCGCCCTTGTTGAGGCGGCCGGAATAGATGCGGATGAAGGTGAGCGCGCCGAAGCGGTCATCCATAATCTTGAACGCCAGCGCGCGCAGTGGACGATCCGGGTCAACGATGGCGTATTCGCCGGTTTCGTTGCCTTCTTCGTCGGTTTCAGGCTGCGGCTTGACTTCGGTCGGATCCGGCAGGTAGTCGACCACGGCGTCCAGCACCAGCTGGATGCCCTTGTTCTTGAACGCGGAGCCGCAGTAAGTCGGGAAGAAGTCGAGGTTGATGGTGCCCTTGCGAATACATTTTTTAATGTCTTCGATGGAAGGTTCGTTGCCTTCGAGATAAGCTTCCATCAGCTCGTCATCCTGCTCGACGGCAGTCTCGATCAGTTTCTCGCGGTATTCTTCCACCTTGTCAACCATGTCGGCGGGCACATCTTCCAGCTTGTAGTTTTCCGGCTGACCGGAATCGTCCCAGACCCACGCCTTGCGGGTGAGCAGATCGACCACGCCGGTAAAGTTGTCTTCGATGCCAATCGGCAGCACCATCACCAGCGGGTTGGCGCCAAGCACGTCTTCAACCTGTTTCACCACGCGGTAGAAATCGGCGCCGATGCGGTCGAGCTTGTTGACGAAAATCACGCGCGACACTTCGGATTCGTTGGCGTAGCGCCAGTTGGTTTCGGACTGGGGCTCCACGCCGCCGGAGCCGCAGAACACACCCACGCCGCCGTCGAGGACTTTCAGCGAGCGGTACACTTCGATGGTGAAGTCCACGTGTCCCGGGGTGTCGATGATGTTCATGCGGTGGCCGTTCCACTCACAGCTGGTGGCGGCGGACTGAATGGTAATACCGCGCTCGGCTTCCTGCTCCATGAAGTCGGTGGTGGCTTCGCCATCGTGCACCTCACCGGTTTTGTGAATCTTGCCGGTCAGTTTCAGAATGCGCTCGGTTGTGGTGGTCTTGCCAGCATCCACGTGCGCGAAGATACCGATGTTGCGATATTTGGTTAAGTCAGTCATTGTCCAGTACTCTAAATAAAATCAATATGTTAACGTGTGGTGAGGTGTCGGTTTTCGTTTCGGCGGGCGCGCATGCCGTGCTCCGTTCGATTCGCTTTCCGATTCGTAAACCCCGGACCACAACAGGCGCCGAATTTTGCGAGCGCGAATTATATAACAGAATGCAAACCGAATTGCGCCAGATTGCGCCTGTTTGCATGATTTCATTGCAATTTTTTCAGCTGACAGCCCGTTTTGAGCAAAATTTGGCCGTCAAACCTGGGCTCGCCGCCGGGCGCAGCTAAATTTCATAAAAAAATCATAGGCATACAGTTAGTGTGTTTGCACGGCGGGCGGACTGCTATAGGCTTCGCACAGCCAAAAACAACACCCTGGGAGAACAGCATGTCCGAATACACCCTCAGCAGCGACGAATCCGCCGTCTGGCAAAACCATGTCAGCGTACCTGACACCCCGGAAGGTTTTACCGTGCGCACCACCTATCCCGGCAATGAAAACGGCTGTGAAGTGATGCTGGAGCGCTGGCAGGCGGGCAGCGCCGAACCGCCGCATTCCCACCCCGGCGATGACATGACCGTGGTGGTCGAAGGCCAGATGGCGATACAGTTTTACAAACGCACCAACGATGGCCTGCAAGCCGACGGCAAGCCGGTCATCCTGAACCAGGGTGACACCGGCTACATCAAGGCCGGCGCCATCCATGACGCCAAGTATCTCACTGACTGCAAGCTGGTGTATGTGCACGACCGGGCGTTTGGGTTTACCGAAGAAAAATAAAGGCGCATTGATGCGGATGTTGGTTCACCACAGAGGCGCGGAGACACGGAGGGTTTTCTTTTAGGATTGTGGTGTCTCGACCGCAGGGAGAAATCTCGCAGGGTGCGGTATGTGTCGCGAGATCCCTCGGCTGCGCTCGGGATGACAGGGATAATAAATTTGCCACAGAGGGCACAGAGAACACTGAGAATGGAATCGCGGGAGCGGCTTTAGCCGCGAAGGTTGTATTCACAAAAGCCTGGCTTGCTGAAATCGTGTATTCGCGGCGGAAGCTCCGCCTGCGAACACATGGCGCATTAACCAGTAAAAAACCTCCGTGTCTCCGCGCCTCTGTGGTGAAATGCAACAGAGTTTGCATCAACATTATCAACACACCGGGCCGATCATTGTCTCCACAAAAACACTTGATGTAAAGCGTTTTTTGACGGTTTTAAAAAAATTTATTTCAGATTTATTCACGCATAAATGAACAGACGAATGGTTTGATAATTTCCTGTTTTTTCGATTGACAATGTTGTAATCACTGCTGATACTCGGTAACAGAAACACAAAAAAGTGTTATGTGTTTCGCCAGCATCAGGTTACTTTCAGAGGTGGATTTATGTCGCGAAAGAGCAGCAGGCAAAAGAGAGAAAAACAACGATACAGACAGGATTATTTTGAAGAAGAATCCGTTGTCATCGAACTTCCTCCCCCCGGTCAACATCACAGCAACCGCTTCAAACCTCCCCGCAAATCTTCCATCCCTTCCATCCAACCGATGAATGCCGCTCAGGCGCGATTCATCGCAGCCATCAAAGCCAACATCCTGACATTCGGTCTTGGCCCAGCCGGTACCGGTAAAAGTTACTGCACCGCGGGTGTCGCTGCCGAAGCCTTGATGCGTGGTGACATTGATCGCATCATCTTTACCCGTCCGGCGGTGGAAACCGGCAACAGTATGGGTTTTTTACCCGGGCGGCTGGATGAAAAGTTTGACCCGTATTTCAGCGCGTTCAAATCCTGTCTGACCAGCAATATGGGCAAGGGCATTGTCGAGTGTGCAGTCAAAAATGGCAACATCGCGGTGGAGCCGCTATCGTACATGCGCGGCAAAACCTTCAATCGCTGCTTTGTGGTGCTGGATGAAGCGCAAAACTGCACACCGGAGGAAATCAAGATGTTCATGACGCGCATTGGTGGGCACACCACGGTGGTGATCAACGGCGACCTGACGCAATCGGACATCCAGTGCGGTTCGGGCCTGGCCGATGCGCTCGATCGTGTGCATGATGTGAGCAATGTTCACGTGCACAAATTCGGTTACGATGACATTGTGCGCAGCGGCATCGTCAAGGACATCATCATGCGCTATGAGGCCCCCGGTTTTGCCTGACGCTATTTTCGCGTGAGCGAGTACTGTTTGTCACAGGGACGTGACAGCAGGGCGGATTTCAGCAGTAAAACCCCTTTGCCGCAGCGGAAAACAGGCGAATTCGAATCGCGCCGCAACAGGCAAAAGCAGGATTCATGCCATATACTTGGTTGGTAAGCACGAAAATCCTGTCCGACCGAACCAACTGAGCCCAATGCGAAAACTGCTGCACACAATTTGCCTGCTGATGCTGGCGATGCCCGCTTTCGCCGAACCAGTTGCGCCGCCTGTTCAGGAAACCTCGCCCGCGGCGATGGATGCCCGGTTGCAATCGCTGAAGCAGGATGTGTTGAAACTGTCCGAGCAGTTGTCCCGTATTGAACAGCAACTGTTATATCCTGCCGATACCCATATCAATATCTTTGTTTCCCTGCCTGCGCCGCTTGATGCGCAACTGGAATCCGCCATGCTTGAAATAGATGGTGAGCGTGTAGCCAGCCATCTTTATAACGACAGCGAAAACCGCGCGCTACAAAATGGCGGTGTACAGCGCATTTATACCGGCAACGTGACGCCGGGCAAACACCTGCTGCAGTTTGAACTGGTCGCGCACGCAGCAGCGGGTGGTGAAATTCGCATTGGTGACAGCCTGTCATTTGAAAAGAGTGAGCATGCTGCTTTCATCGAAGTGCAAATCATTTCCGCCGGTGATGCCGGCATTGGTCTGCAATTTCAAACCGAATAAGCATGCGCCGCTTTCCCGCCATATTCCTGTTGCTGCTGAGCGCGGCGCCATTTCATGTTGCCGCCAGCCATGACCTGAAAACCCGACTGCTGGTTGGCGAAGTCCAGTTTCTTGCGCAACAGCAAAAATATTTTGACGCATTGTTGCGCCTTGATGATGTGCAGCTCATCAGTCAGCAGCAATTGCAGCGCGCACTGGCGCAATTACAAAACGACAATGCGCCGGATGATGCGCGCGGAGATGTGCTGTCGCAGGCGGATATTGAACTGGGTTACCGCATGAGCCAGCGCGCCGGCAGCGCGATACGTGCTGTGCTGGGTGAAAACATCCCGCAGCAGAAACGCAATCGCGCCGCCTTTCGCCTGGCAAAAATTTATTACGACAAGCAGCAGTACGATTATGCGCAATACGCATTGCAACTGATTCGCGGTGAGCTGTTTTATCCCTTCAATCATGATGTGGAATATTTGCAGGCGAAAATCAACGTGCGCACAGGCAACTTAGATGACGCTATCGCTGTGCTGGAAAAGCTGCAATACGATGACCGCTTTCGCGGTTTTGCCGCCTACAACCTCGCGCACACCCTGATGGCGGACGGGCAGTTACAGGCCGGGCTGGAAAAAATGGCCCAGGTCGGTGAGCTGGATGCACACGATGAGCCATTGCAGGCGCTACGCGACAAGGCCAACCTGATTCTGGGCTACCAGTCGCTGCAAAATGATTTGCCACGCGAAGCACTGGAGTATTTGAGCAAGGTGCGGTTAAAGAGTGCGTTTGCCAACAAGGCCTTGTTGGGCATTGCCTGGGCGAACATGACGCTGCAGAAATACAAGGCGGCCATTCCCGCTTGGACCGAATTGCATGCGCGTGATGCGGCTGATAGCGCTGTACAGGAATCATGGCTGGGGCTGCCCTACAGTTACGGCAAACTGGGAGGCTATGGCAAGGCGATCGAGTTGTACGAGTCCGCCATTGCCGCTTATGAAAACAGCCTCAGGGAATTGCAGGCGGCTGTTGAACAGGTGAAAAGCGGCAAGCTGTTTGAACAGATACGTGAACACGCTGTGCCAGCAACGGACACAGGCTTGCTGCGTCTGCGGGAACTGCAGCCGATGGCCTATCTGGGTGAGTTGTTTGCGCAGCCGGATTTTCAACTGGCGATGAAAAACATTCTCGAACTGAATGAAATGCAGTCGCGTCTGCAACAATGGCAACACACAGCGGTTGCGCTGGAATCGCTGGTGGAATTGCGCGAACAGTTTGCAAAAAAAATAACAGACAGGGTAAGCGCCGGGTTGAATGATGTTGACGCGCAACTGGCCAGGCTGACATTGCAGCGCGACACGCTGGCGGACAGGATCGCCAGCATTACGCCAGAAAGTCATTTGCAGTTACTGGCCAGTCAGGATGAGCAAACCGTGCTGGCAAGTTTGCAGCAAATTCAGCTGGCCAGTGAAACTGAACCGGATAACACGAAGCTGTTGCAACGCATCAGGCGTGCTCAAGGTGTGATTGACTGGCGGCTGGCGCAGCAATATCAGCAGCGCCGCGCCGCGCTGGTGGCCGAACTGGATAATATCAATACTCAATTGCAGGCGTTGCAGGATGCGCGCAGCAAGGCAAGGCGGCGACTGCGGCGCGTGGAAAACGTTGTGGCCTACAAGGTGCCATTGATCAATATTAAAAAGCAGATTGCGGTGCTGACCGGCAGATTGAACACTGTTTCAGCCAGCCAGCGCGACAGCGTTAAACAGTTGATGTTGCAGTCGCTGGAAGCAAGGCAGGCGCGGCTGAAACAATATCTGATAACGGCGCGGTACGAGCTGGCAAAGAATTATGACCGGGTGGCGGAGCACGAACGTTGAGCACTGTTTACGGGTGAAAATGCAGCCGCTCCATGAAATAACATAAACAATCCTGACGAATCGCTTTTTCATCCGTGGTGTACATGGACAGGGTAACGGCTTTTTTGAGTAACAGTTTGCCGTCTACGCAGTCGATAAATTCAGCGGTGACATCTTCATTGCTTTCATTGCGCACCTGCATGCACGCCTGATTGTCCTGCTTGTTGCGAAGCGCAAATTCATAACCAGCGGGCAGCTCGGTAAAGTTTTTGTCTTCCAGTGTGGTTTTCAGAACAATGTCTGCATCACCGTGTGTGCTGATGCTGATGTGTTCCGGCACGGTGACGCGCGCCACCGTGTGATACAGGCACAGGTTTTCCGGTTTGTCGGCGGAAAGGCTTTCCAGTTGCAATACGGTTTCCAGATAACGGGTGGCGTGCGCCACGCTGGTGTTGTCGCTGGACTGGCCGCATTCCAGCACCACCGCCGGGCAGAAATCGGAAAATGCCGACGACTGCACGCCTTTCGGGCTGGTGAAATACACCGTGATGTCGGCAAACAGCGACGCCAGTTGCAGGCTGTGCGCGCTCAGAATATTGACGCAGGCATAATGCGGATTGCGGCCGGTGTTGTTATGAATATCGATGCTGGCGAATGGTTTGCGCTCGCGCATGATGTTGGTTACCGTCGCCATGATGTCGGTTTCGGTGCACTGGCGATGTGAGGTGCCGGGCCAGATGCGGTTGTAGTCGGGCTGGTTGTCCAGCCGCCGCTGTTGTTGCGCGGCGGCTTCAACATTGCCGATAAAAATCGACAGCGCGCGCGGCAGGCCTTGTTGCTGATAACGTTTGAGAATGGTTTGCAGCGCATAAAAGCCGGTGGTTTCATTGCCGTGCAACAGGGTGGAAATGAATAAGGGTTGCTGGCGCTCGCCGGGCAAATGCAGCAAGGTGGGGCGGCCCAGAATGCCGACGAGGTTTTCCACCCTGGCGTCGAGCAGTTGTTCCGGCAGGTAATCGAACTGGTTAAACATGGCGGGGCGTCAGCGCGCGGTGAAGTCCCAGCTGTGCACGGGCTGGTTGTCGCGTTGGTTATGCAGATAGGTGCGGGTCAAAATGCTCATGTCGTTTTGATGTGTCTGCGCAAAAATGCGTTGCCAGGCGCTGCCGGTCTGAGCGGTCAGCATGCGCTGTTCAATAATGCCAAGATAATGCTGTATCGCGGTTTCGTCTATATCCAGTTTGCGCAATCCGGTTTCACTTTCGATTAACAGTCTGTCCAGCACCAGCTTCTGGATTTTCATGCGCGCGCCTTCCAGCCATTCGGCCTGCGCGTTAATGCCGTGCTGGGCGGCGCGGTAAAAATTATGCTTGCTCTGCGTGAAGCTGAGTTCGTCTTCCGGCGGTTCGATCAGGGTGGCGTAAAAATGCGCCAGCCCGTAGAAAAATGCAATGTTGGCGATATTGTCTTCAACACTGGGGCCGCTGGCGCAGACGCGGTGTTCGATGCGCACATGCGGTTTGCCGTCTTCGTCGAAACCGATCAGCGGACGGTTCCAGCGCCAGATAGTGCCGTTGTGCAGGCGCAGATGCCGCAGGTTTTCCACCGGCTCCTGATATTCCACCGGCAGCATCACCGGATAGTGCTCCAGGTTTTCTGTAAAACATTCAAAAATGGATTCGCGCGCATAGTCCATGCCGAAACCGACGCGTTGTATCGGCCCGTCGGCGGCGTCTTCAAATCCGCCGGTGGGTACGGACTGTTCGAACACCGGGATGCGGGTTTCTTCCCACAATTGTTTGCCAAACAGAAAAGGCGAATTGCTGCTCACCGCCACCATCGGCGCCGACAGCACGATGGCGGCGTTGTAGTAGCGTTTAGCCAGATGCTGCGGCGTCTGGATATGAATTTGCAGTGAGGTGGCGGCGGCTTCCAGCATCACGTCGCGGTGTTCGGTTTGCAGATGCTGGTTGCCGACAATGTTGAGCGGAATGGCGCGGCCCTTGCGCAGCCGTAGCACCTGTTCGTTGAGCGCGCGGTAGCGATCGAGGGTGGAAATATTGTCCAGCGTCAAATCCTGATTTTTCAGCGTGGGCAGAATGCCAATGCCAAGAATATTGCAGCCCAGCTGTTCGGCATGTTGTTCGCATTGCGACCACAGTTGCAGCAGGCTGTGGTTGAAGTCGCGCAGCACGCTGCCGCCCAGGGTTTGCGGCGGCACATTAAGCTCGACATTGAATTTTGCCAGCTCCGGGCTCAGCAGCGGGTTGCGCGCGTGTTTCAGAAACGCTTCATTGTGCGGGCAGGGCTGCTGGCGGTTGTCGATCAACCAGGCTTCCAGCTCATAACCGGCCACCGGCGCCCGTGATGACAGCTGGCGGCGGGTAAACCAGTCGCGCAGGATGGCCGTTTCATCTGTTAAATGTTTGCGGAAACGGGCGTAATCATTCTGCCGAAAGTGGCTATACTCTATTTCTTCTCCCATAATCGCAGTGTAGCCAAGCTGCCCCGGTTCTGCCGGACAGAACGCTGGTGATTTGACAAGGCGCGCGAAAATAAGGCGTTGCGTTTCGCTATCAGGCGGTTTATTGTCATACTGATTAAATGATACGCATGCTAACCCACTGATATTTATAACTATAAGCAGGTAAAGGATATGCTTTTCAAGGCACAACCCGTGATCCGCGTGCTGGCGCCCCTGTTGTTACTGTTTGCGTTCAATCTGCATGCGTTGGCCGATGAGGTCAGCCGCGAGCAGATCAAGGGGCTCGACGAGCAGGTGCAGGACATCAAGAAAGACGTTCTCAATCTCAGCTCCGAGCTGGCCCGGCTGGAAGAAAAACTGCTGTTTCCCTCCAACACCCAGGTGTCGCTGTTCATTTCCTTGCACAAGGATGACGATTTTCGTCTTGATTCGGTGCAGCTGAAACTGGATAACCAAGTGGTGGCGCAACACCTGTACACCTTCCGCGAGTTGCAAGCCTTGCAAAAGGGCGGCGTACAACGCGTGTACACCGGCAACATCAAGACCGGCGAACATGAACTGGTGGTGAGCTACATCGGCAAGGCGCCAGCCGGCGGTGAATACAAACGCAGCGCCAGCTACAAGGTGGTCAAGGAGGTTGGTCCCAAATTTGTTGAAATCAAGATTGCCGGGCCGGATTCGACCGAGCAGGATGTTCAGTTCAGGGACTGGTAGAGAATCGTTGTGACCGGCAATCTGCGCCACACCCTGACCGGCATTCTCTGCTTGCTGCTGTCGGCGCTCGCTCAATCTGCGTTGCGTCCGCATCAGGAACTGCGTGATATTTTCTATGGCGAAATCCTGTATTACGCCTATCAGCAGGATTATTTCGAAGCCATCGCCCATCTCGATAACGAACTCAGCCAGTTTTATGCGCTGGATGAACCCGAGCGCGACCCGTTTCACTGGCACCTCGGCCAGGCGGAATTTGCGGTGGGCGAACTGGAGTTGTCGTATCGCATGAACCTGCGCGCCGGCAAGGCGATAGAAGCCGTGCTGGCGGCCAATGTCGCCCCGGCTGAACGCAACGACGCCGCCTACCGGCTGGCGCGTCTGTATTACCGCAAGCAGGATTATGTCAACGCGCTGTACGCCATCGAGCGCATCGAAGGCGAGATTCCCGAGGCGATTCAGAACGATGCCGCCATGCTGCGCGCGCAGATTGATGTGGCGGTCGGCAAATTCAGTGACGCGATTCAGATTCTGGAAAAAATGCGCGGTGATGACGAATACCGCGGTTATGTCGAATACAACCTGGCGATGGCGCTGCTGCAAAACGGTGAAACGGACAGGGCGCTGGCGGTGCTGGACGAACTCGGCCAGTTCAGCAGCGATGATGAAGCGGTGCTGGCGCTGAAAGACAAGGCCAATCTGAAACTGGCGTATTATTACCTGGAAAAGGGCGCATCCACCGATATGACAAAAGCGCGGCAGTTCTTTTCCCGCGTGCGTCTCGACGGGCCGTTTTCCAATCGCGCCCTGCTCGGCGCCGGCTGGGTGGAAGTCGCCAGCAAACGCTATGACCGCGCGCTGGTTCCGTGGAGCTTGCTACACAAGCGCGAGCAAACCAACGCCTCGGTGCAGGAAGCGATGATGGCGGTTCCGTTTGCCTACAGCAAGCTCAACGTGCACGGCAAGGCGGCCATCATGTACGGCAAGGCGATGGAGGTGTTCGGCGCGGAAATCGATCGGCTGGATGCCTCTATAAAGAGTATTCGCGAAGGCAAGTTCCTCACCGCGCTGGTCAGCAAGCAGGCGGAAAAAGACCCCAACTGGGTGGTGAACCTGCGCAAGCTGCCGGACGCGCCAGAGACCCGTTATCTGCTGGAGTTGATGGCGGCGAATGATTTTCAGGAATCGCTGCAAAATTATCGCGACCTCGCCAGCCTGCGCCAGTACCTGACGCGCTGGCTGCACAACCTGGATGTGTTCGAGGAAATCATCGAACTGCGCCGCCGGTATTACGAACCGCTGTTGCCGGTTATCGAAAAACAGTTCAAAAAACTCGACTCGCGCATGCGCCTGCGCATCGAACAGCGCGACCGGCTGAACGAGCGCATTCGCTCTTTGTTGATACTGCGCCGCCCAGAATACCTGGCCACCGCCGATGAGCGCGCCGCGATGGACCGGCTGAAAAAAATGCAGGCCGAGCTGGATGCGGCGAAGATTCCCGCCAACAGTGAAACCCGTTATCGCGTCGAGCGCTTGATGGGTCTGCTCAACTGGCGCGTGAACACCGAATTTGATGCGCGCCTCACCGAGGCCTACAAAAACCTGCAGGACCTCGACGGCGTGATTGACGACCTCAATAAGCAATACCGCTCTTTCGTGCGCACCCGGCAGGCGGCGACACAGAGCTACGAAGGCTACACTGTTCCCATCCAGCAGTTGCGCACACGTTTGCGAACCACCGCGGCGCGGCTGAAAACCATCATGGCGCGGCAGGGACGGGTGCTGGAAAAACTGGCCATCAACGAACTCGACAAACGCCGTCAGCGGCTTGAGGATTACCAGATCAAGGCGCGCTTCGCACTGGCGGAAAGTTACGACCGCGCCACCAAAGCGCAGGAGAAAAAACTGCTGCAAGAGTCCGCCAAAAAGGCTGCGTCAAAACCCGGAGCGGCAAACTTCCCTGCGCAGCCACAGTCGCAGCAAGGCAATAATGAAAACAATTCGAATAACGAAGCGGACGGCAATGCAACGCCGGCCAGTGAGCAAGGCGCCACACCATGAACCCTTTGCACATTAACAGGCTGATTCATCTTGGCGTCATCGCCGTTGTCACCGGCGCGGGGCTGGGCGGCTGCGCGTCCACCGGCGGCGAAGGCACGCTGGCCAGTTTGCAGGATGTGGAAATTGAAATCCGGGAAGAAAAGATTGAAGGTTCGCTCGACAAGGCGTTGCAAAGTTATCAGAAGTTCCTTGAGGAAACGCCTGAAACCGCGATGACGCCGGAAGCGATTCGCCGCCTTGCCGACCTCAAGATTGAAAAAGAATATTCCGCCACCGCTGCCGCATTGAATGAGTCGCCGGTGCTGGACGCCGAGGAAGTCGCGCGCAAGAAAACACCGAAGCCTGAAATGGCTGCGCCGCCGGTGGCGAAGCCGGACCTGACTTCCCCCGACGCCGCGATACTGGCCACCGGCGGCAAGGAAATCAGCAGCGAGTCCGGCGCCATTGCCGACCTTTCCGAATCGGAAAAAGACTTCAGCGAACGCACCACCCGAAAACAGTCGTTCAAGGCGGACAACAGGCCGTTGAAGTCGCCGGAGAAAACCGCCGCCGGCAAGGCCGAAGACCTGCAAACCGCCGGCGCGATGGAAGCCATCGAACTGTACAAGGGTCTGCTGGAAAAATACCCCTTGTATGAACGTAACGATCAGGTGATGTACCAGTTGTCGCGCGCCTATGAAGAAACCGGGCAGGTGGAAAAGGCGATTGAAACCCTGAATGAACTGGTGGTGCGCTACCCCAACTCGCGCCATCTGGATGAGGCGCAGTTCCGCCGCGCGGAATATTTTTTCTCGCGCAAGCGTTACCTGGATGCGGAAGAAGCCTATCAGGTAGTGCTGAACATCGGCAAGGGCTCGGCGTTTTATGAGCTGGCGCTGTACAAGCAGGGCTGGTCATTCTTCAAACAGGAATTGTATGAAGAAGCGCTGAAAGATTTCATCGCAATGCTGGATTACAAGATTGCCGAAGGCGTCGATCTGGAGCAAATCGAAAGCAAGATTGAAAAGAAACGCATTGATGACACCTACCGCGTTATCAGCCTGAGCTTTTCCTATCTTGGCGGCGCACAGGCGATTGTGGATTTCTTCAATACGCATGGCCCGCGCGAGTACGAGGCCAGCGTGTACAGTCATCTGGGCGAATATTATCTCGACAAGCGCCGCTACAGCGACGCCGCGCAAACCTACAACTATTTTGTCGAACGCAACCCCTTGCACAAGGTGGCGCCGTATTTCCAGATTCGCGTCATCGAAATTTATCTCAAGGGCGGTTTCCCCAAACTGGTTATCGAAGCGAAGAAAAACTTTTCCAAAACCTACGGGTTGAACGCGGCCTACTGGCAGTTTTTTGATATCAACAAGTTCCCGGTGGTGCTGACTTTCCTCAAGTCCAACCTGTCTGATCTGGCGAATCACTATCATGCCCTGTATCAGGACAAACGCCTGCGCAGGAAAAAACAGGAAAACTATAACGAAGCCATTTACTGGTACCGCGAATATCTGAAGTCCTTCCCCGAGGACGCGCAGGCGCCGGTGCTCAACTATCAGCTGGCCGGCCTGATGCTGGAAAACCAGTCATTCCGCGATGCGGCATTGGAATATGAGCGCACCGCGTACAACTACCCGCGTCATGAAAAATCATCCGAAGCCGGTTATGCGGCGGTGTTTGCCTATCGCAAATATCTGAACAAGGCGCCAGCCTCCGAGCGTTCACTGGTGAAGCGCGAGATTATTCGCAGCTCGCTGAAATTTGTCGAGAACTTCCCCAAACACAAACATGCGCCGGTGGTGCTGGCGGCGGCTGCGGAAGACCTGTACGCCATCAAGGATTACCCGCTGGCGGTGAAAACCGCAAAACAGTTGCTGAACAATTATCCGCAGGCGGACAAAAAACTGGTGCGCGACGCCTGGCTGATTGTGGCGCACGGCTCGTTTGACCTGACTAACTATGTCGAGGCGGAAAAAGCCTACAGCAAGGTGCTGCAGCTGACGCCAGCCAGGGACAAGCGCAGCAACAAGCTGATTGAAAACCTGGCGGCGTCGATTTACAAACAGGGTGAGCAGGCGCGCAAACTGGAAAAACATGCCGAAGCCGCCAAGCATTTCCTGCGCATCGCCAAACTGGCGCCGACAGCGAGCACTCGCCCGGTTGCGGAATATGACGCCGCCGCCTCATTGATGGTGCTGAAAGACTGGAAAACCGCATCCAGCGTGCTGGTCAGTTTCCGCAAAAATTATCCGAAACACAAACTGCAACCGGAAGTCACCAAAAAACTGGCATTCATTTACCAGAAAGACGGCAAGCTGCTGCAGGCGGCGCGTGAGTACGAGCGTATCGTTGGTGAAACAAAGGATGATGCGCTTAAACGCGAAGCGTTGCTGCAGGCAGCCGAGTTATACGAGAAGAAAGCGAAACTTAATGATGCGTTGCGTGTCTATCGCGCCTATGTCAATGCTTATCCACGGCCACTGGAATTCCAGCTGGAAACGCGCGACAAAATGGCGGGGTTATACAAAAGGACCGGCGATATCAAACGTTATTTCGCTACGCTGAATATTATCAAGGAACAGGATCGAAATGCCGGCTCTGAACGAACAGACCGCACGCGCTATCTCGGCGCGCACGCTGCATTGCAGATTTACCAGAAAAAATTCGATGAATATTATGCAATCAAACTGCGGGCGCCGTTCAAACGGCATCTTGAGGACAAACGTTACAAGATGAGGCAGTCAATTAATCGAATCAATATTCTGATTGACTATGAAGTTGATGACGTTACGGCTGCTGCGACTTACCGGCTGGCGGATATCTACTATCATTTCAGCCGCGCGTTGCTTGAATCGCAACGGCCCAAAGGCTTGAGTGATCTGGAGCTGGAACAATACAACCTGGTGCTGGAAGAACAGGCTTACCCGTTTGAAGAAAAGGCGATAGATACGCATGAGAAAAATCTGGAGTTGCTCGAGCTGGGCGTCTATAACGAGTGGATACAAAAGAGCATCGACAAGCTGTCGAAACTGCTGCCGGCGCGTTACAACAAGCCCGAGCAGCCTGCGGATTACATTGAGCAACTGGTTCCATTGAGTCAGCAACCGGAACAACCCGACAAGACAGCGCAGCCGGTGGCGACACAGGTTGCCGCGGAAGGAGAAAGGCCATGATGCAACAGTTGAATCGTTATCAACAAGCGCTTTTGGGATGTGTGCTGGCCGGTTTTGTCAGTAGCTGCGCCGTGCAGGACAAAAAGCCCGATGCGGAACCGGCGGAAACGAAAGCTGCGCAAGACAGCGCAGAGGTTATCTATGTCGACGCCGAGGTGCAGAAAAGTTTCGAGCAGGCCATGCAGTTGTTGCAAGGGGGTAATGTGGACGCCGCAATTCCGGTTCTCAAAAGCGTGATTGCGCGCGAACAGCGGCTGGCGGCGCCCTATGTCAATCTGGCGCTGGCCTATCTGAATAAAGGCGATGAAAAACAGGCGCAGGATTATTTGCAACAGGCGCTGGCTATCGACAAGTCGCAACCGCAGGCAAACAATCAACTGGGCTTGCTGTATCGCAAGCAGGGCAAGTTTAAAGAGGCGCAAAAACTTTACCAGAACGTACTGGCGGCGCATCCGGAATATTTGCCAGCTATAAGGAATTTGGGTATTTTATGCGATATCTATCTGCGCGATCTTGACTGTGCGCTTGAGCAGTATGAAAAATTACAGCAACAGATGCCGGATGATAAAACCATAAAAATTTGGATAGCCGATCTCAAGGCCAGAATGTGAGGCGCGCCATGATGAAAAAAAGCTTGTTGGCATGTGCCATACTCTCCCTTTCCGCGCCCGTGCTGGCAGCCGATGAAGTCAAGGAGCTGTCGGGCATATCCATTATCGGCAACAAGGAGGCGCCCAAGTCACTTTATATTGTGCCGTGGAAAAATTCTGAAGTAGGCGTGGAAACCAGCCTGACCTCCGGCCTGCTGGACGAGAGCAGCAAACTGATTGACAAAGACGTGTTTTTGCGTGAGCTCGAGTTTTACCGGCTCAGCCACACGCCACAGAATAACCAATAAGAGGGTAACAAGATGGGATTTCTAGATACTTTATTCGAGTTCTTTCAGACCGGTGGGGCGTTCATGTATCCCAT
>JALWPK010000123.1 GCA_026995045.1 Gammaproteobacteria bacterium | reverse complement strand
ACATCCATGGGCGCATAAGTGGGCATCAGGTGCTGGTTGCTTGTTGTCATAATCGCATTGTCCGAAAATCAAAAACGGCAGCCAGAGCTGCCGCAAATGAAACTGTAAACTACTGATTATACGCGATTATGAGGAATATCCAAGTGCGCGGGGGTAGGGAATTTGTGACGCAGCGCGTTGATTGTGCGGGGGGGTGACTGGTATTTTCCGCAAATTCATGCAAATCAACGCGATGGCTCGCCCGGCCGGGCGTTTTCCCGGACGAAGCCGCCCTCAAATATAAAAAGCGGGCTCAGTGCAGAGCCCGCTTTTTGTGTTTCGGTTGAAGCCGAATGCCTAGAACGGCAAACCGTGACCTTGCGCAGTCATACCCAGCAGCATCGGAATCGACAGCAGGGTGTTGGTGCGCGAAGCCATCAGCGCAACGGTTTTGGCCTTGGCGATGGTGTCGGCGTCGTGAGACTGGCCATCCAGACCCAGAATTTTCTTCTGGTTGGGCCAGATCAGCACCCACACGTTGAACAGCATGATAGTGCCCAGCCAGGCCCCCATGCCGATAGCCTTGTAGCCTTCAGACAGGGTGAAAGCCGCCACCACGCCAGAGCCTTCGCCGGTGTGCATGGCTTCCAGCGCCATCGCGCCAGTCAACCAGGTGGCGACAGCCGCCCAGCGGAACCACAGCAGGGCGCGGGGAGCGACGTATTTGTTAATGCCGGCCGGACCAGGGCCGTCAGAATCGGCCAGTGCAGCGCCAACCGCAGGCACCTGTACAAAGTTGAAGTAATACAGCAGGCCGATCCAGGTAATGCCGACCAGCACATGCATCCACACCCAGAATTCCCACGGGTTGACCTTGCCGGTGGTTCCAAGCGCGAACATGATAATGACAGCCAGCACGAATCCGGAGATGATCGTGCCGAGAATGGATTTTAATGGGTTCATTTTGCTTCCCCTGAAAATGTTGATTTAGGTGTATTGTTGCTGGGCGCTAAAGATAGGGGTTTGGCCTGTATAATGCAACCGCAAAAAAGCTTTTCTGGCGAAAAATTGTGCGAAAAATCGTAGATAAAACAAATATTTCCGGATTGATTGCGGGGTTATGGCCATGACCGGCGAGAAGCTGGGCGCCATCGAGCTCAGCATCTTTTCCAACCGCATCAACGCGGTGTGCGAGGAAATGGGCGCGGCGCTGCAAAAGTCTGCATTTTCCCCGAATATCCGCGACCGGCTGGACTATTCCTGCGCCGTGTTCGACGCCGCCGGCGAACTGTGCGCCCAGGCGGCGCATATCCCCGTGCATCTGGGGAGCATGGCCTATGCGATGAAAGACCTGGCGCAGGCCTTCGACTGGCGCGCGGGCGACATGGTGATTCTCAATGACCCCTACCGGGGCGGCACCCATCTGCCCGACGTGACCCTGATTGCGCCATTGCTAATCGATGGCGATTTGCTCGGATTTGTCGCCAACCGCGCGCATCATGCTGATATTGGTAGCGAACAACCCGGTTCTATGCCGATTTCCTCATCGCTGGAAGAAGAAGGCCTGATCATCGCGCCGCAAAAACTGCTGCGCAATGACGCCATTGACGAAGCCTGCATGCAGCGCCTGATGGCGGTGATGAAAAACCCGGTCAGCGCGCACGGCGATTTTGTCGCCCAGATCGCCGCCAACCGCACTGGCCTGCGCCGCCTGCGGGAACTGATTGCGCAAATGGGCAGGCAGGGCTTCACCGGCGCGCTGGTCGCGCTCAACGAATATGGTCACAAACTGGCGCAAGCCGCGATCGCCGCCATGCCCAACGGCGAGTACCGCTTCGAGGACGTGCTCGACGACGACGGCAAGCAAGCGCGGGATATTCCTATCCGGCTGCGGCTGACAGTCGGCGATGAGAGCATTCACGCCGATTTCAGCGGCACAGCCAGACAGGTGGCGGGCAATGTCAACTGCCCGCTGTCGGTGACAGCGGCGGCGGTGTTATACGTGTTTCGCTGCCTGCTGCCCGCGCATGCGCCAGCCTGCGCCGGTTGCTTCCGCCCGGTTGAGATAAGCGCGCAGCCGGGCAGCCTGCTCAATGCAGAGTACCCGGCGGCGGTAGCGGCGGGCAATGTCGAAACCAGCACCCGCGTGGTCGATGTCATGCTGGGCGCGCTGGCGCAGGCGGTACCGGAAAAAATACCCGCCGCCTCCCACGGCAGCATGAACAACCTCGCCATGGGCAGCAGCACTGAACCCAAATGGGATTACTACGAAACCATCGGCGGCGGCATGGGCGCCAGCGCGGTCAGCGATGGCCTTGATGCGGTGCAAACCCACATGACCAACACCCTCAACACCCCGATCGAAGCGCTGGAAATGCATTTTCCACTGCGCATCAAACGTTACGCCATTCGTGAAAATTCGGGAGGCGACGGCGCGCACCGTGGCGGCGACGGCATCGTGCGCGAATATGAATTCTTGCAACCCGCGCAGTTCACCCTGCTGACCGAGCGCCGCCGGCACGCGCCCTGGGGGCTGCATCAGGGAACAAGGCGCGACGAACTGGGCGGCGACAAAGGCAGAAACCTGCTCAACGGCGAGCCACTGCCAGGCAAGACGCAGCGCCATGTGCAGGCCGGCGATGTGTTGCGCATTGAAACCCCGGGCGGGGGCGGATATTGTTGAGCCGTATTTGGCTGTGCTAATGTCGCCGCATGACGCCTGTCAGCCGAAATAACATTGTTGCTGTTTTCACTGCGCTGTTGCTGTTTTCACAGTACGCTATCAGTGTCCATGCCGCAGAGCATCCCTTTCATGCAACAGACAGCCAATGCGCGGCGTATTGCTGCGCCGAGCATCACTCGGCTGATTTACCGCTGCCGGGTCTGGCGATGCCTGCATCGGCAGCCGTGCTGGATGTGTTTGCCGAATCCAGGCATCAGCCAGTCTTTCAGTTTGTTCACCGTTACCACTCTCGCGCTCCGCCGCAAATCGTATAGCTTTTTCATTCGAGCGCATGCCGCCAGGCATGGGTAAATCTGAAACAATAAAAAGGTTATACAAATCATGCTCCAGAAGTTATCTGCTGTCATGCTGATGGCGGCGCCTGCGCTGGCGCTGTCAGCGGGCAATACAGCGTTTAATCCGGCAATCAGTCTGGTTTTGCAAGGCGGCTTTGCCGCGTATCAAAACGATCCGCTCAATTATCAATTGCCGGGGTTCGCCCTCGGTGAGGAAGCCGGCCCTGGCGGCGAAGGGTTTTCGCTGGATGAATCCGAAATCACCCTGGGCGCCAATGTGGATCCCCGGTTTTATGCGCAAATGACCTTCGCCCTGTCCGATGCGGGCGGTGAAACAGTGGTGGAAACCGAGGAGGCTTACCTGCAGACCCTGGCGCTGGGTGACGGTCTCAGCATCAAGGCCGGACGCTTTTTTTCGGCGATGGGCTATCTCAACGAAAAGCACGCCCATGCGTGGAATTTTAATGATGCGCCGCTGATTTACCGTGGACTGTTTGGCGACCAGCTCAAGCAGGATGGCGTCCAGTTGAACTGGATTCTGCCAGTCGATGCGTTTATGCAGGCCGGTTTTGAACTGGGCAATGGCGCACATTTTCCCGCGGCCGGACAGTCCAGTGGTGTGGGTGACTGGCTGGTCTACGCCAATGCCGGGGGCGATATCGGCGACAGTCACAGCTGGCAATTGGGCGTATCGCACTGGCGGGCGCATGCGATTGCCGGGCGTGCGTCGCAGGGCGCCAACAGCCCGGTGTTTTCCGGCGACAGTCAAATCGATGCGCTGGATGCGGTGTACAAATGGGCGCCCAACGGCAATACGCTGGAACGCCAGTTCAGTCTGCAACTTGAGTATTTTTCACGCCGTGAAAACGGTGATGTCAGTTTGCAGGACACCGCGCAAAACAGCCGCTACAACGGACGCCAGCGTGGCGGTTACATCGAGGCGGTTTACCAGTTCCGCCAGCAGTGGCGAGTGGGCGCGCGCTACGATCGCATCCGGGCAAGCAATCGCGGGGATAATGCCGCTGTGCTGAATGATGCAGGCTTGCTCAATGGCGGGCATCACCCCGCGCGTAGCAGTGTGATGCTGGCCTGGTTGCCCAGTGAATTCAGCCGTCTGCGTTTGCAATTCAACCGCGACCGTTCTGCGGTCAAACCCGACAACCAGGTTCTGTTGCAATACACCGTCGCCATTGGCGCGCACGGCGCGCACAGTTATTAGGAGATAAATCATGAAAACGATATTGACTGTTATGGCGCTGCTGTTCAGCGCGCCGGCCCTGTCTGCGCTCAAGGTGCTGGCTTGCGAGCCGGAATGGGCGGCATTGACAGAAGAACTCGGTGGCGGGCATGTCAGCGTCACCCGCGCCACAAACGGCTTGCAGGATCCGCATCACGTGCAGGCGCGGCCCAGTTTGATCAGCAAGGCGCGGCGCGCGCAGTTGCTGGTATGCACTGGCGCTGAGCTGGAGGCAGGCTGGTTGCCGTTGTTGCAGCACAAAACCGGCAATGCGGCGATACAGGCGGGCGCGCCCGGTTATTTCATGGCGACCGACTATGTCGAGATGCTGGGTGTGCCGGCAGTGCTGGATCGCAGTCAGGGCGATGTGCACGCGAAGGGCAATCCGCACATTCAGACCGATCCGCGCAACATACTGAAAGTGGCCACGGCCCTGCGCCAGCGCCTGCAAAGTCTGGACCCGGCGCATGCGGACGACTACGAAAAGCGTTATCAGGATTTCAAACAACGCTGGCAACAGGCAATGCAAGGCTGGAACCGGCAGGCGCAGTCCTTGCGCGGCAAGCATATTGTGGTGCATCACAACAACTGGTTGTACATGAATGCCTGGCTGGGTCTGCAACAGGTCGCCACGCTGGAACCCAAACCGGGAATACCGCCCACCACCGACCATCTCGCCGCTTTGCTGCACAAACTGAAACAGCAACCTGCGGACGTCATTCTGTATGCCGCCTATCAATCTTCACGCTCCGCGCACTGGTTGTCGGAAAAAACCGGCATCCCTGCCGTGAAGCTGCCGTTCACCGTGGATGGCGATGACAAGGCGCAGACCCTGTTTGATGTGTTTGATGTGACGCTGGAACGTTTGCAGCAGGCGATGCAGCCATGAATGCTGACGCGGTGCTGGAGATTATCCTGCCAGCGTTCTGCGCCGGTTTGCTGGTGCTGTCCACCCATGTGCCGCTGGGCCGTGAAGTCTTGCGCCGTGGCATTATTTTTATTGATCTCGCGGTGGCGCAGATTGCGGGTCTCGGCGTCATCGCCGCCTACAGCATGGGCTGGCAGGTTGACGGCTGGCAGGTGCAGGCGGTGGCGGCGGGCAGCGCCATTGCCGGCGCCTTGCTGTTACGCTGGCTCGAACATCACTGGCATGATGTGCTGGAAGCGCTGATCGGGGTGATTTTTATTCTGGCGGCCAGCGGCGGCATTTTATTGCTGGCGGATAACCCGCAGGCGGGCGAGCATTTGCGCGAACTGCTGACCGGGCAGATACTGTGGGTGGATTTACATCATCTGTTGCCGATTGCGTTACTGTATGCCGTGTTGCTGGCATTCTGGTTTGCGCGCGGCGCTAAAGCAGACTCGTTGAGTTTTTATCTGGTGTTTGCGCTTGCGGTGACAGCATCGGTGCAACTGGTCGGGGTATATCTGGTGTTCGCCAGTTTGATTATGCCCGCCCTGTCGGTGCGGCAAGTGACTGCGCCGCGCCGCGCACTGTGGCTGGCCTATGCGGTTGGCGCCAGCGGTTATCTGGCGGGCCTGTGGCTGTCGGTTCTACTGGATTTGCCCAGCGGCGCCGTGGTGGTGTGGACGCTTGCCGCGGTGACCGCGCTGGCGTCACTTATCTTGCGCAGGCGGGAACGGGTAATGGCTTAAGCCGAAAAATGAAACCAGAAAACTGAATCAGCGCATACTGATACAAGCGGCGCACAACAGACAGGTCTTGATTCCGCCAGGCAGTTGTTACAAGCTAGCTGCATTACAACAACACAGGTGAACACCGGCTTTCCTCACCCGGAATGCCGCTTGCCATGGAACAGAACCACCCCGCCAATTTGCCAACACCTTGCCGGTCTGAATCAGATGCAGACATGGCCGGCCTGCGACAGATTAAAAAGCCTGGTTTGTTTTTTCAATTAGGCTACCTGACAGGAGAGCAAATGGTTGGTTTTCGTGGATGTGGGATTTTTATACACCCAAAAAGATCGGTTTCAAAAGTGATTTTTTGGGTGTCTAGTTGTAGCTAGCGAAAAATTCAACGAGGATACAAAAATGAATCTATTCGGATTGGAGAGCATCAGCGAGGAAGACCGTGAAGCTATTGCGAGACGAAGTCTAGATAATCTTCTTACATCATATGCTGATGAGGCGGATATATTCACAGAGTTAATACAGAATGCATTTGATGCCATTATCAAGGCAAAGGAAGATGGGTTGCTTGAGGGAGAAGATGCACAAATAACAATTATTATCGGTAGGAGAACAACAGGTCATCATTATATCTATATTGCAGATAACGGTATTGGTATGAGTCCGCAAGTAGCCGAAAACTTAACCGTTCCCGGATATTCTCATGGGAAAAAGAAAGGAAAAACAGTCGGCTATAAAGGCGTGGGCGCATCTTATTTTTTCGCGGCAAGCCAAAAGGCCGCTATTAAGACGATAGATGCAAATGGAACTGAAGCCTCTTACACAGTCAGAGGCTCATATGAATGGGTAAAAAATACAGAGGAACCCCCACCAACTATAGATGAAACCTGTGACGTTCCAAATTACGTTAAAGCATTTCTGCCAAACTCACGTGGTACAGGTGTTCTTTTTCAGTTTCATGAAGGAATGCGTCCAAAGAATCTGAACGGAATTGTGATAATTGGAGATGGGCCTGACATTGAAATAAAAAACTGGCTGTCGTTCCTTTCTTCAAAAACAGCGCTGGGTTCTGTTGATGATCTCTCAGGTCTAGGTGTTGTCATCAATGTTCACCTCGACCTAGGCGAAGAACAGCATGTCCAAAAATGGAAGCTTGGAGAATATGATCGTGACAACCATATCATTGGTTACCCATTTCCACACCGCGTATTTCGAGTAGCAAAAAAAGCGGTAGAAATAGATGATACTCCTCAACATATGGCTGCACAGCATAGTCGTCGATATCAAGCAATTTACAAACGGTGGGAAGCAGACGAAATAATTGATGATACGTCCACTCTAGAAGGGGAAGAGATAGATAAGCTCCGTGAATATTTGGTTTGGGTTGAAGGGTATTTCTGCTATTCAACTGAGGTCTTACAAGAAGTTAATAGGCGTCTGGGTGGAAGAGCAAATCTCGTTCGATACGGAATAAAAATTGCTTGCGATGGAATACCCCAGGGACGAAATATAGACCTCTCACTCACAAGCAGCCAAGGGCTAGATCGTCAAACACATATTGTTATGTCTTTCAAGGGCCTTGAGTTAGATACAGGTCGAAAAATTTCTGCTGATGAAGTCGTTGCCTCTGCAATTAAAAAGCTTGGCCAACGAATAGTTGGCGTTCTGAAGGAATACCGCTGGGCAATGAAGAAAAAAGATCGCCCAGACATCACGACTGATCTCGAAACATGGATGAATAGTATTGAAGAACGCTCTCAGACCTCTCTAGTGCGAGAATTATATGAAGCTAAGGAATTACAGCCGGTATTTTCTGTGGACCCCGATAATGAAAGTGAGGTTATATCACTATTTGTGTCTTTACTCGCTCACGGGCAGATAAAAGGATATATCGTAAAGGCAATATCTGGTTATGCTCGTTATGACTCTCTTATATCAATTGATTGTACGAGTGGTACGGTCAGAAATGTCAACGATGTATTATCTGTTCGAAATGTCAATGATTCTTTAGGTGGAAACAATAAAGTGTTGGAATTTAAGTACAACTTTGAAGATCTACTCACAGATTTTGATGAAAAGAAAAAGAATCCGGTAGAGATCGACTTTTGTGTTTGCTGGATGGTGCCTACTGTAAATGTAAGTAGAGGTCGTATTGAGCCAACCTATGGGGATTGGAAGGATTACCGGCAGTTATATGGTGCTAGCTACCTATGGGTAGATGAGAATGATGCTACAGAAATTCCGATAATAGCATTAAAAAACTTTCTGGCAGAGCTGCTAGCAAGTTACGAAGCGGTTGAAGGTAATCCCGGTATTGGCCAAGGCACGCTTAGGATAATTCAGCAGGGAGACAAGGAGGCTATGGTGTAATATCCGCTAACAACACCATCTAGCCGTCGCCAAAATGCGGCGCGGCTGATGGGAAACGTTATGTTTCAAAAGCTCGATTCGGAAGGAGGCAATGATGGAAGGGAAAGAATATCAAGGCAGATATCGGATTGGTCATCATCCAGATATAAATCGATTAAAGAAACACAATGCTATGTCTTGGGTAAACGTCCAAAAAGTTATATCTGATGCGGGTGGAGTCGCCGACTTTGATGCTTTGACAATAGCAGTCAAAGATCACGAGAGTGGCAGTGAAAATGCACCACATCCATACCAATTTATACGCTATTGCATCAATAATGGTTGGCTGGTGCGTGTATAAACACAACAATGCGCTAAAGCTGGCATTTGACAATCCGCACCTTTCGCTACCGCTCCAGTTGGGTCTTGTCAAATGCGGCTGGGCTCATCGTTACGCGAGGTAAGACTCGGCAGTTTGCGCTATCTCTGGAAATTCACGAAGAATTTTTTTGTCGCTAGTAATAAGTGGAACGCCCAGATATTGTGCTAATGCGACAAACTCGCAATCATATGCAGAGCACTGGCTGCTTTTAACGAGTTGCATGATATGTGCAGATGAAACGTCATATTCATGACCTGTCAGTAATGTTTCTGCTTGCTGAATGATGAGTAATACTTCATCTATATTTAATAGATTCTTCCGCAAATATCGGGCCAGAACATTTCTGAATTCGCTACGCCATAATATGGGGGCGACCCAGTCAGAGTCGTAAGATAACAAGTCTTCACTTTGTTGAGAACGATCACCAGTAATATATAAATAAGCAATAATGTTGGTGTCGACAACAATCATGGGCGGCCTGCATTTTTTAAATCATCCAGTTCCTGGTCTGTGAGATTATGTCGCAGGGTTTTGGCTCTTAATTTTCGGGCCATCTCAATATGTTCAGAAACATCGATTTTATGTGTTCCAAGCGTGCGCTCTACGCAGTAGAGAATTTCGCTGTTCAGGCTTCTGTGATGGGCGCTCGCGGCGGCTTTCAATTCTGCGTAGAGAGAATCCGGTATGTTTTTCAGGGTGATTGCTGGCATTTGACGCCTCCAAATAAAACCAATATGGTATAATTATGGTATTTATTCCGTCCTGTTTCAAGACAAAATGCGGTTCTCCTGAAAGTGTTGGCTAAAAGTTGCTAAGCAGGGCAATGAATCAATATAGAAAAAAGCCCCTGCTACCTGGATTTCAGAACCTTCTACTACTGCCATTGACAGAATCAGCACATATATACAAGCGGCCTGCAGAAGACAGCACTTGATTCCACCAGTCTGTTTCACGCAACATTCGGGCTATACCACCCCGCCAATTTCCGACGCCTTACTGGTTTGATTCCGATACAGTCAGCCCCGGCTCGCGACTGCTCAAAAAGCGTGGGTTGTTTTTCTGATTAGATTCCCTGACAGGAAAGCAAATGGTTGATTTTCGGGGAAGGTTTTTATACGCCTTGAAAACGCCGCTTCACAAGTGACTCTCAGGGTGGCTGATTGTCGTTATGCCTAATAAAGTTGACATATTAAATATGGTATATATACTATATTTAGTATGTGGGTAATATACGAATATAAAACAGCAATAAAGCAACTAAATTCATTACCTGCTGATATTCTTAAAAGGTATGAAAAATGGAAAGACATAGTTGCTATATCAGGCCCGTCAGGACTAAAGAAAATAAAAGGCTTTAACGATGAGCCTTTAAAAGGCGAGTGGAAAGGGCATCGTTCATCTCGTCTAAATATACAGTATCGTGTTATCTATAAAATAGAGAATGAAGAACTGTATGTAAAAGTAGTCAAAGTTACTGCTCATAATTGCAGGAGAAAGTAATATGAAAGACTATAATAAATCCAAGAAAAGAGTAGATGTATCAATAGGTGAATCTGTACGCATAATGCGTGAGTTGCAGGAATTAAGTCAAAATGAACTTGCATCCATTACAGGTATTCCCCAGTCTACTCTATCTGCGATAGAGCATGACAAAATTAACCTGGGAGTGGAAAGAGCTAAAGTGCTGGCAAGGGCATTAAAATGTCACCCTGCTGTTCTTGTGTTTCCTGGGTGGGATATAGATAAAGAAAAAGCGGCATAAACCAATCAAAGACGTTTCTATTGCCGCCATGCTGACCGGATATTCTTTTGTTTCACATCACTACTATTTTATAGCCGCCGTATGTGTGGAATAGCAGGCGAATTCAGATTTGACGGCGGGCGGCCTTCGCGTGAAGGCATGCAGGCCATGCTGGCGCAACTGGAACGGCGCGGGCCGGACAGTGAGGGCATGTTTCAGGACGGCCCCGTACTGCTGGGTCACCGGCGGCTGGCGATTATTGACTTGTCAGAAAAATCGAATCAGCCTTTGGTGGACGAGGCGTGCGGCTGCGCGCTGGTGTTTAACGGCACGATTTACAACTACCCGTCGCTGCGTAAAGAGCTGCAACAGCTGGGGCATCATTTTCAAACCGACGGCGACAGCGAGGTCATTCTCAAGGCTTACAGCGAATGGGGCGTGCAATGTGTGCAGCGTTTGCACGGCATGTTCGCCTTTGCGATTTGGGACAGCAACAGGCGGCAGTTGTACATGGCGCGCGACCGCATGGGCATCAAGCCGTTTTATTATGCGCTGGACAGTCGCCGTCTGTTGTTAGCCTCGACCACGCAGGCGATACTGGCGGCGGACAAATCCCTCAGTCATGAGCTGGACGCGCACGCCCTGCATAATTTGTTCACCCTCCATGCTGTTGTGCCTGCGCCGCGCACGGTGTTGCAATCGATTCGCAAGCTGCAGCCGGCGCATTACATGCTGGTGCAGGCGGACGGCAGTGTTGCAGAACATTGTTACTGGACGTTGCAGGCCACCCGGCCGCGTCACCCGCTGGATGAACAGGAGTGGATGGATGCGATTCACACCTCGCTCAAGCAGGCGGTGCACCGTCGCAAAACCATCGCCGATGTGCCGGTGGGCGTGTTGCTGTCCGGCGGCATCGATTCCAGTTTGCTGGTGGCGCTGTTGAGTGAAGCCGGCGTCAGCGGGCTGAAAACCTATTCCGTCGGCTTTGAAGATCATCCCGATGAAAAGGGCGACGAGTTTGAATACTCCGACCTGGTGGCGCAAACCTTCGCCACCGACCACCACCGTTTTGTGGTGGATAACCACGAGGTGTTGCCGCGATTGCCGGAAGCCTTTGCCTGCATGACCGAGCCCATGTTCGGGCAGGATGCGATTGCGTTTTATCTGTTGTCCGAAGTGGTGTCGAAAGATATCAAGGTGGTGCAAAGCGGGCAGGGTGCGGATGAAGTGTTCGGTGGTTATTTCTGGTATCCGCAAATGCACTATTCGATTGAGCAGGGTGTGAAGCGCTTCAGCCAGTATTATTTTGACCGCGACCATGACGAATATCTGGAGATGATGAATGCGCGCTACCATGTGCCGGATGTCACCTCGGCGCTGATCGAGCAAAAACTCAGCAGCTTCGAGGCCGATGAATTTATCGACCGGGTGTTTGCGCTGGATGTGACCACGCTGATTGTGGATGACCCGGTGAAGCGCGTCGACAGCATGACCATGGCCTGGGGGCTGGAAGCGCGCGTGCCGTTCCTCGACCAGAACCTGGTGGAGCTGGCCGCCAGAATGCCGCCGGAATGCAAACTGTCCAATGGCGGCAAGCACGTGCTGAAACAGATTTCACGCGGCTTGTTGCCGGACAAAATCATCGACCGCAGCAAGGCCTATTTCCCGATGCCGGCGCTGAAATATATTCGCGGCGATTTTCTCGTGTTCGTCAAGGATATTCTGCTGAACGACAACGCCCGCAAGCGGGGTTTGTACAACCCCGCCTATGTCGAAAAACTGCTGGCCGAGCCGGAATCGCACCTCACCCGCATCCAGGGCAGCAAACTGTGGCATCTGGCCGCGCTGGAGCTGTGGTTGCAGGTGAATGTGGATTGAGGTTATGCGCGCCTCAAAGGTTTTTTTCCGCAAATGCACGCAAATAAACGCCAATGTGATTGTTGCATTCCTTGCTATTCAGGTCGTGCGTCATCCCGAGCACAGTCGAGGGATCTCGTGATACAGGCCGTGCTCTGTGAGATTTCTCCCTGCGGTTAAAATAGCGCCATCACCCTAAAAGCAAACCTCTGTGCCTCAGTGCCTTTGTGGTGAAACAAACAATCTTCGTAACAGCAACCTTGAATCCCGCTGTTTTGCCCCTATTAAGCACAAATTCCCCCAATTAACGTTGGTTTACTAACCGCGCCGAAGGCTCTATGCTTCGCGCAATTGAGACAAACAGGTAATGATTATGGCTGATGTACTGGATCGCATTGACGAACAGGTCAAGAACAACAAGGTAATGATTTACATGAAAGGTACGCCGCAGTTTCCGCAGTGTGGCTTTTCCGGTCGCGCGGTGGAAGCGCTGAAACAGTGCGGCAAGGAGTTCGCCTATTGCAATGTGCTGGCGGATCCGGAAATTTTCCAGAACCTGCCGCGTTACGCCGACTGGCCGACGTTTCCGCAGGTGTATATCAATGGCGAGCTGATTGGCGGCTGTGATATTACGCTGGAGCTGTTCGAGAACGGTGAATTGCAGAAAATGATTGATGAGGCGTACGCGGCGGCCTGAACCGCTTCGATTTCGCCATTAAAAAAAGCCTCCGTTCGGAGGCTTTTTTGATGGGCGGGGCAATTTTGTTCAAAACGCGATGTTGTTTTCCGGCATGGCTTCAGCCTGTTTGAGTTTTTCACTGGCCAGGCGCAGCATTTCGTCCTTGCTGATGGCGTTTTCATCGCCACGATAATAGTGCACGCCGATGGAGGCGGTCAGTTGCAGTTCACCCGCTCTGGTGACAAAGGCGCGCTGGTTGATGCCGCTGAGTATGCGCTCCATCGCCGAAGGCCGGTAATCATCGACATTGGTGTGGTGCATGACGATGACAAAGGTATTGTCCTTGATGCGAGCGATAGTGTCAGTCGGACGCACCGAGCGGCGCAGGCGGCGGTGCAGGCTGATGAGGATTTCGTCGACTGTTTTCAGGTTGTAGTCTTCTGCGACATCATCCAGCTCGTTGAGCCGGATCATGGCGACGCAAACGCCGCCGTTGCGGGTCGAGGCCTGCGCCAGGTGCGCTTCCAGCTCGATATCCAGCATGTTGTGATTGCCCGCGCCGGTGACGGTGTCGATCATCGCCACTTCTTCAAGCCGGCGGATGGTGTCGCCCATCTGGCGCGAGGTTTCCAGCAGGTCATTTTGCATCGCGGCGATGCGGGCGGCGGCGTTGACGCGCGCGGCCAGCTCCTGTGGATTGGGCGGCTTGCGAAGATAATCGTCGACGCCGTGCTCGAAGGCTTCGACCAGGTATTCCACGCCTTCGTTGGCGGTGAACAGGATAATCGCGGTGTAGGCGCCTTTTTCTTCATCGCGCTGGCGGATGCGGTCGGTGAGTTGCAGGCCGTCCATCTCCGGCATCATCCAGTCGGCCAGAATGACATCGGCGGGCTCCTCGTCCATCATCGCCAGCGCCTGGGTGGCGCTGTCGGCCATGCGCACGCCCTTGTAACCGGCTTTTTTCAGCGCGGTTTTCACCACGATGCGGCTGAACTGCAAATCGTCGACGATGATGATGGAAAGGTCTTGGCCGGTCATTCCGATGGAAGATCCCTGTTGCTGCAAGTGTTTTGGCATATATCCCTGAATATAGTCAAATATTGTGCAAAATGCCTATATCCACACCGGTCCAGCGGCATCGCACCACCGGTTTACGATAGCACAAAACAGCTCCGCGGTTTTGGTGGCGTCGTACAGCGCGGAGTGGGCTTCGTCGTTGTCCCAGTCGATGCCGGCGGCCTGCACCGCGCGCGACAGCACGGTCTGGCCATAGGCGAGGCCGGCCATGCTGACGGTGTCGAACACGCTGAACGGGTGGAACGGATTGCGCGCAATCTTGTTGCGCTCGGCGGCGGCATTGATGAAATTCAGATCCATGATGGTGTTGTGGCCCAGCATGATGGCGCGGTTGCAGGCGTTGCGCTTCATGTCGCGGGAGACAAAACGGAACATCTCGCGAATCGCTTCTTCTTCCTTTTTCGCCATGCGGAACGGGTGGTACGGGTCAATGCCGGTGATTTCCAGCGAGGCCGGATCCATGTTGGCGCCTTCGAATGGCTCGACGTGCGCCATGTAGTGTTCCCCCACGCTCATGTGGCCGCTTTCATCCAGCTCCAGCAGCACCGCGGCGACTTCCAGCAGAGCGTCTTTTTTATGATCGAAACCGCCGGTTTCGACATCCACCACCACCGGCAGAAAACCGCGAAAGCGGCGCGCCATCGGCGGCTTGGGTTCATCAGTCATCAGTTATCAGTTTCCAGGGCAGGGGTTCACCCGCCATCATCGGGATGACGCTGTCTTCGCCCAGCGGGTAGCTGTCAGGCACGAGCCAGCCGGTTTTTTGCAGGGTGATAGTGTCGCTGTTGCGCGGCAGGCGGTAAAAATCGGGGCCGTGAAAACTGGCGAAGGCTTCGAGTTTGTCGAGCGCATTCATTTCGTCGAATACGCAGGCGTAGAATTCAATGGCGGCGTGGGCGCTGAAAATGCCGGCGCAGCCGCAGGCGCTTTCCTTGCTGTGACGCGCGTGCGGCGCGCTGTCGGTGCCGAGGAAGAATTTTTTGTTGCCGCCGGTGGCGGCGCGCAGCAGCGCCTGGCGGTGTGTTTCGTGTTTCAGCACAGGCAGGCAGTACAGGTGCGGGCGGATGCCGCCCTTGAACAGCGCATTGCGGTTGTACATTAAATGGTGCGGCGTGATGGTGGCGGCGATATTGTCGTGCGATTCCAGCACAAAATTGACCGCATCGGCGGTGGTGATGTGCTCGAACACGATTTTGAGCTCGGGGAAGCGATTGCACAAGGGCAGCATTACCTGGTCGATAAAGCGTTTTTCGCGCTCGAATACATCCACATCATCGCCGGTGACTTCGCCGTGCACCAGCAACGGCATGCCGCATTCCTGCATGGCCGCCAGCGCGGCATCGCAGTTGCGGATATCGGTGACGCCTTCATCGGCATTGGTGGTGGCGCCCGCCGGGTACAGTTTCACCGCCTTGATGAAGCAGCTTTTGCGCGCTCGCTCGATTTCATCCGCGCCGGTGTTGTCAGTCAGGTACAGCGTCATCAGCGGTTCGAACGGGTTGTCGCCCACCGCCTCGACAATGCGGTCAACATAGGCCACCGCCTGCTTCACCGTGGTTACCGCCGGTTTCAGATTGGGCATGACAATGGCGCGGGCGAACTGGCGCGCGGTAAACGGCGCCACTGCCCTGAGCGCATCGCCATCGCGCAGGTGCAGGTGCCAGTCGTCGGGGCGGGTGATGGTTAACGTGTCAGTCATGGATTTGCAGTCATAATCGTTCTGCGCGTATTATGCCCGAATGTCAGTGATGCGCACATTGTTTTCCATCATTTTGCTCAGGCGGGGGCCGCAGGATTTGCCCTATTCACAGCGATTGCTGCAATGGCTGATTGTGATTTATATCGCCACCGGGGTGCTGGTGCTGCAGGGCGGCGTTGAAACCGGCGAAGCGTTGGCGAACATGGTGCTGGATGCGCTGATTATTCTGTTTTACACCCATCTGGTGCTGGCCGCGCTGGATAAAAAACCCCGTTTCACCCAGACCGCCAGCGCCATGATTGGCATCGGCATTGTGTTTCATTTTCTGGCCTGGCCGGCGATGGCGGCGCTGAGTTCGACGCAAACGCAGGAGACGGTAGACAATGTGTCAACCATGGCGTCAGTCACCATGCTGTTGTTAATCAGCTGGAACCTGCTGGTGGTGGCGCATATTTTTCGCCAAGCGCTGGAAGCCGCCATGAGCCATGCAATCCTGCTATCATTCGCCCTGTTCTTCATTTCCGTTTCGCTATCACGCCTGTTATTCAGCGAGTAATCCATGCACATACATATCCTCGGCATTTGCGGCACATTCATGGGCGGGGTGGCGGCGCTCGCCAAGGCCGCCGGGCACACCGTCAGCGGCAGCGACCAGAATGTGTATCCGCCGATGAGCACCCAGCTTGAGCAGCAGGGTATTACCCTGTGCGAAGGTTACGACCCGGCCAACCTCACCGATGATGTTGACCAAGTGGTAATTGGCAACGCCATGTCGCGCGGCAATCCGATGGTGGAATATGTGCTCAACAAAAACATTCCCTATACCTCCGGGCCGCAATGGCTGTCAGAAAACGTGCTCAGCAACCGCTGGGTGCTGGCGGTGGCGGGCACCCACGGCAAAACCACCACCTCCAGCATGTTGGCGTGGATACTGGAATTCGCCGGGCTCAATCCCGGTTTTCTGATTGGCGGCGTGCCCGCAAACTTCGGCCTGTCGGCGCGCTTTGGCGACTACCCGTTTTTTGTTGTTGAAGCCGATGAGTATGACACGGCGTTTTTCGACAAGCGCTCCAAGTTCGTGCACTACCAGCCGCGCACCTGCATACTCAACAATCTGGAATTTGACCACGCCGATATTTTTGAAAACCTTGCCGCCATTCAAAAACAGTTCCATCATCTGATACGCACCGTGCCGGGCGAGGGCAAAATCATTCAGAACGGCGCCGACACTCATTTGCAGGAAGTCATCGACATGGGTTGCTGGTCACAACGGGAAAAATTTTCGGTCGCCGGTGACGAATGGTCGATGCGCAATGTCAGCGAAGACGGCGCCTCGTTTGATGTGTATTTCGAAAACCAGCATGCCGGCAGCGTGCGCTGGCAACTGTATGGCGCGCACAATCGGCTCAATGCGCTCGCCGCCATCGCTGCAGCGCGCCACGCTGGCGTGCCGGTAAAAGACGCCTGCGATGCGCTGGCTGAATTCAGGGGCATCAAGCGCAGGCTGGAGTTAATCGGCGACATCAATGGCATACGCGTGTACGACGATTTTGCGCATCACCCCACCGCCATCATCGAAACCCTGAAAGCCGCGCAGGAAATGGCGGCCGGCAAACGCATCATCGCCATACTGGAGCCGCGCTCCAACACCATGCGCATGGGTGTGCACCGCCAGGAGCTGATGGGTTCGCTGCAAGGCGCCGATCAGATTTATCTGTATGAACCCGCCAACATTGACTGGGATGTGCGCGAAATGGCGCGCCATTCCGAAAAACCGGCCACCGTGTTTGATGATACGCAACAGCTGATTGACGCAGTATGTGGTCAGGCGCAGGCGGGGGATGTTGTCATCATCATGAGCAATGGCGGGTTTGAGGGATTGCATGCGCGGTTGGTGGGGGCGTTGGAAGGTGGTGAGGTGAGCCAGTCGGTGCAGTGATTCAGGTTTTTGTCATTGCAGGGAGTGAGCAATGCGGCCATCTCGTGAAGCAATCTCCCTATTCTTGTCATTGCGAGGAGCGATAGCGACGTGGCAGTAGTGCTACAGGGATGTGGCGTTTACGAACCTAACGATGGAATCTCGCGAAGCAAGCTGTGGAGGTTGTTTTGGAATTGCAGGTTGCCATGCTTGTTGATGTTTTGGGTTTCGCCTGAAGGCGAGTCACTTTTCTTGCAACAGCGCAAGAAAAGTAACCAAAAGAACGCCGCCCTTTGGTCGCTTGCCCGCACAAAAAGCGTGAAATATAGATACCCGATGTTACACGGGCACACCAACCAGTCTTTTTATGTGGGCATTTAATCACTCCACTTCCGGGTCGTTCAGATTCGCGTCCCTGCGAACTGAACTCAAAATGCCTTCCCTGGCATTTTGACCCTGGGCGCGAAAAATTTTCGGCAAGCGACAGAGGGAGAGCCACCTATTGGCCTTATAGTGGCTTCACGGTTTGGTTTTTTCTTTCCGCTTTTGGCAAGCAGACGAGCGAGTGATTTTGTGGGGCTTTTGAGCGGCAGCTGTCTGAGCCAGTCATGTTGTTTATGACTGGCGAGTTCTGCCGCGCCACAAAATTGGGAGGAAGGGACTTTTATTTTTTTCCTTTCAAAAATAAACAATAAAAAAATAAAAGCTTGACAGTCGCGGCGGCCTTTTTTTGCCTTCTTTTTTGTGGCTGTAGACAAAAAAGAAGGTCGCCTGCAGGCGAAACCAACGCCATCAACAAACAAATCCACCTGCAATAGCACTGCAACCTCCACAGCAGGCGTCACGAGATTCCATCGTTAGGTTCGTAAACGCTACATCCCTGTAGCACTGCTGCCGCGTCGCTATCGCACTTCTCAATGACAGGAATGAAATAACAAGATATGCAATAATATCCCCGTCATGAACACCCAGCCAAGAACAATCTGCCTCGCCATCACCGGCGCATCCGGCGTCCAGTACAGCTTCCGCCTGTTGCAACTGTTATTGCAAAACAATATCCGCGTTTACCTGATGATCAGCAAGGCGGCGCAGGTGGTGGTCAGTATGGAAACCGATATCAAGCTTGGGTCGCGCACAGGCGATATGCAGAAACAGCTGTGTGAGCTGTATCAATGTGATGACAGTCAGTTGCAGGTGTTCGGCGAGCAGGAATGGACGGCGCCGCCGGCGAGCGGCAATAACGCGATCGACAGTATGGTGGTGTGCCCGTGTTCGATGGGCGCGTTGTCGGCCATTGCTACCGGCGCCAGCAATAACCTGATTGAACGCGCGGCGGATGTGATATTGAAAGAGCGGCGCAAACTGGTGCTGACGCCGCGCGAAACGCCGTATTCGGATATTCATCTGGAAAACATGCTGAAGCTTTCGCGCATGGGCGCGGTGATTGTGGACGCCAACCCCGGTTTTTACAATTCGCCGGCATCTATTGATGACCTGGTGGATTTTGTGGTGGCGAAAATCCTCGATCAGTTGCAGGTTGAACATGCATTGATGCCGCGCTGGGGTGCTGATGGCTGATGCGTGCAAAAACAGGCATGACATCATTTGATTATCCGATATAATTCCCCACCAATAATAACCAATTCAATACAGGGTAAAACATGAGCTTGAAAATCGAACAGGGTGAAATTGCCGACGCGCTGAAACTCATCAAGAAGGAGTGTGTGGGTTACAAGGAGATGACGCCGTATGAAATCAACAAGCTGGCGGTCAGTATTGTGATGGCGTCCAATGTGTATGATTCCGCTGCGCTGATTTCCGAGAGCATTGATTATCTGAATGAAAACTGATGCTGACAGGCTGCTCAAACAGCATCATCAGCTGATTCATTCCGAAGCGCAGAAGGTGGTGTCGCATGTGCAGCGCGACACGCGGGAATGGATTATCAATACCATCATGATAGAAGGCTGCGAAGCGCCGTTTCGTTTCAAGCGCAAGCAGCCTTATCGTGATGTCACCGGGCAGCGCGTCAACCTGACCTATTATCCAGCGAAGGAAATTGTCGCCGGCATGGAGCTGGAAGTGATGAATGTGGTGCGTATCAAGGCTGCCTGAAGGTGTTACAGCTTTAATGGCTTGACCGGCGCCTCCATCCAGCTTGTATCCGTTCGCCAGTCAACATCCGGGTTGTCTACATAGAGTTCGACTTCGTTGCCATCAGGGTCGCGCAGGTACAGGCTCTGGCTGACGGTATGGTCGGATTGCCCTTCAATCGGGTAACCCAGCGCCTCGATTCTGTCCCTGGCCTGCTTCAGTTGTTCAAGACTATCACCCACTTTCCAGCCAACGTGATACAGGCCGATACGATGGCCTTGCGGCGGGCCGTCGGCGTCGCCCACTTCAATCAGCAACAGTTCATGATGGGTGCGTCCGCCGCTGAGCAGCGCGGCGTGGTTGTTGAATATCCTGCCCTGCACCGTAAGCCCCACGCCCTCATGGTAAAAACGCACGGAATCAGCAAGCTTGCGCACATAAAAAACAACATGACCCAGTTCAGGCATTGTATGGCTCACATGGTTGGCGAAAGAACAGTATAAAGAAAACTCTGATTTATTCAGAGTTTCTGCGGCACACGGATGTGCCGCCATTTTCAGCAGCTGATAAGCTGTTGAAAATGAAGAAAAAGGTAAAATCGCATTTTACCTTTTTCGTGCTCTGATAATTCAGGGATGAATTATTCAGAGCTTCCTAAATAAAAAAGGCTCCACAACGGAGCCTTTTGTCACAGAGCTGAAAGTCAGCTTCAGGCGCTGGCGACATC
>JALWPK010000122.1 GCA_026995045.1 Gammaproteobacteria bacterium | reverse complement strand
GCATCTCGATTTGCCACGTAAGCCCGTCACCGCTGGCGCACGGACACGGCCAGAACACCCCCGGCCTGCCCCGAGCCCCTGCGGGCAAGGCGCTTGACCGGACGAGTCCCTTGCTGACGCACGGCGCTGCGGGACAAGCAAGCCGGTGAGCAGGGAGCGAGAGCCATACGCCCCCGCTGGCAACATCCCGTTGCACACAGAACCCGCCAACCGGACAAGCGGGCGTGACGGCGGGCAAGGCAGCCTCACCGCAAACACCCCACGGTGAAGAAGCCCCCCGCTGGCCGACCCCACAGCAGGGGGAAGCCTTCGCGCGCCTGGATGAACCTTCAGACCGCGCCGTTGCGCCGAATTGTGAATGTTCCGACAAGAAAAATGCCCGTGACGCCCAACGTTGGCGTTAGCCGCCCGCCGTGTTTGCAATGCGCCACTGTTTCGGCACGGCCTGAATTTGCAAATTTCGCGCCGCCTCCCAGCCGCCGAAGGCGGGTCGGCTGCACGCGTGGTTGGGCGATTGGTAAAGCAAAAGCACATTATCTCAATAGGAAAAAAGGACTTATTTTATCCATTGGACTTTAGACAAAATACGTTTTACCCCTATATACAGGGGTTGAGTAGGCGGACTTGCCCCCGTATCTTGGGGCTTTCGCCGATTTGTCAAAAGTCCAGTATCCAGAAAAGTCCTGTTTTACGATATAAACACACTAACCGATTCGGCTGAAAAAGTCAAAGTGTTCTCAAAAAATCAATTTTTGGCGCAAATTCTTTGGAATAAGTAAGGGTACTCCAATAAGGCTGCGCTTCTTCAATCACGTCAAGAGCATCTTGCATCTCCGAGCCAGAGATTAAATCCTTCGTAATCATCAAGCCATTTAGCATCATCCAATAAAATTCTCCTATTTTCTCATTCACCACTGCTTGGTAATACAGACTGTGCAATGCTCGAATAAACGACGGGGCAGGCCCTGAATGAACCATATGTAGTAATACAGTTACCCCATTTCGCCCGTAATAGAGAGCCAATTTTCCAGGTGCTCTCCCCACAGCCAAAAAACCTGTCGGTTTATAGGGCATAAGCGCATATGTTAACAAAGGGATAGATTTATCAGCAGGGTAGACACAAAACGCTTGTGTTAAACTATCGCTATACCCCTCCCAACTTTGTATTCGAGACCACAAATTTTCAGCGTCATTAACACCGATACGCAGGTCTCGTTTCATGTGAGAGATTATCCAATTTTTTGCCGGATCTTTTGCTCTCCAGAACATAGCATTCCTCGCTCACGCAAATTTTCTCAGTGAATAATGTTAATAGGACCAAATCGAAAATCGCCCAACGT
>JALWPK010000121.1 GCA_026995045.1 Gammaproteobacteria bacterium | reverse complement strand
CCAACCGCGATATTGCCCTTGCCCAGTTCCTCGCTGATATCAAAACTGACCATCTTGTTAAACAGCAGGCAGCCGAATTTCATGAAAATGAGCGTGAGTATGCCGCCGAGAATGACATAGAGAAAATTGAGCAGTATCGGGTCAAGCTGCGTCATGAAGGCTGTCCTCCCGGTGAGTATGAGCGAGGATTATGCATTGGCATAACCGGATAAACCAGATTGTAACAAAGGGCTGGCAAATCAGTTGTTTTTTCCGCCGCCCAGGCACTCGGGCGAAGCCGGCGCGCCGCCTTTCCTGAACCATTCTTCCATCGTCATGGTGTGCAGCGCCAGCGCATGAATGCCACCGTCCAGCTCGTCTTTGAGCACGGCATTGACCAGCCGGTGCCGCGCCAGCAATGGCTTGCCGGCAAACTCGTCGGTGACGATGAATACCTTGAAATGTGACTCCGAGCCTTCCGGCACATTGTGCATGTGGCTTTCGTTCACCACTTCCAGATGCTCGGGTGAAAACGCGTTTTGCAGTTTTTCGGTAATGGTTTGTTGTACGCTCATGCCGTGATTGTAACATGCAGGCCTGCGGGATTAACCTGAAAACCGTACGGCTTGTTCATCACCGCAGCGGCGTCAACGCGCCGGATAGCGCGTCACCCAGCGATGCTCGATCAGACACTGCAACGGCCGGTAGTCTTTTTTGTATTGCATTTTGCCGCAATCGTTAATCAGGTAGCCCATGTACAGATAGGGCAGGTTGAGCAGGCGCGCATGCTCGATTAGTGTGAGGATATTGAATTTGCCGAGGCTGCGCCTGTCCATGTCCGGTTCAAAAAAACTGTACACCGTAGACAGGCCATCATCGACCTGGTCAAATACCGCCACCGCCACCAGCCGCCCGCCCAGCCGCGCTTCGGCAAACCAGGTGTCGCTCCAGTCGCAATACAAAAAATTGCGGTAGTCCTGCGGCGTCGGGTTGACCATATCGCCATCGCTGTGACGCGCATTGATATAGCGGCGGTACAGCGCAAACAGTTCATCAGTGTGGCGCGCCGCCGTAATGCGAATATCGAGGTCGCGGTTGCGCTTCAGGCAACGTTTCTGACTGTGGTTCGGGGTGAATTCGCGCACCGGAATGCGGCAGGGGATGCAGGCTTCGCATTCGCCACAATAAGGCCGGTAAGTGTGCTGCCCGCTGCGGCGGTAACCCAGGGTGATAAGCTGGCTGTAGGTCGCCATGTCCATTTGCAGGCGCGGATCAGGCACAAGGTTGGTGGCGAGTCGGTCAGGCAGGTAACCGCATTCGTGGGCAGAGGTGAGGTACAGATGGAGCTTCTGTGATCTCATGT
>JALWPK010000120.1 GCA_026995045.1 Gammaproteobacteria bacterium | reverse complement strand
GCGAGCTACTATTGACGACTTGCGAGTGCGCGTTATTATGCTTGAGCGTGATCGTGACAGCGCTCGCTTTGCCGACAAGAATAACGGGTCGTAAGTATGCACGAATATTCCATCCTCGAGGAGCTTATTAAGCGGGAGGGTGGGTATGTAGACCACCCGGCAGACCGGGGTGGACCGACGAAATATGGCATCACCCTCAAGACTTATCGACGTCTTGATCCGGACGCTACAGAGGTTGAACTCAAAGCATTAGATGTAGAGTCCGCCATAGAGATATACGAGCAGTTGTATATCCGCCCGTATGGTCTCACCAGCACTTTCATCCCTTACAAGCGCATCCAAGAATTCCTCATCGATTACGCGGTTCATTCCGGCCCTAAACATGCTGTTAAGGCACTTCAGAAGTTGATAGGTACTACCCCAGACGGCGTTGTTGGTCCGCGCACTTCAGCCAAGTTACGCGATTACGTCGCGCAGTACGGCGAGACGACCACACTGGTCAGGTTAGTAAAAGAGCGCGTGTTGTACCTCGGCCGCGTCATCGCAAAGCGGTCGGCAAATGCAGTGTTCGCCGCAGGTTGGATGAACCGGGTGATGGAGTTCTGTGATGTCTGAAGCCCCGTCTCTCAAGAATTTCCACATGCGCGTGTTTGCATACGTTATGCTGGTCGCTGTGTTGGCTGTAACCGGGTATGTTTTGTATGCAGATAAGCAGGTTCCAGAGGGGTTCTACGCCCTTGCCGGGGCAGTGATTCTTGGTTGGATGGGAGTTTCTAAGTGGGGCGAAAATGTTGCGACTACTGCGTTTTCTTCTAAGTAAACAGGCAGCGCTCTATATCGTGGGCGGGCTGCTACTTGCAGTTGTTGGTTATAAGGTTTATATGCTAGGGTATTCCCGTGGCTCGTTGGAGCAGATAAGCATCTGCGCTGAGCGAACGGCTGAGCTACGCGACACGATTGAGCGTATAACGCATCAATACCAGCAACAGTATTCTCAAAGCCTAGAAACCGCGCTCGAGCGAGTGCGTCGTCTGAATGCTGTTGTTGACGAGCTGAATGCCCGGTATGCGGAGAAAGAACATGAACTCAATAAAGTCAGGCGCCAGCTCCTTATGGCGACAGAAAGCGACGATACTGCTAAGTGCGTCGTTCCTCCTGACGTCGTGCGCAACCTCAAACTCTACATCGACCGTTCAAATAAAGCCGCCACCCGTTATTACGACTCTGCCACCGGTTCCGTATCAACTGGCGGAGCCGTGTCCGGCAGCGGTAGCACCGACAGCGGAGACGCTGAAGGCGCTGGTGCAGGCGTACGCTAATACGGTGGATGCGTTGAGAGTGTGTACTCTGCGGCATGCAGGTCTGTTGAAGTTGTATAAGGAGGCCAGACGTGGCGAGGAACCCGGTAAAACCCCTTCAAATTCCACTGCCGGTAAACGGTGAGACGCAGGAGGTCCCTGCTCCGGAGGGGTTTGCCAATATCGTCGAAAACTTTGATGTCTCTGGAGGCACACTACGTTCCGCACTTAGTCCCGGGATCCCAGTGTACGAGGGGCGTGATATCAGCGGGTTTGTTCCGGCAGGTGACAGCTGCATCATCTGTGATGAGGGTCGCATCAAGTTTATCAACGGTGTTACCGGCGAGACGTTTGATGGTCCGTTTGTCGGCGAAGACAGCACGTTAGATTACGCCAAGTACAATGACGCGGTTTACTTCGCCACCAAGGCCGGCCTGTATCAGCTCAGTGCCGGTGTGATTCGTCCGGCAGGTGTTCAGCGTCCACCGAGGTTCCCCGCTGTGCTGGGTGGGCCAACGTTGGTCGCGGTCTCTCTCGTTGACTCGCAGGGTGTTGAGTCTGGCGCTGTACCTGTCGGTACGGCCAAGTTGGGTGATACTATTACAATTCCGCAGGTGCCGGCTGGGCATGAGATGGTTGTTTATGTAACGGACAAGTCTGAGGTATACAGGGAAGTTGGGCGCGGGGTCACCGGTGATACGATTGTGCTCTCTGAAGGTGACGGGGCTGAATGCCAGACTTTACATATGGATGTGTTTCCGGCAGTTGACTTTGTAACGTGGAGAGGCGGCCGACTCTATGCAGCAGCTGGCAACGTGGTTTATGTGTCTGCTCCGTTTAACCCGTCACTACGTGATGTGCGTTATGGGCATTTTGAGTTCTCTGGCAATATTCGGTTTCTTAAGTATCTTGGCCGCGGGGTTCTTGTTGGGGACGATAACGGCATTTGGTATTTGTCTGATGCTGACAACCCTTCTATTTCCTATATCTCGTCTAACGTAGTCCCGCGGTTTGGGGCGGTGCATGTCGACCTTTCTAAGTTTCCGCCCGGGCAGATTAAGGACTCGGGCGTTGGTGTGGTGGTTTTGACGGAGGTCGGACATGTGCTGTTTACTCCGTCTCTGCAAGTCATTCGTTTGACGCAGGGCAACGTAAGAATGAAGTTACCGCTTGAAGCTAGGACATTCTACGTGGATAATAACAACAGTCGGCGGGTGGTTTCCGCCCTCGACGCCGAAATTTCGGAAGTTCTAATTGGAGGACAATCATGATTGACCGTGATATTGCAAAGCACGCTCGCGAGCTGCGTCGTAACGTCGACAACGGCCACTTCGAGCGCACCGAGGGCGGCATCCTGCTGCCGAAGATGGGGGCCCAGCTGAAGGGTGTGTATTACCACTCAGTGAACGGCAAGGATGAGCGCATCGACGAGAACCTCATTCCTGACGAGGGACTGAATTACCTGCTGAACGCAGCTGTTCTTGGTGGTGCAACTGCTCTGTCAGCTTGGTACATCGCTCTGTGGAACGCCAACGTAACGCCTGACGGTACTTATACCGCGGCTAACTTCGCTTCCACCGCCGGCGAGATTACCTCTACCACTGAGGGTTACACTGAGGCCACTCGTCCCGCATGGCAGGCATCCCTGACTGCTACTGGTACAGCAGATAACCTCGCTGCCCGGGCTGACTTCACTATCGCAACCGCGAGCTCTGTGGTTATCCGCGGTGCAGCTGTACTATCTGACTCCACCCGCGGCGGCACCACAGGTGTCTTGTTGAGTATTGCCCGCTTCGCACAGGACCGTACTCAGTATGACACTGATATCTTCAGCGTTGGTTACAAGCTGGTGCTGACCTCTGCATAATGAGTAAGCCGAAGCGTATTTTCAACGCACAGGGCGGCACCCTCGAGGGTGCCGTTTTTCGTAGTGTTCAGAAGAACGTCGAGCGCGCTGAGCGCTTAGGGCGTGTTACGCCCGGTGGTACCTACAAGATTAAGCACCAAGATTATGACGCCGTCGTGCGCGATGGTGGGTCTGTGCTTAATGTTGCAGTTACCCCCAAATACGTAAGGGCCAAGCCTGATACGCATAAGGCACCGTCCATCCGTTACGGGTTCTACGACGGTCAGCGGGTGCAGGGTAGCTTTTCATCTGCGTCTGAGGCGGCAGACGCATTAGCGAAATATGCCGTGTACACGGCTCTCGTGTCTAACCCTAAGCGTGTCGCCGCCATGAACGATGAGATACGACAACGGCTACCGATTGGTGCGCCGGTGACTGGGTTGACCGAAGAGTCCGCGTTCTACGATGAGCTGCGTCTTCAGCTTTCTTCTGACCCACAGCAGTTGTTCTATGACACAGCAGTTGCTGCGTCCGCCACGGTAGGGTTGCTGCCGGAGTACTTCTACGCCGTTATGACACAGTTGACTGTGGATATACCTGAGTTGGCCGTATACATCGACCCGCCGTTAAATCCAACTGCTGTGAGTTCTTCTGACGAGACACTTGTTGATGTGCGGCCGGTACCTGTTGTCGAGAATAAGCATGGGTTGTGGGTAGCTGGTGACTATCGACGTCGCGAGCACCTTCTCCATACAAACTCCGCCAGCGTGTGGTGTTATATCACTAATGATGCCACGCCGAGATTGCTACTGGCCGGTGTAGAAGTAGTTGTCCCGGACTTGTCTAGCGAGGGTGTTGTCTACGAGTACGCAACAGCCGATTGGTTTGTCGGGTTGTACGACGGTGCGTTTGTATCGTTAATCCCGGTCCACAATGACGCGGTTTTTCGTTCGTTCGCCGCAGTGGACGTGTTTTGGCCTGATGCACTTTCTAACATCGGCTTGCTTCGTAACCCCTCATACCTGCTCGGTAAGAAGCTGTCTGTTGATTCTGTGCGTGTCAGTGAGCAGATGCCGGCAGATGCCGAGGCCACATTAGCGTTGTTGGACTTGCTGCTGACTACATCGCAGCAGCTGATAACGTATAGTACGCGCTATCAGTTTTATTTCGTTGGCATCAGCAGTGTAGCAATCGCGGAAAGCGTTGGCGATGATTATGTAGAAGCGGCTGATGCCGTGGTTTCACCGTATATAAAGTCTGCCGTTGGGCCGTATCTATACGGTATCGGAAATCGTCCTGTTAGACCGTCTCACGGCGAGTATGTAGTAGACAAAAGCGCTTTTGCTGCTTACGTCGGTAGCGACCAGTTACGCGGGGCTTTTGTTGTCCGTAGTCGGTCGCGTAGTGATGGGTTACGGTTAGGGATAGAGTTTAATGGGTCTCCGCAGCGTAAGGGGCTTGTCGGCGATACTACTATTAACTGGTATTCACCATCTCGGGTTACTTATACGTTTATTTCTTATGATACCGAAAACGTATATGATGTTGGTATAACCGACAACGGCAAATTCGAGGTTTCAGGGGCTGCTAATTTCTATCGGGATGTCCATGCTGGCTGGGCGTTTTTAATCAATAGTTATTACTCTGAGGATGGGACGCCCGCCCCGCGCGCTTCATGGGCTACAAATTTCGTTGATGTAACTGTTAACACTGATTGCCCAACGTTAGATTATGTACGTTGTAGTTCGTTTTACGATGGAGTGACTGTAAAACTGTATCCTTATGGAAACATAAAGCACGATTATAGGTCTAGTGCATCTACGACGTTCGCCGGGTTCCTTGTTGATCCATCAATGAGCTCTACCGATGTTTCCGGTTATGTTTACTCAGTGTTGCAGGTTACTCCGAATACTGCGGAGTATCAAGCATGGGCGGACTACGTTACACAGCTGCATGCGTCTATAGATGCGGATTATCCATACAGTATGCCCGTATCATCTTTTAATGCATTGAACGCTGTGTGCTCAGCCGCTATTATCGATACATACTCAAATAAAACTGTAGTTGCTCCGGTAGAGTTTTCTATTGAGTTTGATTATTCTTCTTCAGAAGTTTCTATAGCTTATGGCGGTACAGCTGTTTCAGCAGATGTTTCTATTACGGCTTCACGTTTTGAACAAAGCGGCGTTGCTATAGGTAATGTCGACGCTACTGTGAGTACAACGCATCGGGTTGAGTATGATTACGTACCTATATCACTTGGTCGGTATGACTTTACAGGGCTCTATACGCCGATTTTCAGGGGTGCATTATTTGCTCCGGTTGACCAAGAATACCCATTCCCAGAGGGTGTCATTTTTGAGACAGTTCTCTACGGAAAACCGTTCACATACACAGCATATTTTTATGAGGCGGGTGACCCAGTTTCGTCTATATATTATTTCCCGTATTTTGTAGTCCAAGGATTGCCCCGGGCGCGCGTTTCCGTGGTTGAGGATGTTGTTCTACAGCCGCCACTGCGGGTCTACGCCGACGAGTTAATACAGACCGCAGACTCGACCGATTTGTTAGTTTATAGCTACGGCGGCGTGTCAGAAGGGGTATTCGCGGATGCAACCCCGCATAGTTTGGCCCACGCTATATACCCCGCACGCGGTATTGTCGCCGGCTTCGAAGGCAGTGGTGTTATTTACACTGTGCATGACACGGTCGCGGTTCCTACGCCCTATTACCTTCGTAGAGCTGAGTTTTCCGGGGTTTCCGTGGTAGACGGGATTACTACGTGTTCTTATCAAAAGACTAATGCGTGGAACGGGACGTTTTTGTTGAGCAAGAACCGTCTGACCCCCTGCGCGTTCCACCCATCACTGTTATATGCGAACAACCAAGTATCTTCTAATGTTACATGTGCACATGTCAGCGCGACTGTGACCGGGCGTTATCCGGAAATAGCTAGTGTTGACGAGTTTGCGTACTACACATCGAGCAATGCTTCAGCCACGCCTAATCGGTTTAACCATTTGCAGGATGTGACTGCGCAAAGTAATTCATGGCCGCTGACGAACGCCGGACGCCTGTTAGAGTGGGATGATTTTTTTGCTCTGTTTGGCTGTGAACGTTCTACGCTATTTCTTGAAGGCGGTTATACGCGAATGTCAGTGTACGCCCCTGACTTCCCGAAACATAGTGTCTCTTCCATCGAGTTTCCCGTTGTGCCCGTTGAGATACCGATACCAGCTGGCGACTTCGCAACTGCCGGAGTTGGGTTAGACGCGCCCCCAGTTGTGGTTTCTGGTATGTTTAATGACACAGCGTACGCTTTGGCTAGAGAAAACGGCAACAACGTTGTTGTGTCAACTGCGCCAGTATTCGCTGTATCACCAGATGGTAGTAGTTACGCGCCGGTGTATGATGCATCTATAATTGCCCGGGTTCATTTTGAGTGGGTAGTTCAATCTCTTGTAAGCGGACAGGATACAGCGGCAGCATTGTTTTGTTCCGATAATGTTTATTATGTTCCGCGTTATCCAGTTACGGTAGACTGGCTTTATTTAGATACCTCGCCGCCGTTTAAAGCGTATTTTTCAACATTTGGTCTGAATCACTCGGAGCGCTCAGATATTGTTAGTTATACTACAGCACCACAGTCGGCGTTGTATACGCGTTTTGTAGATGCTTCTGGGTTGACTCCGTTCTATACATTAACCGTTGGAGTCTTTTTGCTTAATACGTGTCCACATGTAACTTCAATTGTTAGGAGGTGGCAGTGATCGTTGGTGGCCGCCCTTTCTCTAGAGTCCTGCTCAGCCCCGCTTTTAGCGGCGTGGTTTTGTTTGTGCCGGCCAGATTGAACGGCGAAGCGCGCAGTGTTGACAAACTATACTCGCCGGCACACGAAACCATGAAGCTGTATGATCCGCGGTTGTCAGCGACTTCTGTTGTGGACGAAGACAGCGTACAAATAGATTTGCGGTGGCGTGGTCTGTATTACGAGACTTTTTCGTTTACAGATGAGTTCACTGTTTACCGGGAGCACTCATTTGCCACAACGCTTGTACCAGATGAACCTCGTTCTCTGAGTGGTGAAATACGTTTGTTCGGTCAACCGAAGGAAGCGTTGTTCGTTATAGATGACGTTCTCAGGGACACTATTGTCGGTGGACGTAAAGCTAAATTGCTTGTTGACTGCACGACTCGTTATGAGCGCGGCGTCGCTGTTAGTGCTATCAGCATCGGTTTCTTGGTAGCACAGTCTTTCGTTGACGAGTCTTCTTTCTTGGCAGATTCTGTGTCGGTCGGTACAACTGATTGGTACCCAGTTTACGAGCACATCGGCGTTTACCGAGTAGACGCGAACGGTCCTGTCAAGTATGATAACGTCAACTGGAGTTTGGTAGAAGACTTGACTCCCGTGTACGAAGCAGCGAGAAACGCGGTACAACTGCAGGATGGGGACAAACAAGATTTGCCGCTCAGCGTCCTTTTGCGAGATGGTGAAATCGTAACTTACATGGCTTAACATCATGCCTACAGTTCTCGAAGACGTCGTAGAAACAGTTGCGGTGGTAGGCGACAATGTTCGCCGCTTGCAGGTGTTCCCGGTTGATTGGGGATTCAAGTCTCCGCCGCGCGACCCGCTGTCTGACGGTTATTCCACGAAAGACTTGCCGGTAACACCGACGTTCACACGTCGGCACGAGCCGTTCGTTTTCTTCAACGACCCTACTGCTCCAGCGCTGATCGGCTTATATGATCGGCCGCCGGAAGGTCCGCATGTGCAGAAGAAGTTTGGGGCGACGGTGACGTCTTATGTTTCGGCGTATGGCGCTGGTGACTCTGACGTAACTACCCTGCGTGTTCCAGCGGACGTGGTGTCCTCTGGGGATGCAACACCGGAGTTTACCGCGCATGGCATAACCATAACGGTTATCACAGTTGACCTTACTGACGGGGCGGCTACGGCCGGCGCGGCTGCTGTTGTGGCGTTGGGTGATTTAATCAGTTCCCTGCTGGGTACAGCGCTATTCACGTCCTACAGTACAGCATTTGCTTCGGATAGTCCGGCGCTCTCAACCTCTGTTACACCGTTTGCGCTGGCACTCCCGACCGTCGTGCAAGGGCTCAGTGTTTACGGCGACGAGCAGGCCCCGTACGAGACGTTGTTTGACACGGTATCCGCCGTGACGTCGTTTGATGGGTCTGGCGCTGTGTTTGTAGCGGATACGGCGCTGTACGCCGAGACCGGTGTGTATTCTGTTTTCGCAGCGCTAGCGGAGTATTTGGTCGTTACCCCGGCGACCAAGTCTTACATGGCGCTTGTGGTCGTTGAGCCCGGTGTCGCCGCTGATGTGGTCAAGGATGTACCCGGCGCTGTACTCACAGATCAGCTGGTTGCTGCTTCGCCAGATGTACCTTATCGTGCTGGCCCGGTATATGAGGACGGCGCAATTTACAGCGCGTTCACAGAATATGAAGTAGTAGCTTACCCGACAGTCGCGGGTGCAGTGGTCGTCGATGATTCCGAAGCCGCATCCATGACTGTACGCGTGTTTGATGACCTGCTGGCGGGGCAGTCAGTTGTAGCCGGCACACTGCGCGCAGTGGAAGCCGCCTCATATGCGCTAGGCGCAGGTGCTACCCTGTTGTCCGGTGTCGCGTCTTACACCGTTAGTGATAATGGTGTTGTTGATACACTGCCAAGCGCCTTGTCAGTAGGTCGACAGGATGTATACACAGCGGTCACAAGCACCGCGTTGGTTTTTGATTTCGCGACGACGCTTCTCGAGGACTCCGTTGTTGCTGCCACAGTTGTTTCTTCCGCGTATTATTCGTTGTTGACAGATTACGTCGTGATGTCCGATGAGCGTGTCATGACCGTCGTTCCGCTGGTAGTAGCACCCGCGGTGGTTTCCGGTACCGCCGTGCAGAATATCATTGGCGACTTGGTGTCATCAGCCAGCATCGTTGACGTCAGACAGTTCGAGGTGGCCATATGAGTTACCGTGACTACCCGCAAGTTGCCGATGTAGTGCTCGTACGTGGGCGCACAGTCGTTGATTACACTGACACGCTTGGTATCAGCGGATTTCCTGACTCGGCGCATTTTGCGCTGGCCAATATCGTTGATACAGCTCAGGTCAGGGACAGGGTAACAATCGTCGCCGAGTTCCGAGGTAGCGCGATATACACCACACTCACAGGCGCCTTTGGTCGGTACGCTGATACTCACGTGCGATGGTACGCAGATACGCTGGCAGCTACCACCAGCACGGTGGTGTCGTGGGAACAGCGTTCTATTGAGGCTCGCATTGAGTTCGTGCAGAACGATTTATCCGGTGGCGTAGCTTACCGGGTGCACAAGGTGTTCGCCGATACAGATGCGCCTATCTTCGTGCGTGTTGGTGATTATGAGTATTCTGTAGACCGAGCAGGCTACTTGGCCAAGGGGTTAGTACCAGCACTTGAGCGCTTGGCAATTCGCTCTTTGCAGTATAATGTGCTCCGAGCAATATCCTTTAACGTGACTTTTACTTCCCGGATGCAGCGGCGGTAAGACAGTATGAGTGCGACGGCAGCGGTTCAACATTACGAGAATGAAGTACAGGCTATTCAGGCGCAGGTCAATGACGCCATCGCCCGCGTAGCACAACTAGATTACCTTGTAAGCAACAAGGTTAATGATTCTATCGCGGCTACTAGCGCGGCACTTGCTGACTTTGATGCGCTGCTGGCGGGATTTTCTACACCGACAATTTCTTCTCCATCCCTACCGCTCGACCCCGGTTTGACGTTGGACCCCATCGGTGAGCTGGAAGGAGTGCCGGTGCCCAATTTACCGGGGGACCCCGTGTTCACGCCTGTCGGTACGCTCACTGCCACCGTAACTCCTGACCCGGTGCCGACATTCACGGCCTCGCCGCCTGATATCTCCGGTTATTTGGCGTCCATTAGCGCGGCAGTTAGTGAACCAGTGCCGGTAATTGACACCTCTGGATTGCCGGTGTATTCGCCTGATGCATGGGCACTTCCGGCAGGTCCGGGCGCTGTTACACCCGGCACTGTGTCTGCGATATTTGCGTCATACACGCCTTACTACCTTAACCCGGCGTCTATAGCGGCCACCTATAACACGGATGATCTGTCCGTAACGGCGGCCGCTCCAACCGCGCCGACGATCAATTACCCGGACGCTCCGGTGCTGTCTAATATTGGTGCCTTACCTACGCCACCAGACCTGCAGCAGTTCACACTACCGACGGAGCCGAATATAAACCTGCAGTTGGCCCTACCGACTGCACCAAGCATCTATATGCCGGCTGTTCCGCAGCTGCTGGATGTGACCATCCCGCAGGCTCCTGATATTACGGTGCCTGACCCCATTCCAGCGCCGAACATCGTTGTGCCTGATGTGCCCGATGTGCAGGTTAACTTCACCCCAGCGCGGTTTGATACTACGGACGTAGATGCTCTGTCCGCTACGTTGCGCGGCTGGGTAGAAAATCTTCAGACTGTATACGCTGATCTCCAAGTGGTAGTTGCCCCGCCCGTTGCGGCGAAAATTGACGCTGAGGTGTCTAAGGCTGTCGCTGACGCTAAGGCGGAGTTTTCTCGCGCTGGATTCACCCGCCCGCAAGGAGTACTCGATGAGCGGCTGGATGGTATTCGCAATGACGGTTTGCGCAAGAAGGCAGTAGCTCTCGCCGACCTCGGGGCGAAACTTGGAGAGCTCGCTCAGCGCTGGCGCGAAGTCTCTCTTAACAACTATCAGCAGCTGCGCAACTTGGCGCGCCAAGCCCTTGAGGGTTATCAGCAGCTCCTTCTACAAGTTGAGCAGCTGAAGGCTAAGGTGGCAACCGACCTCATTCGCCTGCGGTTGGAGCAGGTGCAGAGTCAGATCAACGCGTATAACGCTCTCGCAGCGAACTACAAACTGCAGCTGGACGCGGTAGCCGCTAAGATCGAGAATTTCCGTGCGTTGGTGGATGCTGCTCGCTTGGTCGGGCAGTTGAACGAAACTTCCATGCGTGTGTATGCTGAGCAGATCAAGGGAGAACTGGCGAAGCTGGATGTGTATCGCACGGAACTTGAAGCTCAGCGGTTGGTACTCGATGCCGAGAAGACTAAGATTCAAGTATATGCTGAGCAGGTACGTGCTTATGCGGAAGCTAATCAAGCAGAGGCGGTCAAGTTCCAAGTATACGAGGCTCAGCTCAAGGCTTACATGGCCCCGCTCGAGGTGGACAAAGCGAAAGTTGAGGTATACAAGGCAACGTTGGCGGGCGAAGCTGCCAAAGTCGACGTCTACGATACTTCGGTTAAGGCTTTTGCTACGCTAGTTAACGCCCAACTCGAAGAGTTCAAGGCCAAGCTGCAGCAGGTTGAGACTAACAACCGTGCTATGGCCGCGCAGGCCGAAGCCGCGTCCCGTCTTGCCTCCGCCAATGCTACGCAGTTCTCGGCGTTGGTTGAGCGTGATAAGGCAGCTGCATCTGTAGCGGTTGACAATGAACGCCTGCGACTGGATGCACATCGCAGTAACATCGAGCTGTATCGCGCAGAAGTGGCCGCCCACGAGGCGCTCACAACGAAGCGAGTGCAGGAATACTCCGCGGCGGTTGAGGCTTACAGAGCGAAGTTGGCCGCAGAGACCACAGCTATCGAGACCTATAAGGCTAAACTGGCTGGTGCGGCTGCTATCGCTGATGCAGCTCGAGCATCTGGGCAACTGTTCGCAACGCAGGTCGACGCATACAAGGCGCAAGTTGCCGCGGTGCAGGCTAACACGCAGGCACAGGCTGCCGCCGTGGACGCCGAAGCCCGGCAGATTGAGGCTCAGGCAAAGGTCAACCAGAGCGCGGCGCAGGCATATGAAGCTGCTGTCGCGGCAGCACGAGCTCAGCTGGATGCTTATACGGCGAAAGCGCGTGGTTATGAAGCGCGCGCCCGGGCGTCTGCTACCGCACTGCAGGCCAAGGCCACAGCATATGAGGCTACGGCTCGGGCGGAGGCGTCACGTGTAACCGCCGAAGCAACGGCGGCTGATGCCAAGGCTAGAGTAGAAGCTACTATTGCGCAAGGCAAATCAGCAGCTCTACAGGGCAAGATTCAGGCCAGTCTTGAAGGCTTTGATATCATCGCTCGTCAGCTTGACGCGCAGCGTTCTATCCTGCAGACTTATGTGTCAGGGCTTGTCTCGGCCATCAACTACAACGTGAGCCTCGGACATACCGCGAGCGTGAGCGAGTCTTACAACCGCGCCGTACAATCTGCATTGAATATGCAGACTGTGGTGGAAGGTCTCAGCGTTATTCCGGATGGCAGCTGGCAACAACAGATCACACCGTAAAGGGTAAGACATGGCAGAAACGGCTCTTGGTTTGGTACGAGTGGCAACGGCTAAAGAGGTTGTCGAGGAGCGCGAGCGCAACGAGCTCGTAGGGTTTCCTGACCTCCTACCAGCGAAGGATAAGCTCGCTGCGCTAATTGAAGATAACTACCAGAAAGCCAAAGAGTATCGTGATTCCGAGGGTATTACTGCCCGGCTGGAGTACGCTTCTCAAACACGTATTGGCGAGTATGACGAGCAGAAGCTCGCCCAGATCAGGGCTGTCGGGGGTTCAGAGGATTATGCGCGTATCACTGCTAATAAGTGCCGCGTTGTAGCTGCATGGCTTACCGATGTTTACATCGGCCAGACTGAGAAACCATGGGTTATCCGGCCGTCTGCTGACCCGACTCTTCCGGGTGATCTGCAAGCAAGTATCGACGAAACCCTGCGTATGCAGGTACAGCAGTTCATGGCTCAGGTTGGTGAGCCGCCGTCCCCCGAGCTTATCGTGCAGACCAAGATGGAGCTGGAACGAGACGCCAAGGAGAAAGCTCGCGAGCTGGCTCGCCGTGCGGCGGAAGAAGTTAACAAGATCATGCAGTCCCAGTTGGAGGAGGGCGGGTTCTACGACGCTATCACCGACTTCATTGATGACTTCGTAACCTATCCCACCGCCATCCTGAAAGGACCGGTATTCCGCCTGCGCGACAAACTTGTATGGAACGGCAATAACCCGGAAGTGTCAGAGGACGTCGTGTATGAATTTACGCGGGTAGACCCCCGCCTGATTTATCCGGCACCGGGCATCGCTACTCCACAGGACGGATACATCATCGAGGTAGTGCGCTTTGGTTATGAAGACCTGTATGAATTGATCGGACAGGATGGGTATAACGAAGAAGCCATTCGCACCACCCTGCGTAAAGCGCGACGTGGGCAGTTGGACAACTGGCTTGACCTCGATGTGCCCGGGTCAGACGATTACGAGGATGCACCCGAAAAGGCGCACAACGATATGGCCGGCATGCTCATCGACTGTCTTGAGTATTACGGCCCGGTGTTCGGTGACCTGCTGAAGCAGTGGAATATCGGCGAGGACATCGACGAAGATGCTGTGTATGACATTGTGGCGTGGGTCATTGACGGGGAGGTGATCAAGGTTAACCTCAACCCAGACCCGCTTGGACGTCGGCCGTATCACATTGCTAGCTACGAAAACGTGCCCGGGTCTTTCTGGGGTCGCGGCTTGCCGGATATCCTGCGTGATGTGCAGGGGGTAGCGAATGCGTCTATCCGTGCGCTTGTGAACAACATGTCTCTGGCGTCTGGCCCGCAGGTAGTTATTGATATCGACCGTCTGGCCGAAGGCGAAGAACTGACCAACCTTACTCCGTGGCGTATCTGGCAGGTGTCGAGCGGCTATAATGCGCAGAGCGCGTCTCCTGTCATGCAGTTCTTCCAACCAAACTCTAATGCCGCTGAACTGTTGAATGTACTGAATAGCATGTACCAGTTGGCCGACGAGTTCAGTCTGATCCCGCGGTATATGGCCGGGCAGCAGCCCGCGGGCACCGTCGGCCGCACCGCTTCCGGGCTTTCTATGCTGCTGAACGCAGCTAACAAGGGGCTCAAGCGTGTGGTGGCCGAGCTTGACGTGCGGGTTCTTGAGCCTCTCCTGCGGCAGCTGTATACCTACGATATGATGTATGAGGACCTGCCGGAGTACGCGGCGGATATCGAGATTGTTGCCCGTGGCGCCATTGGTGTTATGCAGGAAGACACCCTGCAGGTGCGTCGTAACGAGTTTCTGCAGATTACTGCTAACCCGCTGGATAGTCAGATCATCGGCGTTGAAGGTCGCGCGGCTGTATTGCGCGAAGTTGCCAAGGGTCTCGGTATGGATGTTAATGACATCGTGCCAGACCTGCAGAAGATCAAAGAGCTTGAGCAAATGCAGCAGCTCCAACAGATGCAGGGTGGCGCGCCCGACGTCATGCAGGATTACGCCGGTAACCAGCTCGGTAATGGTGCACCAGCTACGCAATTATTGCCTAATAAATAGTTGCCAATAGACAGAGACTATAGGTAAAATGAAAACGCAAGGTAAAGATTTAGAGCGGCACCGTCGGGCCCTCGCCGACGTTTCGCGGAACGAGGATTTCCTCGCGTACCTTGAAGCCATGCTTGAGCGGGTGAAAACCGCGCTCTTGTCGGCGGAAGGGAGCGAGGTCCATCGTCTCCAAGGACGTGGCAGGGCACTCACGGACTTGATCAGTGACCTTAAACGAAGTCGTGCCTAATGCCGCCGGGCCGACATTTTTGGGAGAAGAGCGATGAACAATGAAACCGTACTCCAAGATGAGGGCATGACGGTTGATAACGAAGCCCCTACTACGGAAGATACATCCGTGCATGAGGGGGTGGAAGAAACCTCCGTACAGGAACCCACTGCCGAACCAGTGGCTACTGAGGCGTCTCCGGAAGTGGAACGCCTGCGGGAAGAACTGGCCGCGATGGAGCAGAAGTACCGGTCGCTGGCCGGCGTAGCCCGCGCGAAGGACCAACAACTCGAAGAAATGCGCAAACTGCTGGAGGAGCTGTCCGCCAGTGTCAAGGCGCAGGAAGAGCGTTCCCGCCCGTCTCCGTTGGACGAAGTGGTAACGCCTTCTGATGTCGAGAACCTCGGTGAAGACACCGTGTCCTTTGTGCGTCGCGTTGCCGAGACAGCGATCAAGTCAGTCACCGACAAGCTGGAGCAACGTATCGCGAAGCTTGAGGAGCAGATCAACGGCGTGTCGCAGGTTGCAACCGCCTCTGCTGAGCAGCAGTTCATGCAGCAGCTTGATCGTGTGTATCCCAAGTGGCGTGAGCTGAACGTTGATCCCGAGTTTATCGAGTGGCTGCAAGCGTCTCCTTCGCGGATGCAAAGTTTCCAAGCCGCTGGACAGGCGCTGGACGCTGACGGGGTCGCTACTTTCTTCCGTGCTTATGCGGCAGAGAAGGGTATCGTTGACGAGCCCAAGACTGACCGCAAGCGTAAAAATGTCGCGCCCGGCAAGAGCAAGGCGGCAGGTAGTCGCCCCGCCGGGCAGGAGAAGAAAATCTGGACCCGTGCTGAGATTGCGCAGGTGTATGCAAACCGACAGAAGTACTCCGCTCAGGAGTTTCAGAAGTTGGAACGCGACATCTTCCAAGCTCAGCAGGAAGGCCGCATTCAACTTTAAGGGAGAGTAAGCTATGGCATATCCTGTAGCACCCGGCGTCACTTCTCAGAGTGGTATTTTCATTCCTGAGATTTGGTCGTCTAAGCTGGTCGAGAAGTACTACGACGGTACTGTTCTGAGCGAGATCGCCAATACTGATTACGAGGGTGAAATCTCTAATCAGGGCGACAAGGTGATCATCCGCACCACTCCGAGCATCACCATCCGCGATTACCGCATTGGTGACACTCTGCAGGTGGAGCGTCCGCTGGGCAGCACCATCGAGCTGCTGATCGACAAAGGTAAGTATTGGTCCGCTATCATCGACGACATCGAGAAGGTTCAGTCCGACCTCGATCAGATGAATATGTGGGCCACCGACGCCTCTGAGCAGCTGAAGATCAGCGTTGACTCCGACGTTCTGGCTAATATCGTTCCCGATATCTCTCCCCAGAACAAGGGTACAAACGCGGGTCGCATCAGCGGCAACATCAATCTGGGTGATACCGGTGCCCCGGTAGCTCTGGACCCGACTAACATTCTGGACTACATCCTCGATCTGGGCCAAGTGCTGGACGAGCAGAATGTGCCGGAGACCGGTCGTTTCCTGATCCTGCCGTTCTGGGCTACCAACATGTTGAAGAAGTCTGACATCAAGGCAGCATACCTGACTGGTGACAGCACTTCTCCGCTGCGTAACGGTATGGTTGGTATGGTGGATCGCTTTACCATCTATAACTCCAACCTGCTGCCGCAGACCACTGACACTGTAGGTACCAACACCGTTCAGGCTTGGAACTTCATCGCCGGTGTCAAGGACGGTCTGACCTACGCAGCTCAGCTGACCAACACCGAGAGCCTGCGTGCGGAGAGCACCTTCGGCACCATCATGCGTGGCCTGTTCGTATACGGCTACAAAGTGATCAAGCCGGAAGCTCTGGCCACTCTGTACGCTTACAAGGCGTAATTAGCCTTGCCCCCGCTCAGCGGGGGCTTTATCATTGAGCCTGCTGGGTTCAGCGATAAAGCAGAGGAGAACATTCATGGAAGTTAAGTATTTGGTACACATCCCCACCGGTCAGGTATTCGGCTACAACGAGATGTGGGAAGCGCGTGATGATTTCCGCGAAGCTACCGCGGAAGAAGTGAAGGCGCACATGGAGAAAGTTGGCGCAGCTGCGCCGGCCGTCGAAGAAAAAGCGGCACCTCGCCGTTCCCGCAAGCGCAAGGTCGTAGAGGAGTAAGTAGATGAACCTCGGTGAGATGCTCAACGAGTTGTCCGCCAACATCCTGCGCGACACCAATGAACCTCGTCTGTGGTCAGACGAACATCTCACCGATCTACTTAATCAAGGGGTAGAGGCGTTCTGCCTCGCCCTTCGCGCACCTGAATCGCGTAGCTCTTACACCCTTGTGGCCGGGCAGGACACAGTTCAGCTCAACAAGTCCCTGCTGGATATACTCAGCGTCAAGGCAGGCGAGCTGCAGCTGCGTCGTGTGCGACACTTGAAAGACCTGTTTCGGTCTAAAGCGGTGCTCGAGTATTACGTAGATACTGTGTCCGGCAAGTTGCACTTTAACGCCGCTCCTACATCAGACGTGGTCATTGAGGTTTACGGCATCCCTGCGCCGCAGCCGATGGTATACCCGTCGGATGAACCTGATGGTGTAGACCCCGCATGGCATCGGGCACTGCTGTACTTCGCCGCGTGGCATGCTTTCGATGAGAGCGACATCGAAGGTTATTCTGCAGGAATGTCGGTGACCTATTACAATAAGTGGCGGATCGAGCTGGCACGGGCACGCAACGCAGTGTATAAGCTGCGGGAAGGGCGGGCTCCAATTGCCCGGTCCGATGCACGGTTTAACTGAGAGGTAGTTTCCTATGTTGCCACTTGCCGGAGCTCTTGGAACAGCTGGAGAATTTCTTGCCGCCCGGGCGCTGCCGTGGCTGGCTAACATCGGGCTCGCCGCTGCTGAGGGTAAGCGGTTGTATGACGCCGCTAAGGCGTCCAAGGCAGGCCAGACCGCGATTAACGCGGCTAAACAAGCACCCGGAGCACTGAAAACTGGGGCCGCTAAGGGTATGCAGTATGCTCGTAAGCACCCCTTCAAGACAGCTGGTGCACTGGGCCTCGGCTATACAGCATATGACATGCTGGGGTCTGCCGGTGCTACGCCGCGGCAGCTGTCACCACAAGATATCGCCCTGTTGCAAGCGCGTGGCAAAGGTTTTCCTATTCTGGGTAACCCCAACGCTTATATCCAAGCCCCGACACCCGCTATCGGTGGGGCGCTCGGTATGCCCCTGCTTCCCGCTGGCGGTGATGGTACACCAACAGCTAGCGCGATCAACGACGCGGCCTTTGTGCAGCTGAATACCGCTGCCGCGCTTGGTAATGGGTTGGCGCAGTCCATCATCGACCACTACGAGAATATCAAGGCCCGCAACCTGAACGGCATGACCTATTCAATGGCTCCGGGCTTCTACGGCATGGTCGGTCGTACCGCTTCCGCTCTGCAGAGTTCCGCGCAAGCATTGCCACGGGTAGCGCAGAACGAACTGGCTATTCAGCGTACGCCCATTGAACTGGCTAACGACCGCATGCGTGCCCGCGCAGCTTTGTTAAGTGCAGCCGCTGCTCAGCGTAACGCTGAGGCTAATGCCCTTTACCGTGGCGCACTGGCGCAGTCTATTCCGTATACTACAGCGGCAGACGTCCTACAGGCAACTGGAAGTTTCGCTGGCAACGTCAATGATCCGCTTAGCGGGCAAACAGTTAACCCACTTGACTTGTTCAACACTATCTGGGGCACTGCCCCATCTTCCTTCGGTAGTCCCTATCAGCAGTAGTAGCCTCCTCACCTCCTGTCAGCTACGACTCTTCGGCGGGTTTAACCCGCCGTTTCTTTATGCCATAATTACACGCATGAACCCCTACACTGGAGACCGATGATGGCAGACCGCAAACCGACAGCGCTTGAGCTTGCGATGGAAGACCTGCAGCGTCGTGCAGAAGAAGAGCGTCGTGCACGAGAAGAACAGAACACGGGTATTCTCGGAGACATCGGAACTGCGCTGCAGATTGGTACTGCCCAGACACTTCAGGCAATCCCCAACATCCTCGACATCCCGTTTGAGATGCTCGGCATCGGGTCTCCGGCATCCGGCGCTGCGGGTGCGCTCGGCGATATTCTGGGCGTGGATGTCGGCAACTACGTGCAGCAGAAGCAGCAGGAATTCACGCCTGAGATGCAACAGGCGATGGCCAACATCCAGAGTGCCGAGGGCTTCTGGGGTACGATTGGAGAGACACTGACCAACCCTTATGGTGCGCTCGGTTATCTCGCTGAGTCAGTGCCGGCCATCATCGGCGGTGGTGTTATCGGCGCTGGTGCGCGTCGCCTCGCCCCAGCCATGTCTCCACAGGCAGCCGCGGGCGTAGGGGAAGGTTCTATTATGGCTGGCCAGCAGCTGCAGAATATCCGAGATGCGCAGGGAGGAGAAGTAACGGCTGGCGATGCGCTTGCCGCGCTTGCTACCGGTGTACTGGGCGGTGCTGTCGGCGTAGGCGGTGCGCGGCTGGCGCAGAAACTCGGTGTCGAAGATGTCAACGTGGCGGCTACCACCGGTCAGCTGCGCAACGCCGACAACGCTGGCATGCCGGCTTACCAGTCTATTCCGGTGGCAGCAGGACTCGAGTCAGGTCAGGAAATCCTGCAGTCCGGTACGGAGCAGGCGTTGCAGAATGTGGCAACCGATCAGCCGTTCTGGGAAGGTGTCCCTGAAGCAGCGGGTCTTGGCGCGGTACTCGGCGGCGCGATGGGTGGCGGCATGCAAGGTCTCGCTACAGGTGCAAATACACTACAGGGCATGCTGGAGAAGCGCGCCCAGCCCGCGCAGGTGCAGCCGGTGACAGATGATACCAAAGGTCAACCGAAACCGGTGGACGTCAACCTACTGAATAACCTCGCGCCGTTCGCGCGGGCGATGGCTGTCAAAGACGGCGAGGAGCTGACGCCGGTAGAGGATCCAACAGTCCTCGGCGAAGGCGTCGCCCGAGCATATAAGTTTGCCGAAGAATCTCTGCCGCCCAAGATTGCCAATTCGCTTGTCAAGCAGGCGAACGACACGGCCGGTTTGGTGTTCGTTGATAACGACGATAATGTAGTAGCGCTTCCGACAGCTGACGGCACGCGAGTAACAACCACACCTACTACACTGTTGGCGCAGGTGCAGGGTCAAGATGGTGCCGCGCAACAAACTCTGTCGTCCCTTGTTACTACAATGGCTATGACCGGCGTACGCGTTAAACCCGCGGCTGGAGATAAGAACGCCGCGCAGATGGCCAAGCGCTTGAATGACCTCGCGGAAACCGTGGCTGCGGTCGCGGAACCTGACAAGGAAGTAACGCTGCGCCCGGATATCCCTCGTATCGTTAAGCCCAAGACGCAGGAAGAAGCAGCTGCACTCATCGACGAAGCGGCTACTACTGGTACTGTACAAGGCATTACGCTGAACGAGCTCAAACACCTGCCGATACCGCGTGGTGAAGGGGGAGAGACAACCCTGCTCGACGCCGTGTTCCGTGATTACGGTTATTTCGGGTCCTCTCTATCCGCCGTTGTTGAGCCTAAAGAATTGCGTGATCCCGTACGTAATCTGCTACGAGAGTACACCACGAATGCTCTGTCTCGCCCGGCGGTTAAGGACGCGTTGGCGGCACTTGAGGAAAACAACGTCGAAGGCACTCTACGTAACCTGAGACGCGGGATCGCCGTTATGCAAAAAGGATCGGATGCCAAGTGGGCGCAGGGTGCGCTGGAAGCCTATGTACGGCTGGCTCCCGCGGAAGACCCGGTGGTGCAGGCGTTGAATTCACCGGCTGGCTTCGAGGGCATCCCGGAAATTGACCCAAAGACCGGCGAGTTCGTAGCGCAGCAGGTAGAGCCTGCTCCCACACCTGAGCCTGCTCCCACACCTGAGCCTGCTCCCACACCTGAGCCCGCCCC
>JALWPK010000119.1 GCA_026995045.1 Gammaproteobacteria bacterium | reverse complement strand
GCCCTGTATCGCCGCAACCCAGCCCTGCGCCGTACCCCGACCCCCGCCGAGGAACGGGCCGTCGAAACCCTGCTGAGCCTGGCCGCACACCGGACCGCGCCGTACAGGAAGGTCCGGCCGGTCAGACCGGCGATGGGGTATGTGGGGTTGCGCGAAGCAACGAAAATCGACCAATTCCTTGATGAACTGGTGAACAGAAAACACACGATTGTCCAAGTCAACCAAACCCCCTGGCTCAAGAGCCATTCGGGGATGCAGGAGCCGACGAAGGAGTTGCGGGAGAAGGTCTATCGCGATGTTATCTGGGACCGATTCCTGAAGAACAGCGGATTCGGGCGGTATTGACATGCCTTTTCGTCTGCTGTTTGTCTTCGCGGCAATACTTGTCACGCTTGCAGGCTGTCATGCCGGAAGTCCGTCATCCGGGCAAATTTCTTTTGCAAATATTGGCTCCGTACAGGTGCTTGATGTTTCAGACGACGGACATTGGGCCATCAGCACACACGACACCCGGCATGCCATCCTCTGGAATATCGAACAAAAAACTTATCGGCTTGTCTCCACTGACGCCAACATCTTCAGCGCGGGCTTCATTCCGAACAGTCACCAATTCATATGGCAAGATTTGAATGGCTGGGTGCATGTCGCCGACATCAATGGCCAGGAAGTAAAGCGTTTCCGGAATTTTCCAGTTTATGGGCATGCGCTCATGGCCAGTGGTCTATATGTATCGGTGAACGATGATTACGGCATCTTTGCCGGCATTGGCGAGGCACAGAAAAGACTGAAAGCCGAGGGTGGGTCGTACCAGGGCTTTGGGAAACTCCTGAATATGTCTTTTTCGCCGGATGGCAAGCGAATGGTGACCTCGGGATTCGGATCACCTTATGATGCCGAGTGGGAGTCCATTCAGGAACAAAGCGAGATTGGGTACAAAAACCTCGTAGGCGTGGTTTTATGGGACCTTGTCTCAATGAAACCCCTCGCCAAGCTCCCCGGCAACATCGCCAAAACCTACGCCACCTTCAGCCCGGATGGGAAGTATGTGGTGAGTGGGGATGAGAATGGGCATTGTTATGTATGGAACACTGCCAGCGCAAAAAAACTCTTTCGCTTAGCGAGCCTGCGACGAGGTATTCTTGTTGATACCTCGAAAGGACCCGGGAAGTTTGTCTGGGATAATCGTGGCCTCATCCCACGGCCTAAAGACTACAACGGCGAGGCAGTAATAAGCTTCAAATTCATCGACCTCGACAACCACTACCTCCGCATCACCGCCAACCAGCACTACGCCATCCTCTACGCCATCGACAATCCATTGCCGTTAAAGTACCTCGATCTGGGCACCG
>JALWPK010000118.1 GCA_026995045.1 Gammaproteobacteria bacterium | reverse complement strand
CAGGCAAGAAGATGCTGGTCAAGAAAGGTGTACTGCCACCCATGCGTCCAGCGCGGTTTCAGCGGGCGCAGGCCATTGGAGCCGTTGTCGATAGCGAGTGGTGTATTCATTTACCGAACGGTGTATCCGTTGCATTTTCCGGTGCGGTGAATACGGCGACATTAACCACCGTACTGAACACGGTGGCAGCCCTCGGATGATGCGACCGTCGAACGCGCTGCCTGCTGTGTATCTGTGCCGGGAGATCGTCGACTTCCGCAAGGGCATTAACGGGCTGGCGGTTCTGGTGGAAGAAGCGCTGGAGCTGGATCCGTTTTCCGAACAACTGTTTGTGTTCTGCAACCGTAAGCGTGACAAGATCAAAATCCTGTACTGGGAGCGCAACGGTTTTTGTCTGTGGCAGAAGCGCCTGGAACGGGCGCGTTTCAAGTGGCCGCGCAAGGTGGACAGCGATGTGGTCACCTTGACGGGGCAACAGTTGAACTGGCTGCTCGACGGCTATGATGTGATGCGCCTGCAACCGCATGAACGTTTGCACTTTCGCAGTGTTTTATAGGGTATTGCACCTGTCTTTGTCGTATAATACAGCGCATGCCGATTGCACTGGACCAGTTACCGGATGACATTGATGCGTTGAAGGCGCTGGTCGTTGGGCAGGCCAGAAAGCATGATGAAGTGGTGGCGCGTAACGCGCAACTCCAATCAAAAGTCATCACCCTCCAGGAACAACTGAACCTTGCACTGGCTCGCCGCTATGCGGCCAGCAGCGAGAAGATTGCCCCAAACCAGATCCGTCTGTTCGATGAAGCCGAGGTCGAGGTACAGGCCGAACCGGCGGAAGCGGATGTCATCAGCGTCCCGGAACACACCCGCAAGAAGCGCGGCCGCAAGCCCTTACCCGAAGCACTGCTCCGCATCGAGGTCATCCACGCGCTGGCCGACGCCGAGCGGATCTGTCCGCATGATGGCAATCGCCTGACCGAGATCGGCGAAGTCGCCTCGGAACAGCTGGACATCATTCCGGCCAAAATCCAGGTGATCCGCCACATCCGCAAGCAATACGCCTGCGCCTGTGGTCACTGTATCAAGACCGCGCCGTTACCGGCGCAGCCGATCCCGAAGAGTATGGCGTCACCGGGCCTGCTGGCGCACATCACCGTCTCGAAATACCAGGATGCCCTGCCGTTGTACCGGCAGGAGACCATCCTGAAGCGGATCGGTGTGGACCTGCCGCGCGCCACACTGGCGAACTGGATGATCCAGGCAGGACAACTGATCCAGCCGCTCATTAACCTGCTGCGGGATCGGTTGCTGGCCTATGACATCCTGCAAATGGACGAAACGCCGGTGCAGGT
>JALWPK010000117.1 GCA_026995045.1 Gammaproteobacteria bacterium | reverse complement strand
AAGTTTACTGAAATAGAAAGAATGGCGGAGAGAGAGGGATTCGAACCCTCGATGGAGCTATTCACCCCATACTCCCTTAGCAGGGGAGCGCCTTCAGCCACTCGGCCATCTCTCCGCGTTGTTTGAAACGCTGTACTTCATTTCTGATGGGCTGTCGCCCATGCAGGGGAGCGCGTTGCTCCGGGCGTCCTGCCCTCCGCCCCTTCGGGGCCGACCGTTGGTCGTCCAAAATTGCTCCCGGCAATTTTGTCAGCCACTCGGCCATCTCTCCGCGTTGTTTGAAACGCTGTACTTCATTTCTGATGGGCTGTCGCCCATGCAGGGGAGCGTGTTGCTCCGGGCGTTTCGCCCCTTGTCCCTTCGCGGGAAGGCGCATTTTACCGATTCAGTTCGGCCTTAGCCAGACCTGTGTGAAAAAATCCGGGGAAAAGTTGTTCGGGTTTGGTCATCCTTCCGGTGTCGTGCGGGCAGGTAGCTGTTCGGTCAGTGGGGCTGCAAGATCTTCCGGTGACTGAATGGAACTGCGTTATCATTGCACATGGCGGCGTACTTCCTCTGTTGTGCATCCGTTCTGCAAAACCGATACCGGCAGGTATGTTGCCTTGTCAACCCCTCCGTATATCAATTACGTGCATCGCTCTACTGCTCCTTAAGAGCCAGCAGCCGACGAAGCGCGGCAGCCACGGAATTTCGATCGTTTTCAGCCAAAGTACCTGCCTTGCGGATCACCAATCGATCATCCAGCGTGAACAGTTTCATCCGTACCACTGAGGCGGAGGGCAGACCCGCTGAATCCAGATGTTTGATTTCCACATCCAGTGGCCAATCCGAGTTTCTGGCGCTGGTGATCATGGCCAACACGGATTGATCTACATGCCCGTTGAAAGCCTTGGCATCGGACAGCACCAATGCCGGCCGCCGTTTTGTAGTGGTGCGATCCGTAAATGGAAAGGGCACAACGACGACATCAAAAGCATCAAAGGTCACGGTAGGCCTCTTCATCTGCCTCCGATGCCCATTCATTGAGCGTGCCTTCCAGGCTTCGGGTAAAGGTCAGATCCACCGGCCTGGCCTTGCGCAGTTGTACCTGATTACCTTTGATCTCGAAAGCGATCACATCGCCGGCCTTCAGATGGAGCTGGCGGCGCACGCGCTCGGGTATTGTCGCCTGGTATTTTTTTGTCAGTTTACTGGTGGCTGTTTCCATGATGGCACCTCTGGTATTGAAGGTAATACTAGCATTACCCATTACGCTGTTCTACTCGATAAAGCGCTACGGACTTCAACCCGATGGGATCACGAAAGCTGGCAAGAAGCGTCGCAGCCAGGCAAGGAACGCATCCTGATGCCTACACTGCG
>JALWPK010000116.1 GCA_026995045.1 Gammaproteobacteria bacterium | reverse complement strand
GCAAAAAGCGCGCAAGCAACTGGCCGCCGGACAAAGCCCGGAACAGGTGATGGAATTTGTCGCGCAAACCCTGACCAACAAGTTTTTACACACCCCCAGCACCGCGCTGCGCGAAGCCAGCCAGAACAACAAAACCGAACTGGTGCGCGCCGCGCGTGATTTGTTGCTGGGCGACAAGCAGGACAAAAACCCGCGGTGAAAGCATCGATTGAAAACAAGCTGATGAACCTGGTCGACCGGCATGAGGAAATCGCCGGACTGCTGGCCGAGCCGGAAGTGATGGCCGACCAGAACCGCTTCCGAGATCTGTCGCGCGAATATTCGCAACTGGAGCCGGTGGTGAACTGTTATCAGCAGTACCAGCAGGCGACAGAAGATTTGCAAAGCGCCACCGAAATGCTGCAGGAAGACGACGCCGAGATGCGTGAGATGGCGCAGGAAGAAAAAAAACTCGCCGAGCAGAACATCGAACAGCTGGAGCTGGAGCTGCAAAAACTGCTGTTGCCAAAAGACCCCAACGACAACAGCAACATCTTTCTGGAAATCCGCGCCGGCACGGGCGGTGACGAGGCCGCGATTTTCGCCGGCGACCTGTTTCGCATGTATTCGCGCTATGCCGAGCTGCGCGGCTGGAAAGTCGAGGTGCTCAACTCCAGCCCCGGCGAACATGGTGGTTATAAAGAAATCATCGCGCGCATTATCGGCAATGGCGCCTATTCATGCCTGAAATTCGAGTCCGGCGCGCACCGCGTGCAGCGCGTGCCGGAAACCGAATCACAGGGGCGGGTGCACACCTCCGCCGCCACGGTCGCGGTAATGCCGGAAGCCGATGAACTGGCGGAAATCCAGATTAACCCGGCGGATTTGCGCATCGACACCTTCCGCGCATCCGGCGCCGGCGGCCAGCACGTCAACAAAACCGATTCGGCGGTGCGCCTCACCCACATCCCCACCGGCACCGTGGTGGAGTGTCAGGACGAGCGCTCGCAACACAAGAACAAGGCGCGCGCCATGTCGCTGTTGCAGGCGCGCATCATGGACGCCGAGCGTGAAAAACAACGCAGCGAGGAAGCGCAAACCCGCAAGTCGCTGGTTGGCAGCGGCGACCGTTCCGAACGCATCCGCACCTACAACTATCCGCAGGGCCGGGTGACTGATCACCGCATCAACCTGACACTATATAAACTGGATGAATTCATGCAGGGCGAACTCGATCAAATCATCGACCCGTTAATCAACGAACACCAGGCCGAACAACTGGCAAGCCTGGGCGAATAAACCTGCCCCATGCCGAGTATTCAACAGGCATTGCAATGGGCGCAAACACAACTGCATGAAGACGCTGCGCGCGAAGCGCCGTTG
>JALWPK010000115.1 GCA_026995045.1 Gammaproteobacteria bacterium | reverse complement strand
AACGCAGTGTTGACGAACCAACCGGCAAAATAGTAAGCGTATCCAACCGTGTCAGGTTTTGCATAAAACGCTGTGTGCCGTTGGCATGATCCTTAAACACCGGATAAGTTGATGCGGAATCGATGGGCAGGGCAATACTGGTGTTGGATACCACCATATTTACGATTTGTCCCGTCTGGCCCTGAATTACATGATCATTACCTTCGATACCGATTGTGGTAATCACCACCAGTCCCTGACCATAGGCGAAAGCGCCGGCATCCAGATCCTGCTGATAGGCTGCTTTGTTGGTGCTTCCATTCAGATTAAGGGTCAGTTGATACTCCCCGGATGCCAGCCCGGTTAGCAGCGTATCACGAAATACCAGGGTGGTGCTGTCCGGTGTGGCACGAATGATATCCGGGCTCATCGGATCCAGATGAATGTGATAGGAGGTGCCCACAATGGTCAGGGTTGTTTTAGCGCGGTCCAGCACAATGGTTGCCTGGCCGCTGTTAGCCACGGTTACCCGGAACTGTTCGTTTTGTTCACCGGGCGATGAATTTGGCGTTGTTTGTACCACCGATGGCGATGCCGGCGTTTGAATCAATAATTGCGCGGACGTGGCATTAGAAGCGCTGAGTGCGCTGCCGTCATTGGCATCAACGCCGCTCACGGTAATATCCGCGTTTACGATACCCGTATAACTACTGTTTGCCGTTACGGCGTAGATCATGGTATCGGTTGTGCCGCCTGCCAGGGTAAATGGCGTTGCCGGGCTCAGATAAATTTCCTGCATATCGATAACCGGCGTAAAGCTAAGCGCAGAACTGTTTACGGTAAGCGGGGCGCCGCCGCTATTTTGGATAACCGTATAAATCCGGCCATGGGTTTGCCCCTGCGACAGGGTATCGGGAATAAAGGTTATGGAATTAACCGCCAACTGAGCCTGAGCCTGAACCGTGAGGCTGTCCACACTTTGAGCGCCGTCCTGAACAGATGACACGTTGCTGTTGGCATCGTGATAAACCACCCGGGCATCGGCGATGTACAACCCGCTTTGCGCATTGCTGTTCACATCCAGGTCAAAGTCAAAACGCAGCACTGAACCGGAAGATAGATTTGCAGGCAGTGCGGGAACGTTTTTCCGGAGAACCGTAAACTGATCCGTGCCGTCAACGGCGCCAAGTTTCATTTTTAAACGGACAGAATCGATACCGGCATCGGCAATATAGGTTCCCGATGTATTACGTACATAGACCGACGCTACTAAACCGCTTTGGCCGCTGCTTGCCACAGCCGGACTCACCCGTACGCTATCAATGCTAACCGTGGGCGCTTGTTGTACGGTCCAGGCATCATTGATGGTAGAATCGGCTACATCAAAATTACTGC
>JALWPK010000114.1 GCA_026995045.1 Gammaproteobacteria bacterium | reverse complement strand
GTCAACCAAACCCCCTGGCTCAAGAGTCATTCGGGGATGCAGGAGCCGACGGGGGAGTTGGGCATGATGCTCAGGGAGAAATCATATCGGGATGCCATCGTCCGCCGTATGTTGGAAGATGGTGGTTTTGGCCAGTATCCGCCATTGTCGCCACAAGACTGATCCAATGACTGCGAAGTTATTGTCCGGATTGTTGGTCTGCATGGCAGCTGTACTGCCGGCGGGCTGCGATGCGCAATTTCCCGGTCCAGCCAAAGATCCGCGTGTCTGGTCCTTGAGTGTTTCAGCTGATGGACGATATGTGGCCACTGCGCATGCCGATCGACACATTGTTTTATGGGACATCAAAACCAAAACGAAGAAGTCCATTTCCACCAATGGCAATATTTACAGCACCTATTTCGTCAAAGGACGGAATCTGTTTCTATGGCAGGATCTGAATGATGTGGTGCATTTGACTGGTCTGGATGGCCGGGACAAGAAGACATGGAAACATTTTCCCACTTATGGTCATGTTATTTCCTCTGATCTGAGACATTATTTTTCATCAGACAAGGATTGGAATATTTATCATGGACATGGCACCAACCTGCGACCGGTCAAAAAGGATGGAGATTCCCCCAGCTTTTTGGGGAGTGGCAAGCTGCTCAACATGACATTGTCACACGACGAGAAGCGGCTTTTAAGTGTGGGGTTAGGATATGAATTTGATCAGAGATATCCGGTGGATTATCAGCCGGCAGTATCAGACAAGATGCGCTGGTCGTATTTGTCAGGTGTGGTGATCTGGGATGTGGCCTCTCTGAAACCCCTCGCCAAGCTCCCCGGCAACATCGCCAAAACCTACGCCACCTTCAGCCCGGATGGGAAGTATGTGGTGAGTGGGGATGAGGGAGGTAGAGGGATTGTTTGGAATACGGAGAAGAAAAAACGAATATTTGAATTAGGTAGCTTGTTTTGGGGCAAATATATCGGCCAGGGAAAAAACCTTGAGGGTTTGGTCGGAAAAGATTTGGAAAAAGCGGCATGGGACAAATCAGGATTGATTCAGTGGCCAGAAGATTATTCTGGGGAGTCTATTTTGGCTATCAAATTCATCGATCTTGACAACCACTACCTCCGCATCACCGCCAACCAGCACTACGCCATCCTCTACGCCATCGACAATCCATTGCCGTTAAAGTACCTCGATCTGGGCACCGCTCCCTATCCGGCCACCCGGGAATACGCCCGCAACACCGCCATCGATAGTGCACCGGCGGCCGGAATCCTGGTGACCGGCCAGGCCAACGGCCCCGGCATCAATGTCTATCGGTACGACAAGGCCACCCGGACCCTGAAACGGATCTGGGTGGCGCGCTGAAGGATCCCGATTG
>JALWPK010000113.1 GCA_026995045.1 Gammaproteobacteria bacterium | reverse complement strand
GTTGGAGGGTATAGTCGATGATGTCTTCAAGATCGCGTTCGGCTTTATCCGAGAATCTATAGTCAGCCACTTACCCGTTTCCGTAATTTGTCCATGACGGTTTTGCCGTCGGTGACCTTACCGGCTTGCAGGTCGGCGATACCTTCCTCGATGGCCTTTTTCAGATGTTCCTCTTTCAGCGCCTCGAGCTGGGCGTACTCCGCCACCGAGATCACCACGGCAACAGGTTTGCCGTTCCGGTTGATCCCAACGGGACCATGCTGTGCCTTGATGAGGACTTCGCCGAATTCACGTTTGGCTTCACTGGCATTGAGTATTTCCATGGCGCACCTCATATTGATTAAAATGATTAACTTAATCAATTCTAGGTATTTTGATATGCAATGTCCACCCGCTGTTTCATGTGACTGGCCCTGATTCGGTTAATGTGTGGTAACTAATTGATATTATTGATCTATGCCCAGGAAAAAAAGTTACACTTTGGATAGGCAGTGCAGCCGATAAAGGCTCTGCCAGCATTCCTGCCATTTTTCATGGAGCGTTGCACCAGCTCGCCAGTTTGACATTGGGGGCATTGGTCACCGGCCTTCGAGTTTGTGTGACGCGACTTTGTCGTGGTTCGCGGTTTGGCTTTCCCCGGTTTCCCTCGACTATCCGGTAATGTGCACTTGCAATCCGGATAACCCGTGCAGCCCCAAAACCAACCATTCCTGCCTTTACGCCGTCGCAGGGGTTTGGCGCACTCGGGGCAAGGGTGCCGGGTTTGATCGTTGTCATCCGCAAAGCCGGAGGCGTGAGTTGTGGCTGATGTGGACTGCTGTTTGATTTGGCGCAGGATATCCTCGATCCATCGGGTCTGGCCAGAGACAAATGCGGTGAGGTCACCATGCCCCTGAGCGATATCATCCAGCCCTTGCTCCCACAGCGCCGTGGTGGCCGGGTCCTTGATCGGTGCAGGCAGCATGGAGATCAAGCTACGGCCTGTCGGCGTGCTGATGAGATGTTTCCTTGCCTTTTTTAAAAAGCCCCGCTGCAGCAGGGTTTCGATAATGCCTGCACGTGTGGCTTCTGTCCCGATTCCGGATGTTTCGCGCAATACCTTTTTGAGTTTCGGGTCGTCGATCTGCTTGCCAATGGATTTCATGGCAGCGATCAATGTGCCTTCGGTGTAACGAGGCGGTGGTTTGGTTTCTTTGGTATCGAGGTGGGCGCTTATGACGTGTGCCGCCTCGCCGGTGGTCACTGCCGGCAGGTCGCGATTTCTATCCGGATTGTCCGTCCGGGTTTGTCCCGGCCCAGTTTGATTCAACAGGCTTCGCCAACCAGCGACTCGCGGCACGTTGCCGGTAGCGCGAAACGTATTGTCACAGGTGATGACCTC
>JALWPK010000112.1 GCA_026995045.1 Gammaproteobacteria bacterium | reverse complement strand
CGATGGCACGAGGAACCGGATTCAGGCGCGGATGTTCATCCTCAACCAGCATTCGCGGCGTGGAGAATGGTGCCAGCCTCTCCAGGAAGTCCAGCACCTCGAGCATCGGCGTTCCCTTGAAAAACTGGGCGTCTGGCACATCCTCCCATAACCGGTCCGCATAGGCATAAAGCCGATAGGGCGTGTCGCCAATGCCATCCCGATCTTGGTCAAACCCCTGGTAGTCACTCCAGTAATTGTCGTCCCAGTCGTTGCGATTGGCCGTCTTGCCGCCGGTAACCGCCACCTGGGTCAGGTTGTCCACAAAACTGTTGCCATGGAAGATGTTACCTTTCCAGTCGTTGAGAAAACGCACGCCAATCCCGTTGAAAGCTATCAGGTTTCCGATCATGCGATTGGTGGTATCCGGCTGAAATGGCGACACATCCAGATACATGCCACTGGCGCAGGACAGGATGCGGTTGCCCTCTATGGTCAGATCCGATGTCTCCTTGAAGCCGATGCCGATACCGGTTGGCCCTGAAGCATTGACAATCTCGTTGTTGCGCACCACCACCCCATCGCTATACATCAGAAAAATCCCAACCGTATTGTTGAAGTAGTGATTGTTTTCCACGAGGTTGTATCGGGAATACATGAAATGCAATGAGTAACGACTGTTGCGGGCATGATTGCCCCGGATGATGTTGTTGGCGGAATACCACACCACCGTATCCCGCACATTGTCAATATCGTTTTCCTCGATACGGTTATGAAAACTGTACCAGAGCCGAATGGCATCGCCACGCTGGCCGAGCTCAAAGTTCTTGGAGCGGATGCGATTGCGCCTCACGACATTATTGCTGGACTGCTGCATATCGATACCAAACAAACAGTCATCAATTTGATTGTCGCGGATCACGTTGTACTTGCCCCGCACCTGAACGCCTGCATCGATATCGTTGTACGATTCACCCGATCCCGTAAGGTGCAGGTTACGAATGGTTGCGCCATCGGTGTGCAACCGGATCACGCTGCCCTTTCCGGCGGCATCGATTGTGGCCCGGTTTCCACCATCCAGCACGATAGGCCGATCGATAAGGACAGGACCGGCATAGACACCTGGTTCGAGATGCAGGGTACCGCCGGCCGGTGTTCGGTCAATCAACGGTTGCAGGGGAATGGGCGATGCCAGCGCCAAAAACGGCATCCAACCGATGATGATCCAGCCGCAGCGGAGCAGCAAGTTCATGTTCCCTGTTATGCCGAGCCCGTCAGGCTGCGCCGCTGCAAGACGGTCGCCACCAGCAGCAGGGCCGACATCAACACCATCAGACCAAAACCATAATGGGGATAGGAATGGGTGGTGAACTGCGCCACCTTGCCATCGCCAAACACTGTGGGCATGAAAGGTTTGACCGTAAAC
>JALWPK010000111.1 GCA_026995045.1 Gammaproteobacteria bacterium | reverse complement strand
ATGAGGATCACCTGGTTGCTTTGCGAATAAACCTTGTAAACCAGCGCTACATTGAGAAACCCCAATAATACGACAAGGCCAAATCCGAGATTGCGCGCCGCGCGCGCGTGTCGAAGTTGTTTCTGAACGGCTTGAAAGTTCATCATGCCTCCCACCGCTCGACTGCGGAGTCGGGAAGCGCTTTGAAAAAGCCCATGGTGTAGGGGATATACCAATAAGCAGCAGCGGCAACGCCCTCCAAGCCGCCCTCCCCTTTTATGCGCCGCCAGATCGACCACGCAACAACACCGATGATAACGCCAATGAAAATGGTTCTGCCCAGAAGCCCCATCATAATGGGCAGCCCCAAAAGCACCGCCTCATCGGCGGGCAGCACGAAAAACCGTGGCTGGTCTTGAAGTCTTTGTTCTATATTTACGAGCATGTCCGCGTCCTCGTTGAATGGGGGGCGGACCGCCCCCCAAAGGTGGTTAGATGACAGTCAGCATGTCCATATTGGCCGGAGCTTCCATCACGAGGTTTGCCGCCAGAAGATCAGTGGATGCGGTAACACCGGAAATACCGGTCAACGCCGACACCCCGTAGCCGAGGAACATGGCTACAGCGAAGGAGCTAACCGCAGCCCCCCAACCGCGCCCGATGGCGAGCATCAGCACGCCGAGCGCGATGGAGATAATCACGATGATGAAACCACCAGCACCGCCAAGCAGTGTGTTGAGGTCTGTGCCAACGGTTGTAAAACCCGTTTCAATCCCGGTGCCTGCGCCCGCTGCCATAGCAGCCCCGCTGATACCGGTGAGGCCCAGCGTGAGGCCGATCTTGAGAAGATTTTTCTTCATAGTTCTGTCCTTATGATTGGTTTGTGTTTGTTCGAACAAACCCAAGCATAGGATTTTTTATTAAAATAGCAACTATTTTAATAAAAACATGATTGAATTTATTAAATAAGCCATTAATTTTTATAACTATGATTTTGATTTCTGGAGTGGAAGCGCCCGATCTGGCCAAGCTGGCCGCACGGATGATTAAATCGGGCTTTGTCATTCACCGCGAATTTGAAAGCTGCTTTGAAATGGGCAACGGGGCCGAGGTTATGGCCTTGCTGGTAGATATGGCGCTGGAAGATGATGAATTGCGGGATTGGTGGCAGCGTGGGGAATATTATATAGGCGATTTTGAACAGATCAAAGCGCGGGTATTGGCTCGCAATGAGTCTTTGTCGCCTGATTCTGTATCTGCGCAACTTCAGCTTATTTAATGTCGCTTTTTGGTGTTTTATCTCTAAAGGGCCACCCCGGCTTGCTGTATATTTTGTATTCTATCGCTATCCCGATAATCAGAATTGCGGTGGAGGCCACGCCCAGAATAGCGCCCGTGGCGATGATCAAGCCAACGAATGCAATGCTTTT
>JALWPK010000110.1 GCA_026995045.1 Gammaproteobacteria bacterium | reverse complement strand
GAGCGCGAGTTGGTCGAACGCCGTGATGGTGTCGGTGGTCATGTGATATTCCAGGGTATTGCGGGGTAGTGACCAATGCGGCGGCGGGCGTTACAAGGTCAGGTCTTGCCGGGAGATTTTCGGGGTGTCGCCGGTGATTGGCGGCAAATAAACTAAAGAGCCGCGCAGTTTACAGGTTTTTGACAGGCTTTACCTGACTATATACGGTGATGTTTCTGATAATGCCGCTTGCGGCGCTGCTTGCGTTTGCGGCTGCTCCATACCCACAGGCCGCTGCCGGACAGCCATAGCAGGCCCAGCGCGGCGGCGTCCATGACATAATTCCCGTAAGCACCGAAGATGCGGCCGCTGTGCAGATCGAGCACCACACGTTCGAGGCTGAGCCCTTTGCCCCGAAACGCGACATATAGCTCATCGAGCTGTTGTTTGTTCAGCGCAACCGGCCGCGACCATTGCACATCTGCGTTAATGACAACATCCCAGTCGATGATGTGTTCGTCCGCCATGTAATACAGGCCGTTTTCTGCTTCGACGACCGGACGCAGGTATTTCACACCGAGGCGGCGTGTGTTGCTCAGGCTGTTGCCTGTAGGAACACGTTCGATCAGCTCGCCGTCAAATGAAACCAGCAGCACTTCTTTTTCAAAAGCCACCACGATGAACTGTTCACCCTTGATCGCGCCTTTCAACTGTTGTTCACTTTGAGTAATGGCATGATTGTCAAAAAAAACCTGGTTGCCCCATTGGGTAATGGTGTGGCCGTCTGCGCGAAAGCTGACCGGATCGGTGTCAGGCTCCAGGCCATACCAGCTCATCAACACAGATGAGTCGACATAGGTGCTGTCCAGTTCAAACTCTTCGGTGTGATTCAGCATGATGCCGGTGATGGCGAGAATCACAACCAGGACAATGGCTGCAAGGCCAATGCGGCGGTGCCATAAAAATGCAGACAATTTTTTGCTTCTACGGTTGGTCATTGTTGGGCTTGTTGGTCACGTATTGATGCAGTAACAAGGCAATCTTTGCCTGTTTGACCAGCGCCCGTACAGACAATGTGGCGCCGGAAATATTGTCTATCGTGGTGCTCAATTCATCCTCACGGGTCAGTTTGGCATTATCAAACTGGCTGGTAAAAAATGCATGACGCACTTCCCAGCCACGGCTTTCACGGAAGACCAGCACCCGAATCTGTTCAATGCTTCCGTCATTCACCACGATGCCGGTGGTGATGGGTTTGTCCTTGCCAATTTCGTCCAGTATCCAGGCAGTGCGTTTGCCTTCGCGCCAGTAGCGTATGCGAAAGCCGTTGTATTTGTGTTGCAGAAATTTTTCTACTTTGGTTTTCAGATCCTTGTCCAGCCAGATAACCTGTGGCTTTGGCGGCTTGCCGTTAAACACCTGTTTGATGAAGACGTCCGGCTCCATGTATACGCCACCGGCATTCGCCAGTGTGGTGAAAAGCAACAACAGTGACAGCAGGCAGGTTTTCAGCATTGTTCGTGTTTGTGGCATTGGCTGGTTAATACTCGGAAAAAAGGGGGAGAGTCTGGCTCTTCCCAACAGTTATCAGTGTCTGACAGGAGTCTTGCACAATTCAAAACTGATAACCAACACCTGCGTTGATGCCGTCGTTGTCACCGGCTTTTTCATCCTGCGCCTGGTAGTCAACCTTGAAAACGACATTTTCATGTGGCCAGTAGTTAAGACCGATATTAGTCTGTGCTTTTTGGTTATCACCGGCGCCACCGTTATCCCATATACTGTGGCGAACAAATACGCCGGTCCGGCTGTTGACCTTGTAACTGGCTTCGACATAAGCGCCATCCTGTTTGTCCTTGCCAGTGGCGCTTGCGCCAGCGCCGTCAATATTCCATTGTGCAACCAGCGCCTTGACGCCAACCGGGCCACTGTTCCAGACGGCATGGGCTTCAATCAGCGTACCGCCGTCAATATTATCGGCGCTGTTCTGGGTCATATCATCCTGAAGCTGGAGTGTTGCCGCCAGCTCAAGCCCCTCGATGCTCGTGTACCTGACGCGGCCTGTCAGCGCCCAGTTATTGGCTGTTGCATCGGCTGTTTTTTGTCGCCCGCCGCGAATGTCCGCGCCACCGGCCAGGCCGCTGGTTACTGCGATATCATATTGCAGTCCGCTTGCAGTATGACTGGAAAGCATCACGCCGCCTTCCCACCAGGTTGCCGGTATGATGTTCTTTTCAACCGGGTTGCGTTCAGTACCGTAAAAGGTGGGGGGTTCATGCGTTTCATTAAGAATGCCAACAGGAATCAGAAATACGCCTGCATTCAGACTCGTACTACCGGTTAAATCAATCTGGACGTAGGCCTGTTCCAGCTCCACTTCGCCCTTGCCGCTGCCATCGACCGTGTCTTTGGCAAACGCATGTTCCAGTTCCAGCTCGGAGAAAAAACGAACATCATCAGAGAATTCATGCCCGAAGAAAAGAACGAAACGGTGAAAATCGATGGTTTTCTTTTGCGAACCTGTTCCGTTATTCAGGTTGTTGTAGTGTAACTCGCCATAGCCGCCAATGCTGGTTTGGCTATTGCTCTGGTTCATCTCGCTGTATTCAAGCGTCTCCACCAGTTGATCAAACTGTGATTTGAGCTGATTGAATTCCACGTCCGTTACAGCCTGTGCCGAGAATGCGCCAGTGGAAAGCATGGCGGCTGCACCTGTCGACAATAGGGTTTTGCTGAACTGCTGCATGTTGACCTCGAAAATGTGGAGTAAAAAATTTTGCATCGGTAAATGAATCATGAGGCGCATTATACAGAACAGTAATGCAAATACAAATGATTCTCATCCGTATTATTATACCGATTTTGGTATAGTTTTCACACAATCGGCGGCGCATCGGGGATATGCGGCCATGCATTCGCGTATAATGCGCGCTGATTTTTTAGGTTGCGATGCGGGTATTTGGTTTGCAAGTAATTGATATTAAAAAAATAACATTCATTATCAGCCTGTTTGTGCTGGCTGCTGGGCAGTCTGTCGCGGATGTGGTGATTGATGTGCAGGCGAAGGGCATGACAACCCGCCTGATGATGAACGAGCGCTACGCACGCATGGACAATGCCGCCGATGGCAGCTATTTGCTGCTCGACAGGAAAAGCCGCAACAGCTGGCTGGTGCTGCCCAAAACCCGTCAGCTGATGCCGATTGCCGATCAGCCGGGTCAGTTCGCGCAGCAACTCAAGGTGGTGTTACAGCCACAGCCAGGTGAGCGCGAATTGATGGGCTACCGCACGCAGCATTACCGCATGCTGGTCAACAACCGGTATTGTGGCGATGTGATGGCTTCAACCGAGGCCATGCGCAAGCTGGGGCTGCAACCGATGTTGCAGGCGGTCGCCACCCTTGCCGACCAGCAACTGGCGGCGATGGGGCCGTATGTCGCGGTGATTGACAGCTGCACCCAGGCGAGCATGAGCATTCTGTCGCACAGCGACCGCATCGGCCTGCCGCTGCGTATTTATGACAACAAGGGTGGTTTGCTGAGCGATATTATCAACGTCGACACCCGGGCCAAAATCAGCGACGCCGCATTATCCTTGCCAGGTGATTACCAGCAGGTAGCCAGCGCGAAACAGCTCAGTCCCACGCAAAACCTGATTAACAACGTCCGCCGTTACGCGCCGGGTATTGATGAAGCCTACCGGCGTTATTTTGTGCGCTAGCGCTGCATTCAATCAATAATAGAAATAATCCCACTCAACCCCGGTATGCTGCTGCAACTGCGTCAGCAGTGATGGTTGCGGCAAGGCTTCCCTGGGATAAATCTCCGTGATTTCAATCAGCGTGCGCGCCACGCCGGCGGTTTTGCGCCAGTTGTAGCGGAACAGTGGCGAGGTTTGCTGGCAGTGCGGACAGTCCATCGATTCGGCTTCAATCTGGTTGAGCCAGTCAGCATGGGGTTTGCCGCAATGCGGGCAATGCGGCGGGCGGCTGTGCTGGCCGTAATACAGTCGGGCTTGTGCATGCTGGTGCAGCACGATATGGGTGAAATCTGTTTTTCCCGGTTCCGGTTGCAGCGCAATATGGGGCGAGCAGCCCAGAAAGGTGATGTGGTCAAGAAATCGCTCGCCGGTATAAAACCGATCAGCATGTGCATTGATGGCAGCGCCGATCAGCCCGGTTTGCCGGCAGGCGTCTGTGACTGTCGCCAGGTCGAGCGATGCATCCAACTCGACCGGTTTTAACGCCAGCGAGGCGTTGCTGTGCTGAAGCGGTGTCATTCCGGCTTGTCGTTTTGATCCGGTTTGACGGGTGTGGGCTCATCGTCATCCATCAGGATTTGGTGCGCCGGGCCTTCCATGTCGTCGAACTGGTCGCTTTTCACCGCCCAGAAAAACACCCAGATAACCACGGCGACCAGCACCAGTGCGAGCGGGATTAACAGGTAAATAATTTCCATCAGTTGTCTTTGCCAGTGGATTTGCCAAGACGCAGCGCATTCAGCACCACAATCAATGAACTCAGCGACATGCCAATCGCCGCCAGCCAGGGTTGCACATAGCCGGCGGCGGCTGCGGGAATGGCGATGAGGTTATAGCCAATCGCCCAGCCCAGGTTCTGCTTGATGACCGCGAAGGTTTTGCGCGCCAGTTGCAGGCCATTATACAGATGCGCAACGTGGTTCGATATCAGCACCATGTCGGCGGTGGCGGCGGCGATGTCGCTGCCGCCGCCCATGGCGATGGAGACATCGGCGGCGGCCAGCACCGGCGCATCATTGACGCCATCACCGACCATCACCACGGTTTCACCCTGTTGCTGTAATTGTCTGACACAGGCCAGCTTGTCTTCGGGTTTGAGTTCGGCCCTGACGGTCTGAATGCCCAGGGTTTCGCCAATGCGCTGGCTGACGCCATTGCGGTCGCCGCTCAACAGCACGGTTTTAATGTGGTGTTGATGCAACCGCTGTATCAAGGCTTTTGATTCCGGGCGCAACACATCATCAAAATAAAACACCGCCGCGAGCTGTTTGTCATTGGCGAGCAGCACGGCGGTTTTGCCATTGGCGTCCAGCTGTTGCTGCAGGGCGGCGTCGAGTGGCTGCTGGCAATGCCGGGTGATAAATTCACTGGTTCCGATAAACCAGTGTTTGCCGTCAATCACGCTGTGGATGCCGTTGCCGGGCTGGTTGTTGATGTCGCTGGCTGGCAGGGTGTCGAGTCCGGCCTGTCTGACATATTCCAGCAGGCTGCGCGCCACCGGGTGTTCGGATTCGGCCTCCAGCGCGGCGGCGATTTGCAGGCAGCGTTGTTCACTGACATCAGCCAGCGGCTGCGTCTGCACCAGCGTCAGCACGCCCTGCGTCAGCGTGCCGGTTTTGTCGAACACGAAGGTGGTGGCTTTGGCCAGGGTTTCCAGCACATGGTCGCGCACCGGCAACAGCCCCAGTCTGGCGAGCTGACCGCTGGCGGCGGTGAGCGCGACCGGCGTCGCCAGCGACAGCGCGCAGGGGCAGGTGACCACCAGGGTGGCGACGGTGGTTTGCAGCCAGTATTCGCTGTCCTGCCAGTACCAGTAACCGGCAACCACGGTTGCGATCAGCAGAATCGCCAGCACAAAGCGGCTGGCGATGCGGTCGGCGAGCGTGGCGATGCGCGGGCGCGAGCGCTGGGCTTCGTCCAGCAGGCGGTGAATCGAGGCCAGTACGGTGTCGTCGCCGGTGTGTTGCACTTCAATCACCAGCGGGCTTTCCACATTGGTGCTGCCGCCGATCACGCTGTCGCCGGGGCGGCGGGTTTGCGGCAGGCTTTCGCCGGTGACCAGCGCTTCGTTGACGCCGGATACGCCGCGCGCCACCACGCCATCGGCGGCGATATTTTCGCCCGGTTTCACCAGTATCCAGTCGCCGACCCGCAGTTCGGCGACGGGCACAACCTGTTGCTGCTCGCTGTGTCTGTGCAGCCGGGTGGCGATTGCCGGGGTCAGGTGCAGCAGCGATTCGGTGCTTTCGGCGCTGCGTTTGCGCGCCAGCATTTCAAAATAGCGCGCCACCAGCAGGAAGAAAGTGAACATCGCCACCGAGTCGTAATACACCGCGCCTTCGCCAATCAGGGTGTGATACACGCTGGCGCTGAAGGCGATGGTGATGCCCAAGGCAATCGGCACATCCATGCCCATGCGTTTGTGTTTCAGGTCGCGCCAGGCGCTGGTGAAAAACACTTTCGACGAAAACAGCAGCAGCGGTACGCACAGCGCCAGCGACAGCCAGCGGAAACTTTGCAAAAAGCCGGGCTCCATGCCCCACCATTCGCCGCTGTACATGGCGACCGCCAGTATCATGATTTGCATGCCGAGCACGCCGGCCAGCGCGAGGCGCTTGAGCTGGGTCTTGCGTTCTTTTTCGATGATGAACTGCTGGCGCTCGCGGTCGTAGGGGTGCGCCAGGTAGCCGATGCGGCTGATGGCTTCGAGAATGTCGCTGAGTTGCAGCTGGTTGTTGTCCCACTTTACGCTGGCGCGGTGGGTGGAATAGTTGATGCTGACATCGACAACGCCGGGCATCGCCTGCAGGGTTTTTTCGTTCAGCCAGATGCAGGCGGCGCAGACAATGCCTTCCAGAATCAGCGCCACTTCGCGAATATCGCCCTGTTCAGTGACAAACTGTTTTTGCACCGCCGGGTTGTCGTAGGCATGCAGTTGCGACAGAAACTCGGGCACAATCTGCTCGGCGCGCGCCGGTTTTCCGGTGCGGTATTTGTAAAAGTCCGCCATGCCGCTGTCGACTATCGACTGCGCCACCGCCTGACATCCGTAACAGCACATCGGGCGCGGCTGGCCGTCGATTTTCACAGTGATATCGAGGCCGGGGGGAAGCGGCAGGCCGCAATGGAAGCAGCTGGAGGCGTTGTGGCTGGCGGACATGGTTTTGGGTTAATGCGGGTTTAATTAAATTAATGTAAAAACGGAGTTTATCCGAAACACCTTAATACAGTATGATTGCCTGAACACAGGTGGAGAATGCGGGTATCATGAACAAGGCGCTCAATATACAGAAACTGAAAGTCAGCTGCAGCCAGTGCTCGCTGAAGGAGCTTTGTTTCCCGCGCGGCATGGACGCGACCGATATGGACAAGCTGGACGAGGTGATCAATCGCAACCGGCCCATCCATAAAAACGAGCACCTGTATCGTGAAGGCGACCCCAGCCGCGCGATTTACGCAGTGCGCTCCGGCTGCATCAAAACCGTGGTCGAAAGCCCTGCGGGTGATGAGCAGATTATTGGCTTCCACCTGCCCGGTGAGCTGGTCGGCTTCGACGGCTTCGCCACCGACACCCACTCCTGCACGGCGTTGACGCTGGAAACCACCAGCGTGTGCGAGCTGCCGCTGGAAAATCTGGAAAAACTGTGTGAAGCCATACCCGGCCTGCAACGCGCCATGCGCCGCATCATGGGGCTGGAAGTCAATAACGACCATGACCTGCTGCTGTTGCTCGGCAAGATGAGCGCGGATGAAAAGCTGGCCACCTTCCTGCTCGATATTTCCAGCCGCATGCGCGAGCGCCACTGGAAAGAAAACGAATTCAATCTCGCCATGCCGCGCCAGGACATCGCCAACTATCTTGGCCTGGCGGTGGAAACCGTCAGTCGCCTGTTCGCCCAGTTCCAGGACAATGGCGTCATCACTGTGGACAAGCGCCACATCACCATCAATGACATGGACGCGCTGAAAAAAATCACCGGCGCCTGCGAGCATCATTGATAGATTGGTTTGCCACAGCGCTCACAGAGAGCGCAGAGGTTGTATTAGTTTGCCGCTCCTGCGATGAAAAACCTTAGCGTCCTCGCGTTGAAATAACATTGCGACCCTGACGCCTTTGCGTTGGCTATAAAAACTCCGTGTAACCCGTGAGCTCTGTGGCAAACACCCCTCCCATCAAATCACACGAGAATATTGTTCTTCCGACTTGCGCTCCTGTAAATAGCGGTCGAACTGCATGCAGATATTGCGCGCCAGCAATCTGCCGGTCGGGGTGATCACCAGCCTGTCGTCGCTCAGCGTCAGCAGACCGTCCTGTTGCATATGCTCCAGCGCGGGCAGGGCGTTGTCAAAATAACTCATAAAGTTGAACTGCCACTCGGATTCCAGTTGTTTGATGTCCAGTTCAAAGTGACACAACAGCTGATTGATGATCTGTCGGCGCAGGATGTCGTCGGGCTCCAGTTCGATGCCGCGGTAAACAGGAATCTGGTTCTGCTCCAGCAGCTCGGCGTAGTCTTCCATGGTTTTGACATTCTGCGCGTAGTTGTCGCCAATGCTGCTGATGGCGGTGATGCCCATCGCCACAATGTCGCAATCGGCGTGGGTGGAATAGCCCTGAAAATTGCGGTGCAGGCTGCCTGCGTTCTGCGCCTTTACCAGCGCATCATCCGCCTTGGCGAAATGATCCATGCCAATGTAGACATAACCCGCCTGCTGCAGCTTGTCGATGGTGAGTTGCAGAATGTCCAGTTTTTGCTGCGGCGAGGGTAAGTCCTCGGCGTTGATGCGGCGCTGTGGTTTGAACATTTCCGGCAGGTGCGCATAGTTGTACACCGCAATGCGATCTGGATCGGCGCTGATGGTGGTGTCCAGCGTGGCGCTGAAGCTGTCGACATTCTGAAATGGCAGGCCGTACATCAAATCCAGGTTGATCGAGCCAAAGCCGCTTTGTTTTGCCGCGGCGATGTTGTCCAGGATTTGCCGGTTATCCTGCACCCGGTGCACCGCCTGCTGCACCTTGTGGTTGAAATCCTGAACGCCGAAGCTGATGCGGTTGAAGCCCATGCCGCGCAGGCGGGCGATGCGCGCCGGGTCAACAGTGCGCGGGTCGACCTCAATGCTGTATTCGGCGTCGTCGCTGTTGGTGAAATGAAACGCCTGGCGAGCGCTGCCGAGGATATCCCGAATCGCGTCATCACCCAGAAAAGTGGGCGTGCCGCCGCCCCAGTGCATCTGGGTCACCTGGCGGTCGCTGGCGAACAGTTCGCCCTGCAGGCGGATTTCCTTTTTCAGCAGCTCGACATAATCGTCCGCCCGGCTTTTGTCACCGGTGACGATTTTGCTGCAACCGCAGTAGTAACATACGGTATTGCAGAATGGGATATGAAAATACAGCGACAGTGGTGAGGGAATTGGGTCATTGTTGCTGTCATCCACCCAGCGTTGGTAGTCGTCCGCGCGGAAGCTGCTGCAAAACTGCAGCGCAGTCGGGTATGAGGTATAACGCGGGCCGGTGCAGTCATAACGTTGCAGCAGAGCCTGGTCGACAATGGTGGGTTGCATGGCCTTCCTTTCACAGCATTGGTTCAGTCATGGCGCAAGTCTACGCAGGCTGTTTGCCTGACATCATGACATATATCAAATGTGGGGCGGGATAATGCAGGCTTGACAGCCTGTCACGGAGGTTTGTCCGCCAGCGCGCCAAAAATTGAATGATTATAAGGACATGGCGAGAACTTGACCCATGTCATGGGCAAAATCCACAATCTGCCCTACAGTACGCTGCAACCGCGGCCGTGTCAGATAACGGTTGCCTGTACGGGGTAGAGTAGTATGATGCTGTCAGGTGTTGTGAATAAAAACAACGAAGTATCAACCTGGCAACACAGTTGCTGATCTTCTGGAGACCAAGATTATGTTATCGCATCTTTTCGGACTGTTTTTCCACCCCAAACAGGAATGGGAAGCCATTCGTAACGAAAACTGCACCATAGGCAAATGCTACTGCTCCTATGTTTTTCTGCTTGCCGCCATTCCGCCGGTGTCCGGATATTTTGGCACCACCATGTTCGGCTGGGAAATCGGCGCGCGCGAAGCAATCAAGCTGTCTTCCGACAGCGCGCTGATTATCGCCATTGCCTATTACCTTGTAATGCTGGTTGGCGTGTTCTCCATGGGCTTCATGATTCACTGGATGGGCAAAACCTACGGCGCCGAGCAACCGCTGCCGCGCTGTATCTCACTGGCGGCCTATGTGGCCACGCCGATGTTTCTGGTGGGGATCTTCGAATTGTTTCCGATTATCTGGCTCAACTTTCTGGTGGGGCTGCCGGCGCTGGCCTACACCGTCTACCTGTTGTACACAGGCGTGCCCATCATGATGCAGATTCCGGAAGAAAAAGGCTTTTTGTTCTCCAGCGCGGTGCTGGCGGTGGGTCTGGTGGCGCTGGTGTGCGCGCTGGCGGCGACGGCCATCCTGTGGGGCAGCGGTTTTGCGCCGCAGTTTGTTGACTAGGCTTCTGCCGCAGGATACAGCCGCGGCAGTGGTTAATCTGGATCAAGCTATTTGAAAAAAATGACAGAAAGTCATTTCAAGACTTCAGTATATTATTATATACTGTTTAACTAGATTCTTAACCTTGATTATTCAGACGAATACAGGACTGACTATGACAAACGAGCAAACCTACAACTATACCGTTGTTCGACAATTTGCCATTATGACGGTGGTCTGGGGCATTGTAGGCATGGCCGTGGGCGTGTTGATCGCCTCGCAAATGGCCTGGCCGGTAATGAATTTCGACACCCCGTGGCTGAGTTTTGGCCGGCTGCGTCCGCTGCACACCAATGCGGTGATATTTGCATTTGGCGGCTCGGCGTTGTTCGCCACCTCGTATTATGTAGTGCAGCGCACCTGTCATGTCCGTCTGATTTCCGACAAGCTGGCGGCGTTTACCTTCTGGGGCTGGCAACTGGTGATTCTCAGCGCGGCAATCACCTTGCCGCTGGGTTACACCACTTCCAAGGAATACGCCGAGTTGGAATGGCCGATTGATATTCTGATTACGCTGGTGTGGGTGGCCTATGCGGTTGTGTTTTTCGGCACCATCGCCAAGCGCCGGGTCAAGCACATCTATGTGGCCAACTGGTTCTTTGGCTCGTTCATCATTACGGTCGCGATGTTGCATATTGTCAACAGCGCCGAGCTGCCGGCCACCCTGCTGAAATCTTACTCCGCCTATGCCGGCGTGCAGGATGCGATGGTGCAATGGTGGTATGGCCACAATGCGGTCGGTTTCTTCCTGACTGCGGGCTTCCTCGGCATCATGTACTACTTCATTCCCAAACAGGCCGAGCGCCCGGTGTATTCCTATCGTTTGTCCGTGGTGCATTTCTGGGCGCTGGCCTTCACCTATATCTGGGCCGGTCCGCATCATCTGCACTACACGGCGCTGCCTGACTGGACCCAGTCGTTGGGTATGGTGTTCTCGCTGATTCTGCTGGCGCCTTCCTGGGGCGGCATGATCAACGGCATCATGACCCTGTCCGGCGCATGGGAAAAACTGCGCAGCGACCCGATTCTTAAATTCCTGATTGTGTCCGTGTCGTTCTACGGCATGTCCACATTCGAAGGCCCGATGATGGCGATCAAGACAGTGAACGCGCTGTCGCATTACACTGACTGGACCATCGGACACGTGCATTCCGGCGCGCTGGGCTGGGTGGCCTTCATCAGCATCGGAGCCATGTACTTCCTGATTCCGAAACTGTTCGGCACCCAGATTTACAGCAAGAAACTGATTGAAGCGCATTTCTGGATAGCCACCGTTGGCATCGTGCTGTACATCACCGCGATGTGGATTTCCGGCATCATGCAGGGGTTGATGTGGCGCGCTTTCAATGCCGACGGCACGCTCACCTACAGCTTTGTGGAAAGTGTGCAGGCGATGCATCCGTTCTATGTCGTGCGCTTCTCCGGCGGCGCGCTGTTCCTGACCGGCATGCTGATCATGGCTTACAACATCTACAAAACCGTTGCCACCCGGCAATCAGTGGAAGCGCTGATTCCCGAGCCGGCAGCCGCTCACTAAGGAGATTTCAAAATGGCTATGCAGGAAAAAACCGAAACCAATGTCGTTCTCCTTATCGTATTCGCGCTGATTGTAGTGCTGTGGGGTGGGCTGGCGCAGATTGTGCCGCTGTTCTTCCAGCATTCGACTACCGAGCCGGTAGCCGGGCTGGAGCCTTACACCCCGCTGCAACTCTCGGGTCGCGATATTTACATCCGTGAAGGCTGCGTCGGTTGTCATTCGCAGATGGTGCGGCCGTTCCGCGCCGAAACCGAGCGTTACGGTCATTACTCTGTGGCTGGCGAGTTTATCTACGACCGTCCCTTCCTGTGGGGTTCAAAACGCACAGGGCCGGACTTGCATCGCGTCGGCGGACGTTATTCAGATGACTGGCACCGCGTACACTTGACCAACCCGCGCGATGTCGTGCCCGAATCCATCATGCCGTCGTATCCGTGGCTGGCGGAAACCCCGTTGGACAGCAGTGATATTCAGGACAAGATGCGCACGCTGGTGAAACTGGGCCACCCCTACACCGACGAGCAAATCAACAACGCGTCTGCCGAGCTGGAAGGCAAGACCGAGCTGGATGCGGTCGTGGCCTATCTGCAGTCGCTGGGCACACATGTGAAGGTGCGCCGATGAGCACTGTCTTTGTGCAAACGGTCTGGACCGTGCTTGCGTTCTTGTTTTTTATCGCTGTTGTTATCTGGGCATACAGTGGCGCGCGCAAAAAAGAGTTTGATGAAGCCGCGCACATGCCGCTCGATGATGACGACCTCAGTACATACAATCAGGAGTAAAACAGATGTCTGATTTTACTAGCAGCTTCTGGAGCTGGTTTATCACAGCAATTGTCGTAGGCGGTATCGCATGGCTGCTGTACTTGTTGCGCGCCAACACAAAAAGCACGATCCCTGCCGATGAAATAGGCAAGCCAACCGGCCATGTGTGGGATGAGGATCTGGTTGAGCTGAACAACCCGCTGCCGCGCTGGTGGCTGTACATGTTCTACATTACCATCGCTTTTGCCATTGGCTATCTGATTCTGTACCCGGGTCTGGGCAGCTATCAGGGTCTGCTGGGCTGGTCCGAAACCGGTCAGCATGAAGCTGAAGTGAAGGCGGCGGAAGCGCAAACCGCGCCCATGTACGATAAATTCCTCAAGCAGGAAATTGCCGCCCTTGCGCAGGACAAGGATGCGATGAAAACCGGCGAGCGCCTGTTCGTGAACTACTGTGCGGTCTGTCATGGCTCTGATGCGCGCGGCGCCCGCGGCTTCCCCAATCTGCGTGATGATGACTGGCTGTATGGTGGCGCGCCGGAAACCATCAAAACCACCATCATGTACGGTCGAAACGGCATGATGCCTTCATGGGAAGGTCCGCTGGGCGGCGAAGCCGGCGTCAATGACGTGGCCAACTATGTAATGTCGCTTTCCGGCCGCAAAGTGGATGAAGAAGCCGCCAGGCGTGGTGAAGAGAAATTCAACATGTTCTGCGTTGGTTGCCACATGGCCGGCGGCACGGGTAACCAGGCGCTGGGCGCGCCCCGCCTGAATGATGGCACCTGGCTGTATGGCGGTTCGCCCAAGGCAATCAAAACCACCATTGCCAAGGGACGTTCTGGTAAAATGCCAGCACACGCCGAGTTTCTTGGCGAAGCCAAGGTTCACGTGCTGGCGGCTTATATCTTCAGTCTGTCACACGAGGACGACTAAACCCGCACACATGATGAGGACGGTAACATTATGAACGAGATTCCGGTAATCCAGCGAGTCATCGCCATTTTGTGGCCGTCCTTCATCACCGCGGGCATCGCCACCATTCTGTTTACCACCGCGTTTGACCCGGAAGTCATCTTTGTTGACTACGATGTCACCCGTCTCGGGGTATACAGCATCACCTTCTTTGTGTTCTGGCTGCTGGGCGCGGTGACAGCGATGACGACCTGTTTCTTCCTGCGCCCCTGCTCCATGGTCAACAAGCAGAACCAGAACGCAGACTGATTCACGCGCTGTGTTTGAACCGAAGCCCGCGCAAGCTGCGGCTGCGCAGTGACCCGATTCCATTTCAAAACGTATTGCTAACATGAACAAAGCTGATTCATCCGCTGCGGTCGCCGACGAAGTCGAGCAGTCGCTGTACGCCAAGCGCAAGAAAATCTACCCGCGTGAAGTTCACGGGCTGTTCGCATGGCTGCGCGCGGCGGGCGTGTTTATTCTGTTGGGTCTGTACTACATCATTCCCTGGTTGCAGTGGGATGACCGGCAGATGGTGCTGTTTGATCTTCCGGCGCGTAAATTTTATATCTTTGGCCTGGTATTCTGGCCGCAGGACTTCTTTTACCTTACCCTGATGCTGGTGGCGGCGGCGCTGTCGCTGTTTTTCTTCACCGCGCTGGCCGGGCGCCTGTGGTGCGGCTACGCCTGTCCGCAAACTGTCTGGACAGAAGTGTTTTTATGGGTAGAGCGCAAGATTGAAGGTGGTCGCCCGCAACAGATGAAGCTGGACAAGCAGCCGCTCAACTTGCGCAAATTCCGCATCAAGGCGACCAAGCATTTCATCTGGATTGCATTTTCGTTATGGACCGGGCTGACCTTCGTTGGCTATTTTTCACCGATTCGCGAACTGGCGGTGGATTTTATTCACTGGCAAACCGGGCCGTGGGAAACCTTCTGGATATTTTTTTACGCCTTCGCCACTTATGGCAACGCCGGCTGGCTGCGCGAACAGGTGTGCACCTACATGTGTCCATATGCGCGTTTCCAGAGCGCCATGATCGACAAGGACACGCTGATTATTTCCTATGATGCGGCGCGCGGCGAACCGCGAGGCAGCCGCAAGAAAAATGTCGACCCCAGAGAGCAGGGTCTGGGCGACTGCATCGATTGCACCATTTGCGTACAGGTTTGCCCCACCGGCATTGATATTCGCGACGGCCTGCAATACCAGTGCATCGGCTGCGCCGCCTGTATCGACGCCTGTGACAGCGTAATGGAGCAAATGGGGTATCCCAAGGGACTGGTGCGCTACACCACCGAAAATACGCTGGAAGGCAAGAAGACTCACTTGCTGCGCCCGCGCATTATCCTCTACGCCTTTATTCTCGCGTCGGTTATTTTTGGCGCCGCCTATTCCATCTACAGCCGCGTGCCGCTGGCGATGGACGTGATACGCGACCGCAACACCCTGTTCCGCGAAACCGATGATGGCCTGGTGGAAAACGTTTATAACCTGAAGATCATGAACATGGACGACAATCATCATACCTACAGCCTGTCTGTCACCGGGCTGGAAGGCGCCGAACTGCTGATGGATGATTTTGAAATCGAAGTCGACAGCGGAGAGGTAATCGAACTGCCGGTGCGCGTCAGCGTCGATCCCGATACGCTTGACAGCCGCAGCGCGACACTGCGGTTCAACCTGATTGCAACTGACTCAGATGACTTGTATGCGTCGGAAGAAGCGCGCTTTATCGGCCCGATGCCAGTAAGATGAACGACATGAGCCTGAAACTTCCCTGGTACCGCCAACCGCTGGTGTGGCTGGTGATTTCGATTCCGCTGTCGGCGGTGCTGGCGGGCATCGTCACCATCTATCTGGCGGTGACCACCGATGACGGACTGGTGGTGGACGATTACTACAAGCAGGGGCTGGCTATCAACCGCCAGATTGAACGCGACCGCACCGCCACCCGGTTGCAACTGTCTGCTGATATCGAAATCGACACTGCAACCGGTTTTATCAAGGTCATGTTTGACAAGGGCTTGCTGGAGACTTATCCGCAAACGCTTACTCTCGGCCTGCGACACGCTACCCGGCAGCAACAGGATAACTTCATTACATTGCAGCATGGCGTCGACAACCAGTATGTCGGCGCGGTCAGTCAGGATGGCGACCAGGGCATCCGCAATGGCGTATGGCATGTGGAAATCAGCCGCGCAAAAGATGGCGAGATTGGCGCATGGAGGCTGTCTCGGCGCGTCTGGCTGGAAGGCTTCACCAGGGTCGAGCTGTTGCCGGAAGCAGAATAGGTTTCCGTTTGCAGGGCGGGTTAAGTAAAGTTTAATTCGCCTGCGTTACAGTGGCGTTATCACCTTAACCGGGGGCGACGCCATGCCACATACATCCACAGAGAATCAGATCAAGGTATGGGACATCGCCGTGCGCGTGTTCCACTGGTCGCTGGTGGTCTTTTTTACCCTGGCTTATCTCAGCGCTGAATTCTCCGAAGATATTCACGTTATATTGGGTTACATTGTATTCGGTCTGGTTGTTTTCCGGTTGGTCTGGGGGCTGATTGGCAGCCGCTATGCGCGTTTTAGTCAGTTTGTCTACGGCCCGGCGCGGGTTAAAAGCTACCTGCGCAGCTTCATGCGCGCCAGACCGGAACACTATTACGGCCACAACCCCGCCGGCGGCTGGGCGGTTGTTTTCATGCTCGCCATGTTGCTGTTAATCAGCTACACCGGCATGAAAATCGAAGCAACAGAAGGCGAAGGTTTGCTGGCGCAGCAATCGGTTTCATTGGTAAAAGCCGCTTACGCCGATGATGAAGCCGAGCATGAGGAAGAAGAAAGCGCCGACCACGAATTCTGGGAAGAAATCCACGAAGCGCTGGTCAACATCATGCTGGTGTTTGTTGTGTTTCACATCGCCGCCGTGCTCGTTTCCAGCGGCATGCACGAAGAAAACCTGGTAAAAGCAATGGTGACCGGTTACAAGAAAAAAGTGGACGACAGCCTGGATTGAACCGGGCAGGGGATGCCACAAAGGCGCAAAGGACGTAAAGGTTTTTTATTTTGCCACAGAGGCCACAGAGGGCACAGAGAACACGGAGAAATATTTTTTTAATAAAGAGACGCAGAAGGTGAAAAGGTTATTATTTTCGCAGGAGCGATCTCAGCCGCGAATTAGGCTTGCCACGAACACCGAGCTATCTGAAATCGCAAGTTCGCGGATAAAGCCGCTATATTCATCTCAGTGTTCTCTGCGCCCTCTGTGGCAAAAAAAATCTGCGTTCATCTGCGGAAAAACCTTGTGCTCCAACACCATTGCGTTGGATTGAAACCCTCAATGCCGGAAATGCCGCATCCCGGTAAACACCATCGCCATGCCGTGTTCGTTGGCGGCGGCGATGACTTCATCATCGCGCATGGAGCCGCCGGGTTGAATCACCGCTTTAATACCGGCTTCGAAAGCGGCGTCGATGCCGTCGCGGAACGGGAAGAAGGCGTCCGAGGCCATCACTGAACCCGGCACTTCCAGCCCGGCGTGCTCGGCCTTGATGCCGGCGATGCGCGCGGAGTTAACGCGGCTCATCTGGCCGGCGCCGACGCCAATCGTCATGCGGTTCTTGCCGTACACAATGGCGTTGGACTTGACGAACTTCGCCACCTTCCAGCTGAACAGCAAGTCCCGCATCTCCTCATCCGAAGGCTGCGCGTCAGTGACCACCTTGAGTTCGTTGTACAGCGCAAGGTCGGCATCCTGCACCAGCAGGCCGCCGTTGACGCGTTTGAAATCCAGCCGCTGCGCCGCCTCGCTCCATTCACCACACTCGAGCAGGCGCACGTTTTTCTTTTCGCTGACCGCCGCCACCGCCGCCTCGCTGACTTTGGGCGCGATAATGACTTCGACAAACTGGCGCTCGACAATGGCCCTGGCGGTGTCGCCGTCCAGCTCGCGGTTGAAGGCGATAATGCCGCCGAAAGCCGATTCCGGGTCGGTGCTGTAGGCGCGGTCATACGCCGCCAGCAGGTTGTCGTCCAGCGCCACGCCGCAGGGGTTGGCGTGCTTCACAATCACGCAGGCGGGTTCGTCGAACTGCTTCACGCATTCCAGCGCGGCGTCGGTGTCGCCGATGTTGTTGTACGACAGCTCCTTGCCCTGTAGCTGTTTCGCAGTGGCGATGCTGGCCTCGGCGACATTGTGCTCGACAAAAAACGCAGCGTTCTGGTGCGGGTTTTCGCCGTAGCGCATGGCCTGCGCCTTTTTGAATTGCAGGTTGATGGTGCGTGGCAGATCATCCTTGCCGCCGTCCTCACGGATGCGGCCCAGATAGTTCGCAATCATGCCGTCATAGCGCGCGGTGTGCTCAAACGCTTTTACCGCCAGATCAAAACGGGTGGCGTCGGAAACATTGCCATTATTGTTGATTTCTTCCAGCACGCGGTCGTAATCGGCCGGGTCGACAATGATGGACACATGAGCGTGGTTCTTGGCGGTGGCGCGCACCATCGCCGGGCCGCCGATGTCGATATTCTCGATGGCGTCCTCCAGCGTACAGTCGTCTCTGGCGACCGTGGCCTCGAACGGGTACAGATTGACCACCACCAGATCGATGGGCGCGATGTCATTGTCTTTCATCACGCCATCGTCGATGCCGCGCCGCCCCAGAATGCCACCGTGAATTTTCGGGTGCAGGGTTTTGACGCGTCCGTCCATGATTTCCGGAAAGCCGGTGTGTTTGGACACTTCCTTCACCGGGATGAAATTGTCGATCAGCAGCTTGGCGGTGCCGCCGGTGGACAGCAGTTCGACGCCTTTCTCATGCAGGGCTTTGGCGAATTCCAGAATACCGGTTTTGTCCGACACGCTGATCAGCGCGCGGCGAATGGGAAGTTGTTCAGTCATGGTAGCGATTTTTGGGGTTGCGTGGAAAAGCGCGGATTATACCGCAACCGCCGGGCGCAAGGCAGGCGCACAGGCGGCATAAACCGCGCCAGCATCCTTGAACGCGTCGGCAAGCAGCCTCATTAGATAGCAAGAAGCATTGATATATTCTTTCAGATAACAGGTTTTCAGATAAAGGGGAGACGATTATGGCGATTTGGGTATTGGCGGCTGACGCCAGCCGGGCAAGGTTGTTCGAAGCGGAAAACAGAAAAGCGCCGCTGCAGGAAAAACAGGACTGGATGCATCCCGCCTCCCGCCTGCGCGAGGGCGATCTGGTGAGTGACGATAACGGCCGTCGCGAAGGGCCGGGCGGCCGGCATGGCGTCGCCTCGGAACCGGTGCACAAACAGGCCGAGGAAGACCGCTTTGCCCAGGAACTGGCGCAGACGCTGGAAGAGGCGCGAAAGAATGATGCGTTTGTGCGGCTTTACCTGATTGCGCCGCCGAAATTTCTGGGCAGTCTGCGCAAGCACGCATCAAAAGAATTACAGGAAAAGATAGCCGATGAAATCGCCAAGGATTTGAGCACCCACAGCGTGGATGACATTCGCAGGCAACTGCCAAAAGTGTTGTAGCGTCGGCGCAGCGTGCATCTGCGCCGGCTGATTACAGCAGCCGGTTATTTATGCAGGTTATACATGCGCAGTTTCTTGCGCAGGGTGCCGCGATTCAGGCCCAGAAACTCCGCGGCTTTCGACTGGTTGCCCTTGGTGTGTTCCAGAATCGCTTCCAGCAGCGGTTGTTCGATCTGGCGCAGCACCATGTTGTACATGTCGGTGGGTTTGGCGCCATCCAGTTCGTACAGGTAGCGTCGGATGGAGTGTTTGACGGCGTGGGTTAGCTGGGATATTTCCTGTTTGGGTTGCTCGGAATTGTCATCTATCATGTCTTCGATATGGTGTGCGTTTGCACTCATGCGGCCATTCCCCCTTTGAATGTCTGACCAGTAATCTCCATATCAGACCGAAGCGCGTCGGTTTCCAGGCGTTGAAAAAAATCTTCTATCAGGTCGAGTTGTTGTTGCGCCTGTTCAACCTGATTCACAGTGTGTCTGAATATACGCGCACCAGCGTGTTGATTGCAATACCATCCGATATGTTTTCGTGCAATGCGCACGCCCTTGTGCTCGCCATAGAAGTTGTGCAGATTCTTTATATGACGCAGCAGGATGGATTTTATTTCATCTGCGGTCGGCGGCGGCAGGGGGCGGCCGGTTTGCAGGAAGTGGTGTATTTCGCGGAATATCCATGGGCGCCCTTGCGCGGCGCGGCCAATCATCAGGGCGTCCGCCTGGGTGTGCGCCAGCACCTCGCGCGCTTTTTGCGGGGAGTCGATATCGCCATTGGCGATTACCGGAATGCGCACAGATGATTTCACGGCGGCGATGGTGTCGTACTCGGCTTCGCCGGCGTATTTGTCTTCACGCGTGCGGCCGTGCACGGTGAGCGCGGCGACGCCACAATCCTCGGCGATGCGGGCGATAGTCAGGGCGTTGCGGTTTTGCCTGTCCCAGCCGGTGCGCATTTTCAGCGTGACCGGCGCATCGACTGCCTCAACCGTTGCCTGCAGAATGGCGGCGACGCGTTTTTCATCTTTCATCAACGCCGAGCCGGCGGCGACGTTGCAGACTTTTTTTGCCGGACAGCCCATGTTGATGTCGATAATCTGCGCGCCGTGCGCCACGTTGAATTGCGCGGCCTGCGCCATCTGTAGCGGCTCGGTGCCGGCAATCTGTACGCTGACGGGCTCATCCTCGCCGCTGTGGTCGAGGCGCAGGCGGGTTTTGTCGGTATGCCACAGCTGTTGCTGCGAGGTCACCATTTCCGACACCGCCAGCGCGGCGCCCATTTCACGGCACAGCATGCGGAACGGCCGATCCGTCACGCCCGCCATTGGCGCCGCGATCAGATTGTTCGCCAGTTTGTAAGGGCCGATTTGCATGCGCGTATTGTCGCAGATAATGTGACAGAATAAAAAAGACAATCTGTTCTGGAGAAAATATGCCTCGCCCCGTCACCCCGCAAATTGCGGTTGACGCTATCATTGAAATGACAGATCGCGAAGACCGCCCGATTGTGCTGATTGAGCGCAAGAACCCGCCCTATGGCTGGGCCATCCCCGGCGGTTTTGTCGATGTGGGGGAAACGGTCGAACACGCCTGCCGCCGCGAAATGCTGGAAGAAACATCGTTGCAGGTTGCGCTGACCGCTCTGTTCGGCGTGTATTCCGACCCCGCGCGCGACCGGCGCGGTCATACCGTCAGCGTGATTTATACCGCTACCGCCAGCGGCGAGCCACAAGCCGCCGATGACGCCGCCACATTGGCGTTGTTCGACCCGGCAAACATCGAGGTGGAGCTGGCCTTCGACCATGCCGACATACTGCGCGACTATTTGCATTATCGCCGCACCGGCGAATTGCCGAAGCCGTTGTAGGTTTGCCACAGAGCACACAGAGGTGATGTTAAAAATCCAACGCAGAGACGCGAAGGCGCAAAGGACGCGGAGTCTTTTTTACCTTGCAGGAGGCAGCTTTAGCCACGAACGACGATATCCACAACACTGCATTTGCTGAAATGACCTGTTTGTGGTTAAAGCAGTTACCGCACATCAAAAGAATAACTCTGCGTCCTCTGCGCCTTCGCGCCTCTGCGTTAAACAATATCCCTTCGCGTCCTCTGTGGGCTCTGTGGCAAATCACCCCGGTTTTCTAACTTACTGTTTTCTGGTAAAATTCCGCGCTTGTCAGGCTCGCGCGCTGCGGCCGGCTGTTCGCACTTTCTTCGCAAGTTACAGATTCTGGAGCATATTTGAGTAATCGCACCCTGTCGCTGGACGACCGCCTGTACCAGTACCTGCTGGATGTTTCGGTCGACGAGTCCGACTTGCTGCGCGAACTGCGCGAGGAAACCGCCGCCAGCGTCGAATTTTCGGTGATGCAGATTTCGCCCGAGCAGGGCCAGTTCATGACCCTGTTGATGCGCCTGATTGGCGC
>JALWPK010000109.1 GCA_026995045.1 Gammaproteobacteria bacterium | reverse complement strand
TCAAAATGCCACGGAAGGCATTTTGAGTTCAGTTCGCAGGGACGCGAATCTGAACGACCCGGAAGTGGAGTGATTAAATGCCCACATAAAAAGACTGGTTGGTGTGCCCGTGCAAATTTTCGGGAACCCGCACGTTTTTTGTGCGGGCAAGCGACCAAAGGGCGGCATTTTTCTGGTTACTCTTTTTTTGCTGTTGAACAGTACTGTCCGGAAAAAGAGTAACTCGCCGTCAGGGCGAAACCAAAAACCTCAACAAATAGAACAAACTATAGTTGGCAATAAAACATCCACAACACACGTTGTGGGATTGTCACGGCGCGACCTCTACTCGCTATAACAACTGGTCAGTCAATCCGCCAGAAACAGTTTATACGCCGGATTATCCGTTTCCTCCCAGTACGGATACGCCAGCTCATCCAGATAACTCACCAGTTGCTTGCGTTCGGCTGCGGGAATCTGCATGCCCACCAGCACCCGGCCATAGGCGGCGCCGTGGTTGCGGTAGTGAAACAGGCTGATGTTCCAGCGGTTGCCGATGCTGGTGAGAAAATCCAGCAGCGCGCCGGGGCGCTCGGGAAATTCAAACCGGTACAGAATTTCATTCTGCAGGTTGGCGTTGCGCCCGCCAACCATGTGGCGCACGTGTATCTTGGCCATTTCGTTGTCGCTCATGTCCAGCACCGGGTAGCCTTTGGCCTGCAGCTTTTCGATGAGCTGTTCTTTTTCATCCGGCTTGTCACTCAACTGGATGCCAGCGAACACCTGGGCGTCATTGTCATCGGCGTAGCGATAGTTGAACTCGGTGATGCCGCGTTTGCCGATGATTTTGCAGAAGTTGCGGAAGCTGCCCGGTTTTTCCGGAATGGTGACCGCCAGCAGGGCTTCGCGCTGTTCGCCCAGTTCGGCGCGTTCGGCAACGTGACGCAGGCGGTCAAAATTCATGTTGGCGCCGCTGTTGATGGCGATCAGGGTTTTGTCCTGCACGCCTTCGCGCTCTACATATTTTTTCATGCCGGCGACCGCCAGCGCGCCGGCCGGTTCGGTAATCGAGCGGGTATCGTCGAAAATATCCTTGATGGCGGCGCAGATTTCGTCGGTGCTGACGGTGATGACCTCGTCCACACATTTTTTGGCGAGCCGGAAGGTTTCGCGACCAACCTGTTTGACGGCGACGCCGTCAGCGAAAATACCGACGTGATCGAGAATAATGCGCCGGTTTTTTTTCAGCGCTTCGGCCATGCAGGGCGCGTCATCCGGCTCGACACCGATGATTTTTGTTTCCGGCCGCAGGTATTTCACATAGGATCCAATACCTGCAATCAGGCCGCCGCCGCCAACCGGAATAAAAATCGCTTCGATGTCACCGGCGTGCTGACGCATGATTTCCATACCGACGGTGCCCTGACCGGCAATCACATCCGGGTCATCATAGGGGTGGACAAATTCGGCACCGCTGCTGGCGGCCAGCTCAGATGCATACTCACAGGCTTCATCGTAGTTATCGCCCCTGAGCACGGTTTTGGCGCCATAGGACTGCACGGCCCTGACCTTGATGCCGGGTGTGGTTTTGGGCATGACAATGGTGGCCTTGATGCCAAGGCGACGGGCCGCCAGCGCCACGCCCTGGGCATGATTGCCCGCCGACGCCGCCACCACGCCGTCAAGTTTTTTACGGCGGCTGAGCTGGTAGATATGGTTGTAAGCGCCACGCAGCTTGAACGAAAACACCGGCTGCAAATCCTCACGCTTCAGCAACACGCGATTATCCAGGCGAAGACTGAGAGAAGCGGCGTCATCCAGCGGGGTTTCCATCGCCACGTCGTAAACGTGAGCCTGCAGGATCTTTTTGATGTATTTCTCGGGCATGCCGCACCGGCCTGTGATTGTTATTTGGCCGTACTATAGCAGGGGCAAGGGGCAAGTGGCGAGGGGCAAAAGGCAAGGGGCAAGTGGTAAGTGGCAAGTGGCGAGGGTTTTTGTATCCCTTGCCCCTCGCCACTTGCCCCTTGCCACTCCCCCCCCTCGCACACCCCCGTACTCTGCTGTAAAATCCGCTGCACATATAAATTTCTATACGAAGGCAAAACCCATGACCCAGGATGAGATGAAACGCAAGGCGGCCGAAGCGGCGGCCGAATATGTTGTGACAGACGCCATCATCGGCGTCGGCACCGGCTCGACGGTGAACCATTTCATCGACGTGCTTGCGGATATGAAAGGCCGCATCGAAGGCGCGGTGTCCAGCTCGGAAGCTTCGACAAAACTGATGGAAGAACGCGGCATCAAGGTCTACGACCTGAATGAAGTCAACGATATTCCGGTTTATATCGACGGCGCCGACGAATCCGACCATTATCTGAATTTAATCAAGGGCGGCGGCGGCGCGCTGACGCGCGAAAAAATCATCGCCGGCGCCAGCGACAAGTTTGTCTGCATTGCCGATGAATCCAAACTGGTGGATGTGCTGGGCGCCTTCCCGCTGCCGGTGGAAGTGATTCCGATGGCTCGCAGCTATATCGCCCGCGAACTGGTAAAACTGGGCGGCCGCCCGGTGTGGCGCGAAAACTTCATCACCGACAACGGCAACGTGATACTGGACGTACACGACCTGCAAATTCTGGAGCCGGTAAAAATGGAAAACGAAATCAACAAACTGGCTGGGGTGGTCACCGTTGGCCTGTTCTGCAACCGGCCTGCCGATGTGTTGATACTGGGCGCGCCGGAAGGCGCCAGAACGGTGATGCCCAAAACTGCGTAAGAGACAATACCATGAGCATAAAAAAACCGGCTTGACGCCGGTTTTTTTATTCCTGCAAATCAAATTCACACACAAAAAAACGGGGCCCGAAGACCCCGTTTTTCTATTCTTTTCTGACGAATCAGATCAGAATTTCTTTCTGATGCCAGCCGTGAACATGGATTCATCAGAGTTAGCTACATCAGAGCTATGCGCCCCATAACCAACATATACATTGGTTTTCTTGGACATTTTATGGTTATACATAACGGCTACACCATCAGTATCATTACCGGCAGTTGCGGCACTTGCCTGACCCCAAGACAGTGCAATAGAGTTGCTCTTGTCCACATTGAATGTGCCAGCCAGGAAAGTGTAGTCAAAGCCAGTGCGGTCTTGAGCAGACTCGAACTGAGCAGACACGCTGAAACCTTTACCCTTGAATTTACCACCAACTTTAGTGGCTGCTTCAGTTACAGCGGCGCCACCAACTGCAGTACCCGCCGTCTGACCATCAATCCAGTCAACATATACCAGCAGATTCTTGGTCTTGTAACGGATGCCAAATCCAGTTGTTTCTTCTTCAGCACCGGAGAAAGTGGTGTTCAGCACTGCCTGGATGCCACCCATCTTAGGAGATACATACTGTACCGTGTTGGTTTGACGGCCACGGTTCAAGCCACGACCACCATGCAAAGCAGATGATTGGGTTCCCAGGAAACCACGGCCTTCCAGAGGCGTACGATACATCGGGTCTACCTTACCGCCCATCTGTTTGTAGTTAGAACTCATGGTGCCAAATTTAACGGTACCCATGCCGCCTTTGATGCCAACCCACTGGTCACGACCACCGAGACCGCCAGTGCTAGAGTTAGGCGCACTTGTATCAGGCATGGTATCAGGTTTGCCAAGAAGGCTAATACCAAATTCAACCTTGTACAGCGCTTTAACGCCGTCGCCCAGATCTTCTGCGCCCTTAACACCAATTGCTGACGTGTTGCTTGACATCTGCAAGTTGTTGTTAGCGGTTGTTGAATCATTATCAGCAGCGTTCAAACTCAGATGAACATTGCCGTAAACCGTTGGCGCCGCGTTAGCTGCGCCAGCAGCCATCAGACCAGTCGCAACGGCGAGAGAAAGTATAGATTTTTTCATTATGCAAGACTCCTGCATTAGTTTTATTATGATCATACGTATGATTACAAATTAGACCGTAGCAGCCGCGTCTGCTTCCCCCAATAAAGCGGTTTGCCTTATCTAAAAAAGCTGCGAACGCCACGGCAGTCTCCGGCGTCATCCTCTAACAGGACAAACAACACCAAAGATTAGGGGGAGTATATGCATTGAACAGGGAATTGCAAGCAAAAAAAAACCTGAAATCCCTATAAAAACCAGTCGCAAACCTGTTATTGCCCCTGCTATCGCCATGCTGTAAATATGGCAGGCCAAGTCATCGGTAAGGGTTTCAATACGCTTGCAAACATTTGTAACAACAGCGGGAACCTTTCGGGAATTGTCTGCGTGCGCCTAAAATCGCTCCCGGCGATTTTGTGAACGAGGCGCCAATCCGGAACACCCAGCCAAACAACCCAAAAAAGCCCCACAAGGGGGCTTTTTTGGGTTGTTTGGCTGGGGAACTAGGATTTGAACCTAGATTGACGGAGTCAGAGTCCGCTGTCCTGCCGTTAGACGATTCCCCAGAAGATGGTTTCTGGTTTCGTGGTTCTGGACACTGGCCACCACTATTGCTCGTAGTGATGTATCAAACCATAGAGCATTTTTGATACTGATTTTACCTCTGCTTCCAGCCTCCTGCTCAGCTCCGCATCGATATACTCAATCTCTCTTGCTATCAGTAATTGCGTCCAGAGCTCACCTCAGGAACCCTTGGCTATTTTCAGGAACTGGATTTTACCTTTTATCGAATCCCGTTCAAATCCTTCTGCAATATTGGAAGGAATCGATAATGCAGCACGTGTTATCTGATCTTTAAAGCCACGGTCTTTGCAGGCTCGAAAAGCACGTTAAAGATCAACACAAAGACGACTTGATTTCTTCCATACATCAAGACTTTCAAGCACCTGCATGCATCCTCCTGATTGCTGCATCCCTCCAGATACCAGCGCCGAGCACCCAGCGCCTGCGTTAGCAACGCAACAGCGTTGCTAACGTTTCGAGAACTGCGTTGCTCTGCGCGCCTTGCGCAAACCCACTTTCTTGCGCTCGACTTCGCGCGCATCGCGGGTGACGAAACCGGCTTTGCGCAGCGCGGGGCGCAGGCTGCCGTCGTATTCCATCAGCGCGCGGGTGATGCCGTGACGAATGGCGCCGGCCTGGCCGGATGTGCCGCCGCCGGTGACGCGGATTTTCAGGTCAACCTTGTCGTTCATTTCCACCAGATCGAGCGGCTGGCGCACGATCATGCGGGCGGTTTCACGGCCAAAGAAAACGTCCAGCGGGCGGCCGTTTACGGTGATTTCGCCTGCGCCGGCAGTGAGATAAACACGGGCGCTTGAGGTTTTGCGGCGGCCGGTTGCGTAATATTGTTCTGCCATTTGCTTACCTTATATTTCCAGTGGCTGTGGCTGCTGTGCAGCGTGTTTGTGGTTGGCGCCGGCGTACACTTTCAGTTTGCGGTACATGGCGCGGCCCAGCGGGTTTTTCGGCAACATGCCCTTGACGGCGGTTTCAATCACGCGCTCGGGCTGCTTGGCGATAAGGTCTTCGAAGTTGATGGACTTCATGCCGCCGAGGTAGCCGGAATGTTTGTAGTACATTTTGTCTTTGGCCTTGTTGCCGGTGACGCGCACTTTTTCAGCATTGATCACCACGATGTAATCACCGGTGTCGACGTGTGGCGTATAAATCGCCTTGTGCTTGCCACGCAGACGGTGGGCGATTTCGGTTGCCAGGCGACCCAGTGTCTTGCCGTCGGCGTCGATCAGAAACCAGTCACGTTTGACGTCATCGGCTTTTGCGCTGATTGTTTTCATGCGATTTTCCCGCGTGTTAAAACTTGTGTGACCCAGCCGCCGCAGTGAAACCGGGGCCATGCTGAACAAAGACGCGGAATAATACAGAAAAGCGACCGCCCAGACAAGGGCTGAAGCAGGTTTTTCACCGCTTTGGCGAACATTATTGCGGGCAAAAAAAAGCGCGAACGGGGAGTTCGCGCTAAAAACCACCAAAGGGAGGATGGAGGAGTAAACTACATAAACTT
>JALWPK010000108.1 GCA_026995045.1 Gammaproteobacteria bacterium | reverse complement strand
AAGGCCGGTCTATTGGTGGGCGCAAAGAAATGATGGATCGACAGCATGATTTGAGCCTGACGCGCCAGTCCCGCCTGCTGGGCATTAGCCGTGGAAGCTATTATTATCAGCCCCGCCCGACCTCGCAGGTGGACCTTGATTTGATGCGCCGGATGGACGAATTGCACATGGACTTTCCGTTTGCGGGGAGCCGGATGCTAAAAGGATTACTGCGCCAAGAGGGCTTCACCGTTGGCCGCCTGCACGTGGCCACGCTGATGAAAACCATGGGGGTCATAGCGATTTACCGCCGCCCCAACACCTCAAAACCGCACCCTGAGCACAAGATTTACCCGTATTTGCTGAGGAATATGGCGGTCACGCGGCCTAATCAGGTTTGGGCGATGGACATCACTTATGTCCCCATGCGGCGCGGTTTTGTCTATCTGGCGGCAGTGATCGACTGGTTTACCCGCAAGGTGCTGGCCTGGCGGGTGTCAATCACGCTTGAAACCGCGTTTTGCATCGAGGCCCTGGAAGACGCCATGGCGCGCTTTGGTAAGCCCGAGATATTCAACACGGATCAAGGCAGCCAGTTCACTTCGATTGACTTCATCAAGCAGCTGAAAGACGCGGAAATTTCCATCAGCATGGACGGCAAGGGCGCGTGGCGCGATAACGTCTTCATCGAGCGCTTCTGGCGCAGCATAAAATACGAGGAGATTTACCTTCATGCCTACTCAAACGTGCCCGAAGCCCGTGCAGGCATCGGGAAATACATCAAATTCTACAACGAACGGAGGCCACATTCATCGCTTGCAGGAAAGACCCCTGATCAGGCATACTTCAATCAGCCAAAACCAATTCCGGTAGCGGCTTAGAAAAGGCAGATATCCACTTAAGAAACCCGAGGATACGGTTCAAACAAACCGAGCCACTTCAGATTAAGCTGGTCTCCAAAAGTCCAGAACCTTTTTATTCACCAAAGTCACCTGCACAAAGCTCACGTAAAGCAGCAGATACCAAGATCCGAGCTTAGCGATATTGGCAAAGCTGAATGCTTGGCTGCCCGCATAAAGCCACGTGCCGGTGAGGGTGCCTACATTTTCCGCAAGGTAGAGGAACAGGCTGGAGAGGAAGGCGGCCAGCACCAAAGGCATCCAGAGCCGATGGCCAAACGGGGTGAAGTAGATGCGTACGCGCCAGAAGGCCAGCACCGTGGCGGCAAAAAGGGCGTAGCGCATGTCCCAGATAAAGTGGTGGGTGAAGAAATTGGCATAGATCGCCAGCGCCAGCAGCACCGTGGCCCAGAAGGGCGGGTAGCGCTCGAACCGCATATCAAATATCCGGATGGCGCGGGCCATGAAGCTGCCCACGGAGGCATACATAAAGCCCGAAAACAGCGGCACCCCGCCGATTTTGAGCAGCCCGGGCT
>JALWPK010000107.1 GCA_026995045.1 Gammaproteobacteria bacterium | reverse complement strand
AGATCATGCTTGTTTTCATAACGGTGGTAGCCTTCGGTATCAACACCACGAAGAATCGGATTTTCTTCCTTGTCCTGGATGATGTTAGCCACCTTGGATTTGATGAAGGAAATCTTGGGATCATCCTGCACCTTTTGATAAAAGTCCTCGAAACGATCGATGGAGCGGATATCGATATAATAAATAGTGCCCTTGGCGTCTTCATCATCCGCGCCGTATTGTTCGGTGATATAGGTGCTTTGCTTCAGTGAAGCCATGCAGCAGATGCGTGAACAATGCTTGAGATAATTGCGATCGCGTGATCCGGCGCACTGGATGAAAGCGATATCTTTTGCTTCCTTGCCATCGGATGGACGCAGAATCTTGCCGCCGGTGGGGCCAAGCTTGTCCATCATGCGCTCAAACTCGACGCTGGTGATGACATTCTTGTAACGATCGTAGCCGTAAGGCTGAATTTTGTTGGCATCGTAAGGCTGCCAGCCAGTTGCCCAAATGATGGCGCCCGCCTTGAACTCGACCGTTTCTTCCTGCATGTCGAGATCGATCGCATCGTATTTACAGGCAGCCTTGGCTTTTTCATCTTCGCCGGTGCCAATAATGCGTGGATCAATCACATAACGCGCGGGTTTGGCCATATTGTAAGGCAGATAAGCTCCCTTACGCTTGTCCAGACCATAGTTATGCTCATTGTCGAATTCGGTTTCAACCGCGTCGGCGCAAGCACCGCAAGCGGTGCAATTATCGTTGACATAGCGAGGAGAAATCTTGACAGTGGCGGTGTAATCGCCTTCAGCGCCGCTGACGTTGGTGACTTCAGCCATTGTCAGCACGGTGATGCCCGGCTGCGCGCCAAGGCGACGCTGGTTGATTTCAAGGCCGCAGGTTGGAAAACACAGCTTCGGAAAGTACTTGTAAAGCTGGGAAATTCGTCCGCCCATATAGGGTCTTTTCTCGACAAGCACAACGTTCTTACCGGTTTCAGCTGCTTCTACAGCTGCGGTAATTCCGCTGATGCCTGCGCCAACCACGAGTATAGTCTGGTTGGTAGCTACCACTTCAGTCATAGTGTATCCTCCGGCCGGATCGCCAGTCATGTGGGCTCGCAATGAGCCACTAAAAATAAAATCCCGCGAAAGATACGCTTATTATTTTGATATATCCAGTTACCATTTTTTATGCGTTAATAAAAATATCTATTCCCTATAAGTACATTTGATGCTTGCGCTTGCAAGATAAAATTTGTACCGTCTATGTTATTGAATTAAAAGGTAAAATCGATGCAGGCCAAAACACTCAAACCCAGTGAAAATTTTATCGCAAAAGAACCCTATTATGAGCCTATCGCTAATGAGATAGAGATTTTCGAAGCGGCCTATACCAATAAGCTAGGGGTTTCCCTGAAAGGCCCGACCGGATGCGGC
>JALWPK010000106.1 GCA_026995045.1 Gammaproteobacteria bacterium | reverse complement strand
GATTGCTTTAACGGCGACCATGACAGACGAAGTAGCCGACTTTGTTCATTGTTTTATTTTTGGTTAATCCGTTAACCGAAAAAGCTTTTTATTACCTATTGACATAGAGGCGGCTCATATGTGTTAGACGATTCTTCATGTGGTTGGCAAATAATCTAAACTAGTCTTAAAAGCTGTTGCATTATGTATTTTATGCGTTGTAAGTACTGGAGCGTTTATTATTAGGTCAAGTGACTTAATTATATGAGCATTAGTGGTTTTGTTTTTCAATATGCCCGCTAGTTCCCTTACGCGAGAATCAGGTTTTTTTCGTGCAAGAGGTGACGTAAACTCAGGGTCACCAAACAATCGGATAAATTCAACTATTTCAGCCTCATTATAATTACCAATGTGTTTCTTGTAATATGGTAAAGCTGATTCATCAACACCTTGGCGGTAACCGTAGCCATTACCTACAAAGCATATTGAGATAACTTTTACCCACATTGCACGTGCGGCCCTTGGAACTACACCATTTGGTGGCAATGAGTCATCTAGTGCTTTTGCATGTGGATATTCGTTATAAAAGTTATTGGAACCAAAATGGGCACGATTTAAGTTTTCAAGCTTTTCGATTATTTCACCAGCTAAGCTGTCTTCATCTTTATATTTTAATCCATCAACATGTTGAAGAAATTTCTGACAGGCATCTTTCCTTGAAACCTCGCCATTCTTCCGAAAAACACCAAATTTCGCGCCTATTTCATATTTTCTATCTTCTGTAGCCGCGCTCCATATGTATGGTGCAATACCCGCTATATTTTGCTTTGTTTCAGATGTAGTTTTGTCGGTTGTATAAAGACCAAAAATTGACCACAAGAAATCATCAATTCTCTCTATCGGTTGTTTAATAAAGTCAGCACCAATAACCGAATAATCTGCTTCAGGTATTTTTGTTGTTCTTATATTATTTAGAAGTTGTTTTACGGCTATTAGGGAATGATCAGGTTGTGCGGTAATTGCATGTTTGAGGCAAACACTTAACCACCCAAGCATTTCATGACCATCAATATCATTATCATTAGGATGTGCGGCACTAGCATGATTGCGCATATAATTTACATGCTCAAGCCGCTGATAGTTAACATCCGATAGTAAACCAATTCGACGGCATGCCTCTAATAAATCATGTTCACTAACCTGGTCAATATCTTCCTCTTTTGAGAGGTTTTTATAACGAGAGCTGATTTTCTCAGCAATTGAATAAAAATATTGTAAGTCAAAAGCAATGATTAGTCTTCTAAACGCTCTAACAGTTTCATCCCATAGATAATTAAGCGCGCCATCAAATAAGCCTACAGATATTGCTACAGTATATTTTGATAAATAGTGTGATTTGATACGATCATCTACGGGAATGATTGACAAGGCATCTTCTAAAGAAGCGATAACCTTTTTTCTTTCTGATATTGGTACAACAACATTGTCAATTGGCAATCCCACATGAGATAGGTAGCCTTCTAGCTGCTTATGCAGATCATCAATTGGTTGGCTTAATTCAGTGGAGCTAGCCCTTACCAATTCGCCTTTCTCATCAGTCATTCAAACACTCCATGAAATTATTGTTTTCGTCTAACTACAATTAGACACCCTAAAAGTCACTTTTGAAACGTAGCTTTTAGGGTGTATAAAAAACCTGTTTTCTTGAAAATCAATCACTTGCTTTCCTGTTACGGTGCCTAATCGAAAAAACAAACCACGCTGTTTAGGCGTTCGCAGGCCGTGCATAACTGCCCTGAATCTGTCAGGCAAAGTGGTAACAAATTGACGGGTTGGTTCTGTTCCATGGCATGCGGCATCCAGGGTGAGGAAGGCCGGGGGCACCTGTGTTGTTGTGATGCAACTAGCTTGTAACAACTGCCTGGCGGAATCAAGAGCTGTCTGTTTTGTACAGCTTATCAGTATGTTCTGATTCAGTTATATGGTTTCGTTTGTTGCGGGGATGGCTTGCGTGAGTAACTTCGAAGATGCGTATTTGAATCTGGCACGGGCATTGCATTCTATCCGGCAAGAGTTTTCAGAATGACAGCACAAGAGGCCCGTTATGCCCGAAATTGCCAATCTCAATTTGCCCGCAGCCGCCGCGAATGATGTGTCGCCGCGCGTATCCCATGCCGAACGCAGCGTCAGAAACCCTGATGCGGCCGAGCCTGAAGCGGACAAGGCCGCGCCGTCTTCGTTCAGCGATTCACTGCGCCAGGCGCAGTCGAAAACCGGCGGCGATGCTGAACCGGGCGGCAAGACTTTGCCGGAAACCGGGGCAACTGACGGCAAACAGGGCGGCAATCCCGAGCAGGGCGCCGTCGTGCGGGATGCAGACGCGCCGCAAGCGGCGCCGACGCTGGCGGATGCGAGTGTTATGACGGCTGCGCCGGATACTGCTGGCGCAGGCAATGCGGCGCCGGATGCGCAACTTCCGGACGCGCAGAATCCATTGCCGCCAAGCCTGACTGTGGATGCCGGCGCAACCGGCGCGCAGGATTCGGATGATGAAATCGTTCTGACCGAAACCGATGATGCGCTTGCGGTTGCATCCGCCGGATTGTCAACCGGGCTGGCGCAACAGGCGGTAAAAAACGTTGCGGCGAATGCTGAGGAGACGTCAACAAAGACAGCGAAGCAGGCTGGCGCCACACGCGCACAAACCACCATGCAGTCTGTTGCAGTGGAGGGTGGCGCGGTCAAATCCGGCGCCGAATCCGATATGTTGTTCAAGCTCAGCATGCAGGCGCTGGCTGATGCGCCTGTTGCGCAGTCTGCGTCTACCCACAGCAGCGTCAACGCCATGCAGGCGATACTGCAGCCGGAGTCGGCGCTGCATGCTGAAAACACGGCCAGCCTGACCGCAACCGCAGCGAACGCCCTGATGACCAGCCAGGATGCGGGGCGGGGAATTGGTCAGGGGATTGGCCTGAACAATACGTTCGCCGGTGGTCAGGCTTCGGCCTTGCCGCATGGCAGCATCGCCACGCCGTTTGGCCGCCCGGAATGGGGCGAGGCGCTGGGCAAGCAGGTGTTGATGATGGTGAACCAGAATGTGCGCAGCGCGGAAATTCGCATGAACCCGGCGAACCTGGGGCCGATTGAAATCCAGATCGACATGCAGGATGAACAGGTGAATGTGGCGTTCAGCAGCCGCCATGCCGTGGTGCGCGAGGCGATGGAACAGGCCATGCCGCGCTTGCGCGAGATGCTGGACAGTAACGGTTTGAGTCTTGCCGAGTCGAATGTATCAGACCAGAGTTTTGCCGAGCAGCGTGAATTTGCCTTTGCAGACAAACAGCAGGGCGACGAACGCCATGCCAGCGGTTTCGCCACCTCGATAGCGGATGAATTGCCCGCAGACATCGCTGCGCCGGTTGGCGTGCGGGCATTGTCCAGCGCGATGCTGGATGTGTATATCTGATTGCGGCGGGGAGTCAGGCGCGATGCCCGCCAACAACAGTCAGTCGCCAAATCCCGTGGCGGCAACGCATTACGAACAGCCGTTGAAAGTCAAAATTGGCGACATGTTGCAGGTGCATTTTCTGGATAACCCGGAACGCGGCCGTTTTCATGTGCGCGTGATTGGTTTGCAGGGCGGCCGCAACCTGATTATTTCGGCGCCAGCGCATGACGGCAACCTGGTATTGCTGCGCGAGGGGCAACAGTTTGTAGTGCGCTCGCTGGCGGGCAAGCAGGTGCTGGGTTTTATTTCCGAGGTCGTCAAGTGCTACATGAACCCATACCCTTATGTGCATTTGCGCACGCCGGGGGAAATTGAACAGTATGACGTGCGCAACGCCTATCGCGTGGATATTGAGTTGATTGCATCGGTCAGTCCGCTGTTTTGCAGTGATGATGAGTCAACGCCTGCAACAACGGCGCGTTCACTGCCTGCTGTCGTGCTCAATATCAGCACCACCGGTTGTCTGCTCAAAACCATGCAGGCGCTGGATGAGTCGGTGGAAAAACTGAACCTGTCGCTGCGCGTGAATGTGGCCGAACACAGCCGCACCATGCAAATTGGCGCGCGCATCTGTACGCGCCGTGAACAAAGTGAACAGGAAAACAGCGAGCCGCATTATTTGTACGGCCTGGAATTCGAGCCAATGGAAGATGACCGGCGCTTGATGCTGTATTGCTTTGTGTACGAACAAATCGCCAGGGAAATCTATAGCTGACAACATTCCGCCAGGCAAAACCTTGCCGCCTGGCCTTGCCAACAAACTGTCGCAGCGGCAAAAACCTTCGTCAAAATCCCATCACCTGCTGCAACGCTTCTGTAACCGCATGAAAGTAATAAGGAAATAATCCTGTTTGTGTTTGGCACGGGAATTGCTCATAGGTCTGCAGGCAATTCAATTACATTTGCAGGGTGCAAAAAATGGCAGACGAAAAAAAAGAAGAAGGCGAAGCTAAGTCCGGTCCCTCCACCATGAAGATTGTGATCATTGCGGTGATTGCGTCCGTCATTCTCAGTGGCGCCATGGTCGGCGGCGCGATGATGTTTATGGGCGGCGATGACGCCACTGCCGCGGAAGGCGGGGAAGGCGAAGAAGCCGAGCCGGTGGAAAAAACGCTGGGGCCGCCGCAGTACCATTCCATGGATCCCAAGTTTGTTATCAGTTTCAGCGACCAGCGTCGCGCGCGTTTCATGCAGTTTTCCTTGCAGTTGATGACGCGCGACAACGACGTGATGAAAATGCTGGATGCGCACATGCCGGCGATTCGCAGCAGTTTACTGATGCTGTTCGGTTCGCAGAAATACGAGGAGATGATTACCCGCGAAGGCAAGCAGAAACTGCTCAGGGAAGTTGTCAAGGATGTGAATGCGACGCTTGCCAAAATCGCGGAAGAAACGGGTGAGGAGCCGGGAACGGTCAAGGAAGCTTACTTTGACTCCTTTGTTATTCAATAAAACGATTCGGCGGACAGGGCAAAGCAAACCGTGAATGAGCATCTGACACAAGACGAAATTGACACCCTGCTGCATGGCGTCGACAACGGTGACGTTGATACCGAGGGTGATGTTGGCGCAGACGGTGAAGCGGTCAGCTATGACCTGGCGTCGCAGGATCGCATCATTCGCGGCCGCATGCCGACGCTGGATATGGTGAATGAGCGTTTCACCCGTTATCTGCGCATCAGCATGTTCAATATGTTGCGCCGCACGGCGGAAGTGACCGCGGTTGGCGTCAAGATGATCAAGTTTTCCGAATATGTACGTGGTCTGTTCATGCCGACCAATCTCAACCTGATTAACATCAAGCCATTGCGCGGCACCGGCCTGTTTGTCATCGACCCCAATCTGGTGTTTGCCACCGTTGATAATTTTTTTGGCGGCGATGGCCGTTATCACACGCGCATTGAGGGGCGCGAGTTCACCCCGACCGAGAACCGTGTGATTCAACTGTTTCTGGATCAGGCGTTTGCGGATTTGGTGAAAGCCTGGAAGCCGGTGATGAAACTCGAATTCAAATTCCTGAATTCGGAAGTGAACCCACAGTTTGCCAATATCGTCAGCCCGACCGAAGTGGTGGTGGTGTCGACGTTCAAAATGGAGCTGGAAGGCGGCGGCGGTGAATTTCATCTGGTGATGCCTTACGCCATGCTGGAGCCGGTGCGCGAACTGCTGGACGGCGGCATGCAGAGTGACCAGACCGAAGTGGACAATCGCTGGATTTGCGCGCTGCAGGAAGAAATGAAACAGGCGCCGGTGAAAATCGACAGCTTTCTGACTCACGTCAAACTGTCACTGGGGGATGTGCTGAATCTCAAGGAAGGCGATGTGATTCCGGTTGAGCTGCCCGAAACGGTAACCGTGCGCGCAGCCAATACGCCGATATTCCGTGGCAGTTTTGGCATATCCAACGGCAAGAACGCCGTGCAATACATTGAACCGATTCGTCGTCCCGATAACTGCAAGCATTTGCTGGACGGTAATGAATAAACAGCCGGTTGCAGCCGGACGTAACCTGTGAGGAGTCAAACATGAGTGAAGAAAATACCCCGCAAGAAGATGAGGCCAACGCCGCGGACGACTGGGCCGCGGCCATGGCGGAGCAGAGCGAGGCGGAAGCGCAGGCAAAGGCGGCGGACGATAGCGCGGCAGATGCCTCTGCGGAAGACGATTACGAAAAGGCTTCGTTTCAAAGTCTGCAAAACCAGGGGGGCGCGGGCGCTGAAACCAATCTGGATGTGATTCTGGATATCCCGGTCACGTTGTCAATGGAAATCGGTCGCACTGAAATTCCGATACACAATTTGCTGCAACTCAATCAGGGCTCGGTGGTTGAACTTGATCGCCTTGCAGGCGAGCCGATGGACGTGTTGATTAACGGCACGCTGATTGCGCATGGCGAAGTGGTGGTGGTGAATGAAAAATTTGGCATTCGCCTCACCGATGTGATCAGCCCGGCTGAACGTGTGAGGAAGTTGCAGTAATGCCGGTTTGCACCTTTTGCTGCAAGTTGCGTTGCCTGTTGTCCATTGTATTGATGGCGGCCGGCCTGTTCTTGCTGTCAACCCAAACCGCGGACGCGGCGCCGGAAACAGCCGTAGACGCGTCACAACCCGTTGCGCATGCAACGGCAGGCGCACAGGCGGTCGCCAGCATAAAAAACAACAATGCCGGCTCGGTAAACAGCGGTTATCTGATGCAACTGGTCGGCGGCCTGCTGGTGGTGCTGGTCAGTATTGTGGTGCTGGCCTGGTTTGCGAAACGGTTTAATCGCCTGCAAACCTCATCAGACGGCAGCCTGCAAATCATCGGCGGCATCAGCATGGGCGCGCGCGAGCGGGTAGTGCTGGTGCGGGCGGGTGACGAACAAATTTTGCTCGGCGTGTCGCCCGGCCGCATCAATGCCCTGCATGTGCTGAATGCAAAAGCCGGCGCCCACACTGCGGCGGATGGCGCCGGCTCCTCCGGTTTTGCTGACAAGTTGCAGGCTGTGGTTGAGAAAACCTGCAATATGACCGCGGGCAGGAACGCACAGGGCCGGCGTTTTCTCAGGGCGGGCGCGAAATGAAGGCGCTGGTTGTTTTTGTATTTGTAATGCTGGCGCTGGTTGCCGAACAGGCGATAGCCGCGCCCGGCCTGACGGCCTTTACTGTCACCCCCGCGCAGGGCGGCGGCGAAACCTACAGCGTCACCATTCAGATATTGGCGCTGATGACGGTGCTCAGCCTGCTGCCAGCGGCGCTGATTATGACCACGTCGTTTACCCGCGTAATTATCGTGCTGTCGATTCTGCGGCAGGCGCTGGGCACGGCGCAAACGCCTTCCAACCAGATTTTGCTGGGGCTGTCGCTGTTTCTTACCTTTTTTATCATGGCGCCGGTGTTTAACAGCGCGTACGCCACGGCGGTAAAGCCTTATCTGGATGAAACCATTTCATCCGAGGTGGCGCTGGAAAAAGCCTCTGAACCGTTTTACGACTTTATGCTGGCGCAAACCCGTGAGTCGGATCTGGCCATGTTTGCGGACATTGCAGGCTACGGCAAGCTGGATCCGGCGAAAAAAGTGCCTTTCTCGCTGTTGCTGCCATCGTTTGTCACCAGCGAACTGAAAACCGCTTTCCAGATTGGCTTTCTGATTTTTATTCCGTTTTTGGTTATTGACCTGGTGGTCGCCAGCGTGCTCATGTCGATGGGCATGATGATGTTGTCGCCGATGATTATCTCGTTGCCGTTCAAGCTGATGCTGTTTGTGTTAATCGACGGCTGGTCGCTGGTGATGGGCACAATGGCGAGCAGTTTTTATGTATAGCTTTATTAATGAGGAAAGCGCATGACGCCTGAAATGGTATTGGATGTGGGACGCGAAGCCCTGTGGGTGGCGGCATTGCTGTCCGCGCCGATGTTGCTGTCGGCGTTGGCGGTGGGTTTGCTGGTGGGCATGGTGCAGGCCGCCACCCAGATTCAGGAAATGACCCTGACATTCATTCCCAAACTGATTGTGCTGGCGCTGGCCTTGATGATTGCCGGTTCGTGGATGCTCGGTTTGATGACCGATTTCACCACCAATCTGATTGAAAGCATTCCGGAGTTAATCGGGTAGGGCCATGCATTTCACTGGCGCGGAAATCACTACCTGGCTGGCAAGTTTGTTGTGGCCGTTCATGCGCATCAGCGCGATGTTTGCGGCCACGCCGATTTTTTCCGCGCGCAGCATCCCGGTGCGCATTCGCATTATTCTGGCCATGTTGCTGGCGTGGATTCTGGTTCCGGTATTGCCCGCGCCGCCGACCATCGATTTGCTCAGTTTCGAAGCGGCCCTGATTGGCGGCTATCAGGTGCTGATTGGCGTCGCCATGGGCTTTATATTTCAGATGGTGTTCGGCGCATTCATTATCGCCGGGCAGAGCATTGCGATGGCGATGGGGTTGGGCTTTGCCTCCATGATTGATCCGCAAAACGGCGCCCAGGTGCCAGTGGTCAGTCAGGCGTTTCTGATTATGGTAACACTGATTTTTCTGGCGCTGAATGGGCATTTGTTATTGATTGATGTGCTGGCGAAAAGTTTTCATCACTTGCCGGTGGGACTGTTTTTGCCATCGCGCGACGGCCTGTGGCAACTGGTGACCTGGGGCGGCAGCATGTTTGCCGGCGGCGTGCTGGTGGCGCTGCCTGCGGTGGCGGCGCTGCTGCTGGTGAATCTGGCGTTTGGCGTGACTTCGCGCGCGGCGCCGCAGCTCAATATTTTTGCGGTTGGCTTCCCGGTGATGATTATGATCGGGCTGGTTTTCATCATTATCACTCTGCCGGGCATCGCCGATCACCTCGGCAAACTGATGTTGCAGGGGTTCGCCCTGGTTAACAAGGTGGTGTAAGTCATGGCTGTCGATACCGCACAGGAACACACCGAACAACCCACCCCGAAACGGCTGCGCGAATCACGCGACAAGGGCCAGGTCGCGCGCTCGCGTGAATTCAACACCATGGCGCTGTTAATGGCGTCGGCAGGCGGCATGCTGATGATGGGCGACGGCATGCTTGCCGACTTGCGTCAGTTGATGCGTCAAGGGTTGTCATTCCAGTTTAATCGCGACATCAACAGCATGGAGTTGGTCAGCACGTTAATGCACAGCATGGCGGACAGTTTGCTGACAGTGTCTCCGCTTTTTGTTTTGCTTATCGTGGTGGCGTTTTTGACCCCGCTCGGCATCGGCGGCTGGTCATTCAGCGCCAAGGCGTTCAGTTTCAAGGCGGAAAAACTGAATCCGGTAAAAGGGCTGGGCCGAATCTTCGCCTGGCGCGGTCTGATGGAATTGATGAAAGTGCTGGCCAAGTTTGCGCTGGTCGCTTCGGTGTCGGGGCTGATTATTTGGTCGGTGATGGATGAGCTGATTGGCCTGCATGGCGAATCCCTGAAACAGGCGATGACGCATCTGGCGCAGATGTGCGGCTGGACATTTCTGGCCTGCAGTTGCGCGCTGATTGTGGTCGCCGCCATCGATGTGCCGTTTCAGTTGTGGCAGCACAACAAGCAGTTGCGCATGACCAAGCAGGAAGTGAAGGACGAGTCCAAGGAAACCGATGGCCGTCCGGAAGTGAAAATGAAAATCCGCGCCATCCAGCAGGAAATGTCGCGCCGCCGCATGATGGAAAAAGTGCCGGAGGCGGATGTAATTATCACCAACCCGACGCACTATGCCGTTGCGCTGAAATATGACCAGTTTGAAATGCAGGCGCCGATCGTGGTCGCCAAGGGCGCTGACCTGATTGCGGCGCAAATTCGCAGCGTGGCGCAGGAACACGATGTCGCCATCGTCGAAGCGCCGCCGCTGGCGCGCGCCATTTACGCCACCACCGAACTGGATCAGGAAATCCCGGCCGGCCTGTATATCGCGGTCGCCACCATCCTGTCGTATGTCTACCAGTTGAAGGCTGCTGTCTACAGCGATGTTGAACCCGAGTTGCCGGAAGACCTGCAGATTCCGGAAGAATTTACCGATTTGCTGAAACCGGATGATGACAACCATGAACCCTGACGCCAGACCTTATATAAGGAGTGACGCATGAGCTACAGCGCCGCCATAGCCAACAGCCGTTTTCAGTTGATGTCCGGCCTCGGTATTCCGGTATTGCTGGTGTCGATGCTGGCGATGATGGTATTGCCGTTGCCGCCATTCCTGCTGGATATGTTTTTTACCTTCAACATCGCGCTGTCGATTGTGGTGTTGCTGGTGGTGATTTACACCACGCGGCCGCTGGATTTCGATGTGTTTCCCACCGTGTTGCTGGCGGCGACCCTGTTGCGGCTGGCGATGAACGTGGCCTCCACCCGCGTGGTGCTGCTTGAAGGGCACACCGGAACCAGCGCGGCGGGTAACGTGATTCAGTCATTCGGCGAATTTGTTGTTGGCGGCAATTACGCGGTGGGACTGGTGGTGTTCGCCGTGCTCACCATCATCAACTTTGTGGTGGTCACCAAGGGCGCCGGGCGTATTTCGGAAGTGAATGCGCGCTTCACCCTGGACGCCATGCCCGGCAAGCAGATGGCGGTGGACGCCGATTTGAATTCCGGTTTGATTACCCAGGAAGAAGCGCGCGCGCGGCGCCAGGAAATTGCGGGCGAGGCGGATTTTTACGGCTCAATGGATGGCGCCAGCAAGTTTATTCGCGGGGACGCCGTGGCCGGCATCATGATTCTGTTTATCAATATTATTTTTGGTCTTGCGATTGGCATGGTGCAGCACGACCTGGATTTTGATTCGGCGCTGCAGAATTACACTTTGCTAACCATAGGCGACGGACTGGTGGCGCAGATTCCGTCACTGGTGCTGTCAACCGCCGCGGCGGTGGCGGTGACCCGTGTGTCCGCCGCCAGAGACATGGGCCAGCAGGTGATTGGCCAGATGATGGGCAAGCCGCGTCCGATTGCCATTACCGCTGGCATCATCGGTTCGCTGGGGCTGATTCCCGGCATGCCGAATCTGGTGTTCATCACGCTTGGTCTGATATTCGGCGGCGCCGCCTGGCTGATTGCGCAGAAACAGGAACAGCAACGTCTGGCCGAACTGCAACAGGAGCAGCAGCCGGAACCCGAACCCGAGCCGCAACAAACCGACCTCAGCTGGGACGATGTGCCAATGGTGGATGTGATTGGCCTCGAAGTTGGTTATCGCCTGATTCCGCTGGTCGACAAGGATCAGGGCGGCATGCTGATGTCCCGCGTCAAGGGCGTGCGCCGCAAACTGTCTCAGGAACTGGGCTTTTTGATTCAGCCGGTGCACATTCGCGACAACCTGGAGCTTGCGCCCAACGCCTACCGCATCACCATGATGGGCGTGCCGCTGGGCGAAAGCGAAGTGCATCCGGATAAAGAACTGGCGATCAACCCTGGTCAGGTCTACGGCGAACTGCAGGGCATCGACACCAAGGATCCCACCTTTGGCCTGCCGGCCGTGTGGATTGATCCGGCGCTGCGCGACGAAGCCCAAACCCTGGGTTACACCGTGGTCGACAGCAGCACGGTTATCGCCACCCACATGAGTCATCTGTTGCACCAGCACGCCCATGAGCTGCTGGGGCATGAAGAAGTGCAGCAACTGCTCGACCTCTTGGCCAAGTCCTCGCCCAAGCTGGTGGAAGATCTGGTGCCGAAACTGTTGCCGCTGGGCGTGGTGGTCAAGGTGCTGCAGAACATTCTTGAAGAAGGCATTCCGATACGCGACATGCGCACCATCGCCGAAACTTTGGCGGAGCATGGCGTCAACAGTCAAAACACTGACGTTTTGACCGCGCATGTGCGCACCGCGCTGCGCCGCCAGATTTACCAGCACATCAACGGCATGGATCAGGAGCTGGCGGTCATCACGCTCAACCCTGAACTCGAACAGATTCTGATGCAGTCCGCGCAAACCGCGCCGGAGCAGGGTTTAGGCATTGAACCGGGGCTGGCCGAGCAAATGATTCGTGAGTTGAACCAGTGCGTGCAGCAGCAGGAAGCCAACGGCAAGGCGGCGGTTTTGCTGGTGCAGCCGGGCATTCGCGCCACGCTGGCGAGGCTGCTGAGAAGTCTGGCGCCAAACCTGCATGTACTCGCATATAACGAAGTTCCCGACAGCAAACAGATCAAGATTGTGGCGGCTGTCGGCGGCCAGAACACCCAGGCGGCATGACGCAAGCATGCCGGATTGAACACAGGAAACCGCGATGAAGATGAAACGATATTTTGCAGCTGACGCCCGCACCGCGCTCAACATGCTGCGCGAAGACCAGGGCGAGGAAGCGGTGATTCTTTCCAACCGTCAGGTTGATGGCGGCGTCGAAATCATTGCCGCGCTGGATTATGAAGACTCGCTGGAAAACAGTTCGCTGGGCAACCCGGCGGCGCAACATGACGGCGTTGCACAGCAACCGGCGTGGCGGGATGACGTAGAGGATTATGAAGACGACATAGAGCCGGCCGCGCCGTCGCAAATCAATGCGTTTGAACTCAGGCAAAAACTGGCGGCGCAGCAAGCCCGTGACAATGATGCGACCGATCCGGCGCTGGCAAAAATTCGCGCCGAGCTGCAAAGCCTGCGCGACATCATGGAAGCGCCGCTGATGCAATTCGCCTGGGGCGAGACCACCAAAGTCAAACCCCTGTACGCCAGCCTGCTGAAACAGTTGATGACGCTGGGTCTCAGCGCCGACCTCAGCGAAATGCTGGCGCGCAAGATTGCGGAAACCGGCCTCGGCAAGCACAGCTGGCCGGATGCGCTGAAACTGCTGGCCAACATTATTCCGGTTGCCGGCGATGACCTGATTAAACAGGGCGGCGTGGTGTCGCTGGTCGGCCCCACCGGCGTCGGCAAAACGACAACCATTGCCAAGCTGGCGGCAAAATTTGCCCTGCGTCACGGCCGCCGCAATGTTTCCCTGATTACCACTGACAGCTATCGCATCGGCGCGCACGAACAACTGCGCACCTATGGCCGCATTCTCGGCGTGCCGGTGCAGGTCGCCAGCGACGCCGATGAATTGCAAAACGCGCTGGCGCATATCAATGCCGGGCAGTTTGATGAACCGCATTTAACCCTGATTGATACCGCCGGCGTCAGCCAGAGCGATATCCGTCTGGCGGAGCAGCTTTCCACCCTGCAAATCAGCGGCGCCAATATCAAAAATTATCTGGTGCTGTCCGCCACCGGACAAATGATGTTGCAGGACGATGTGGTGACCTCATTCGGCAAGGCCGGCTTGCATGGCTGTATTGTCACCAAGCTGGACGAAACCGCCAGCCTGGGCGAAGTGCTGTCGGTGCTGATTCAACATTCGCTGCCGGTCGCCTATGTGTGCGACGGGCAGAAAGTGCCGGATGATTTTCATCAGGCGCGCGGCAAGCTGCTGGTGAAAACGGCGGTAAAACTGATGCAAAAAACAAAACATATACCCAGCCAGGAAGAACTGGCTTACACATTTGGCGGGATGGTGAGCAATGCAAATGTCTGAAGTGATGACTGATCAAGCAGAAAGTTTACGACGCGTCGTTAATCCGGCGCCGGTCAAGGTAATCGCTGTCAGCAGCGGCAAGGGGGGCGTGGGCAAGACCAATGTCTCGGTGAATCTTGCCGTGTCGCTGGCGCGTGAAGGCAAGGAGGTGATGTTGCTGGACGCTGACCTGGGACTGGCCAATGTCGATGTGTTGCTGGGCCTGAGCCCGGAATATGATCTGTCGCATGTCATCAGCGGCCAGCGTTCGCTGGAAGAAGTGATTGTGGAAGGCCCGTCCGGGTTGAAAATTATTCCGGCGTCATCCGGCATCAGCCGCATGGCCAATCTCAGCCCGACCGAGCAGGCGGGCCTGATTATGGCGTTCAGCGAGCTTGGCAACATTATCGATGTGCTGATTGTCGACACCGGCGCCGGCATCGCCAACAGTGTAATGAAATTTTGCAGCGCCTCGCAGGAGATTCTTGTGGTGGTGTGCGATGAACCGGCGTCTATCACTGATGCGTATGCCTTTATCAAGGTGATGAGCCGCGAACACAATATCAAGCGTTTTCAGGTGGTGGCCAACATGGCGCACACCGCACACGAGGGCCGCGAGCTGTTTCAGAAACTGTCGAAAGCCACTGACCGTTTTCTCGATGTGATGCTGACCTTTGCCGGCGCCATTCCCTATGACGCCAAGTTGCGCAAGGCGGTGCAGCATCAGCGCGCGGTGGTCGAGGCGTTCCCACGCAGCCCGTCCGCATTGGCGATCAAACGCGTCGCCAGACAGCTTGGCGAGTCTTCATCCAACGTGCGCACCCACGGTCATCTGGAATTTTTTATTGAACGCCTGATTCAGGCGGATACGCATAATGCAGAGGTGGTTTCATGACAGCCGTAAACAGTTACGCCGATGTCGGCGCGCTGGGTAACGGTGCGCCCAATTACGATGAGCTGATGACGCAATATGCGCCACTGGTGAAACGCGTCGCCTATCACATGATGGGACGCCTGCCCTCCACAGTTCAGCTCGAAGACATGGTGCAGGCCGGCATGATTGGTCTGTTTGAGGCGCTGAAAGGGTATGACATGACCAAGGGCGCCAGCTTTGAAACCTATGCGCGCATTCGCATACAGGGCGCCATGATAGACGAAGTGCGGCGCGGCGACTGGACGCCGCGTTCGGTCTACAAAAAGTCGCGTCAGCTATCCGAAGCGATTCGCGAAGTGGAGCGCGAAAAGAACCGCGACGCCAAGGATAGCGAAATCGCCGCCGCGCTGGAAATGGATATGGACGAATACTATGCGCTGGTGCAGGAAGCGGCTGGCTGCCAGTTGATCAGTTATGAAGACATCGCCATCAACGGCGGCGGCAAACATGAATCGGCCTCCGGTGATTACGAGGAGCCGTATCACCAGTTGCAGGATGAAGAATTCCGGCAGGGACTGATTAACCGGATTGCCAGCTTGCCGGAGCGCGAACGTTTGGTGATGTCGCTGTATTACGACGAGGAATTCAATCTGCGTGAAATCGGCGAAATTATCGGCGTGTCCGAAGGCCGGGTTTGCCAGATACACAGCCAGGCGTTGCTTCGGCTGAAAGCGCGCATGGCGGAATGGGTCGAGGACAGGGACTAGACAAAGAAAAATGAAACGTTTTATCAAAGATTTGTAATGGGGGTCACATGGACAAGAATATGAACATACTGGTGGTCGACGATTTTTCAACGATGCGGCGCATTGTTAAAAACCTGCTGACAGAACTGGGTTTTACCAATATCACCGAAGCGGATGACGGCAATACCGCCTTGCCGATACTGGAACAGGGCGGCATCGATTTTCTGGTGACCGACTGGAACATGCCTGGCATGCCCGGCATTGATTTGCTCAAGGCGGTGCGGAACCATTCCAACCCCAAGCTGGCGTCGCTGCCGGTATTGATGGTGACCGCGGAAGCCAAGCGCGAGCAGATTATGGAAGCGGCGCAGGCCGGGGTGAACGGCTATGTGGTCAAACCGTTTACAGCCGAAACCCTGAAAGAAAAAGTCGACAAGGTGTTCGAGCGTCTGGGAGCAAGCTGATGAACGGCGCCAATCTGGCCAGGCAGGCCGACAGCCAAAACCGTCTGCTGACACTCGCGCAGGATTATGTGAGGCAGCTCGAAGCCGGCAACGACGAGGCAGTGCGGACGCTTGCGCAAATCAACCGGATGCAGAGCGAGTCGCTGCAGGATACGGACAGCGTGCTGTTTCAGCAGGTTGGGCAACTGACGCGCGAACTGCATGACAGCATGAAAGATTTCATGCAGGACTCGCAAATAATGAACCTGATGCGGGAAGACATGCCCGATGCGCGTCAACGGCTCAACCATGTTATCGAACTGACTGAGCAGTCCGCGCATGACACCCTGGCGTCAATCGAACACAGCGCGCCGTTAATCGAGCTGTTGCAAAAACGCGCGGCGGAATTGCGCAAGGAATTGCATCGGGTGACAACAGCAGGCGATGATTTGACAACAACGCCTGTGTATTTGACAGAAGAACTCGATGCGTTTCTTGCAAGCGTAACAGATGACGCCGGGAAAATCGGCAGCGACCTGAATGACATCATGATGGCGCAGGGTTATCAGGATCTGACCGGCCAGATTATTCAGCGCGTTATCACTCTGGTGCAGGATGTTGAACAGAATCTGGTCAGCTTGCTGCAGCTGGGTATTGAAACCGGCTTGCAGACGGAAACTGTCGGCGACGCGGCAGAAGCCAACCGGGTTGGTCATGGCCCGTCAATACCGGGAGCATCCGGCAACAACGAGCGTTGCGAGTCACAGGACGAAGTGGATGACCTGCTGTCAACACTCGGATTTTAAACCGTGGCGAAACCAATCATGTGGATCAGGACAGGTATATGAGCATCGACAATGAAATCATGCAGGAATTTCTGGTGGAGGCGGGCGAGCTGTTCGAGCAGCTCAATGACCAGTTTGTTGAACTGGAGCAGAATCCCGACGACAGCGAGCTGCTGAACGCGATATTCCGCGCCTACCACACCATCAAGGGCGGCGCCGGTTTCATGAAACTGACGCCGATGGTGGAAGTGTGTCACCGCGCCGAGGATGTAATCAATCTGGTGCGGCAGAATGAATTGCAGGTTGGGGCCGAACTGATTGATGTAATGTTTCAGGCGCTGGACGAGCTGGATGGCATGTTCGCAGCGGTGCGCGCCGCAGAAGCCTTGCCGGATGCAGATGCGGACTTGTTGCAGAAGCTCGACGCCTTGCTGGCGCAGCGCGGCGACGCGCCGGACGAGCCACAAAACGAACCGCCTGGGGAAGCGGCAAGCCAGCCAGACGCGCAAGCGGCCACAGCTGAAGCAACCACGGCAAAAGACCCGATGGATGCTGAATTTGAAGCCATGTTGCAATCTGCGCAGCAGGACAAGCAATCCGCGTTACCGCCAGGCGGCGATGCGGATGACCTGATTACCGACGAAGAATTTGAAGCCGTGCTGGATGAGTTGCACGGCAAGGGCAGGGGGCCAGCGGCGCCGGTCAGTGATGATTCGCCGGCAACCGGCGGCGACGCCGATCTGATAACCGATGAAGAATTTGAAGCCGTGCTGGATGAGTTGCATGGCAAGGGCAAGGGGCCGTCAACGGCGCACGCCGGGGTTTCATCGCAGACGCGACAGGCAGAAGCGCCAGCTACGGAACCGGCTGCAACGGCGGCTGTCCCGGTGTCTGCAGTCGACCAGGCTGCTGATAATGTGGTGAAGCCGGATGAGCCGCCGGCTAATGCGCCCGCCAAAAAAACGCCTGCCAAAAAACCTGCGCCGCCTGCTGAAACCAGTGTGCGCGTCGATACCGCCAGGCTGGACAACATCATGAATCTGGTCGGCGAGCTGGTGTTGGTGCGAAACCGGTTGTCGACGCTGAAACAGTCTGTTCACAACCCGAGTGTGTGTGATGCGATTTCAACGCTGGATCTGGTGACCTCCGACCTGCAGGCGTCGGTGATGAAAACCCGCATGCAGCCCATCAAAAAGGTATTCAGCCGTTTTCCGCGCGTGATACGCGACCTTGCGCGCAAGCTGAAAAAAGACATCAATCTCGAACTGATTGGCGAGGAAACCGATCTCGATAAAAGTCTGGTTGAAGCATTGGCGGATCCGCTGATTCATCTGGTGCGCAATGCCGCTGATCACGGTATCGAGCCCCCGGAAGAACGTTTTGCAGCCGGCAAGCCGCGTCAGGGCAAGGTGACCTTGAGCGCACAGCAGGAAGGCGACCAGATCCTGCTGACAGTCAGTGACGACGGCAAGGGCATGGATCATAATGTGTTGCGACGCAAGGCGGTGGAAAAGGGCATGATGTCGGAAGACGCCGCCCGCGCGCTGACCAACAAGGAAGCCTACAATCTGATTTTTGCGCCGGGCTTTTCCACCAAGGACGAAATTTCCGATGTCTCCGGCCGCGGCGTCGGCATGGATGTTGTCAAAACCCGCATCAACGAACTCAACGGCACGATTGAAATTGATTCCAGCCCTGGCGAAGGCTCCGTCATCATGATTCATTTGCCGCTGACGCTGGCGATATTGCCAACATTGATGGTGAATCTTGATCGTTATCAGTTTGCCTTGCCGCTCACCAATGTGCTGGAGGCTTTTAACATGGAGCCGCAAAGCATCAATGTGATTGACGGCCAGGAAGTGATTCGTGTGCGTGACAAACCCTTGCCGCTGTTTTATCTGCACCCCTGGCTGGTGCGTGACGCTGAATTCGGCGGACCGCAACTGACGCAAAAGGTTATCGTGGTGCAAATGGGCAACCAGCGTTTTTGTCTGGTGGTGGATCATATTGCCGGTCAGGAAGAAGTCGTCATCAAACCGCTGGGCAATATGCTGGTGAACACGCCCGGCTTTGCCGGCGCCACCATCACCGGTGATGGCAGTATCGCGCTGATACTGGACATTTCCAGTTTGATGGGCGCGTATGCCGCCAACAGCGCCGTGTATTAGGGAACAGAATGATGCGAATCTGGGCAATAGCGAATCAGAAAGGCGGCGTCGGCAAAACCACGACCACGGTAAGCATGGGCGGCATTCTGGCGCAGGCGGGCAAGCGCGTGCTGCTGATTGATCTTGATCCGCACGGTTCGCTCAGCAGTTATCTGGGCATTGATCCGGAAACGGTTGAGCGCAGCATGTATCCCTTGTTCCAGCAAATTGCCTCTGGTGATGAAGTGCAGCCACAGGCGATGATACATACAACAGAGTTTGACGGACTTGGCGTTATTCCGGCGTCGACCGCGATGGCGACGCTGGAAAAACAGTATGGCGCCAAAAACGGCATGGGGCTGGTGCTGAAGCGCGTTCTGTCGTCGCTTTATGATGTATACGATAATGTCCTGATTGACTGTCCGCCCATGCTGGGTTTGTTGATGGTCAATGCGCTGGCGGCGTGCAAGCGCGTGATTATTCCTGTGCAAACCGAGCACCTGGCTATCAAGGGAATGGAGCGCATGCTGCGCACCATGCAAATGATTCAGCAATCGCTCAATGCCGATATCGCCTACACCATCGTGCCCACCATGTATGACCAGCGGACGGTGGCTTGTCGTCAGAGCCTGCAACGTTTGCAGAATGACCATCGCAGCAAGATGACGAGAGTGGTGATTCCGATTGATACCCGGCTGCGTGACGCCAGCCATCAGGGTAAACCGATTAACTATCTGCGGGGTGATTCACAGGGACTGCAGGCGTATCAACGCTTCGTCAGTCTGTTGTCGGGACGCCGGCAAAATGACGCCAGAGAGGTTGCCTGATATGAGCGTGTTATCCAGTCAGCAGGCCGAACAGCAATATATTGACAGCATGCTGGGACAGCCGTCAGCAAACGTTGAGGATAATCAGATTTTGTGCGCGCAAGCAACTGCGCCGGCCATGGTGAGCGAGTCGTCCGCAGGCGCAACAGAAACAGCGTCGCTGATGACGACTGACGCCGCGGTTTCCGGCGACGCAGCTGAAGGGGAAACAGCTGATGATGTCAGCCTGGATAATCTGTATCAGTTGATTGCTGTAGCCGGGCTGAAACTGGCGGCGCCGGTAACAGCCATTCACCGGGTGGAGCCGGGCAGTCTGTCCTGTATTGATGGCGACCGCCTGCGCACAATGGATGGCGACTACGCCGTGGTTGATATTGCGCGCTTTATCGACAATAACCGGCGTACTGAAGTTGTTGAACATTATTTGCTGATTGCTGCTCATGGCTACGCCATTGCCTGCGGCGAGTTGCTGGGCATGGAGACGATTGAGCCGGCGGCCATGTGCAGGCGTAGTGAAATCAGCAACCGTATCTGGCTGGCGGGCACTGTCGGGTCAAAACATATTGCAGTGCTTGATCTGGACGGTATTGCGCAATTGTTACAGAAACAGTGACGGAGACAACGATGAACGAATTTGCAATGAGCCAACATGATGCTGCCGGATATGATCAGTATGATGAAACCGAGCAGCAGCATGAGCCGATGATACGCCTGATCACGTTTGACCTTGCCGACGAGCGCTATGGCGTCGAGGTCGGTCAGGTGCGCGAGATACTTCGCATCAACCAGATATTTCCTGTACCCGGCGCGCCTGACTATGTGGTCGGCATCACCAATATACGCGGCAGTGTCGTCACCATCATTGATGGTCGCCGGCGTTTCAATCTGGCTCCGGCGGAGTACACCGAGCTGGCGCGCATGGTGGTGCTGGAAGCCAATGATGAAATAGCAGCGGTGCTGGTTGACAGCGTGTCGGATGTGATTGATGTGCCGCGCTCACAGGTGGAAAGCAATCCCAAAATGAACGCGCGTGATGATTCGCCCTATATCAGTGGCGTGGTCACAGACGACAAGGGGCTGATTATTCTGCTCAAGGTTGAAACCTTTATCACCGATGATGCGATGGATGCAGTAGCGGGTTTCTGACAGCCTGCCAAACCTGCGCGTGATTGCTGTCGCCGTACCCGGGAGTGCGGCAGGCGTTTGCCTCCCGGTCTCATGCTTTTGTCGCCGCCCGGCAATTTTCTGACGAAGCCGTCACTGAACCTGGAACCCCTGTGAATTTTATCCCTATGTGACTGATTATTCAGGGCCTGGAAATATACCTCTGTGATGGAGCCAGGTTGGCGCGGATATTGCTGCAAATATCACGTCAATTCGTATCAACACGACAACTTACAGCTAAAGGTTTGGCATGACAAACCGATAACCAGTATGACTACCTATCCGTGGAACAGCACAACATTGAGGTAAGCGATGACGCAAGGCAGACAGAACCTGACAGTGGAACAGCATGCGGACGCAAAGGCCGTGCTGCTCAGCCGCGCTGTGGAGAGTGATATTCACGAAACGCGCGACGATGGCATGACATTCTTTATGCACTATGTCGCCGTGTGCGTGATTCTGGTGCTGACGATGGCCTCGGTGCTGGATCCTTATGCCGTACTGATTGGCGTGGCGCTGACGGTTACGCTTGGCGCAACAGTCTGGCTGATTACGAGTCTGGCGGAAATATTTAATGAATATACGAACAGTGGAGAATAACAAATGAGTTACTCAGGTGAGGCAATGGCGCTGGAACCCGCCATGACGGTAAATACGGTAGCCGGCAAACGCGCTGGTGATGACTGGCTGCATCTGGCTGCGCCCGCGGCGACGGGCCTGATCGCCGCAATCGCATTGGGCGCAACCGGCGACATGATGCTGGCCGGCATTGGTGCGGCGTTGCTGATCGTTGGCGTCGGCGCCGGCATGTTCCTGAAAAAGTCTGCGGAAAAAACCCGCTATCTGGCATCCGAAGCCTGTCAGCGCGAATATCGCATGCTGCAGGACTATACCGAATCACTGGAAAACCTGTGCCGAACCTCACTGCCGATTATCGCGCGCAACATCGAAAGCTCCAACACGCAAACCGAGCGTAGTATTACCGACCTGTCGCAGGAGTTTTCCACTCTGACCACCCGCTTGAACGATGTGGTCAGCACCTCGCAGAGCCGCAGCGACAGTCTTGGCGATGGCAATGGCATGTTAACGCTGTTTGAAGAAAGCCGCAGCGCGCTGCAAACCGTCATTGATTCGCTGGAATCGTCGCTGGATCTGGAAAACCGGCTGCACGATGAAGTGCGCGGGCTTTCCACCCAGGCCGAAGAACTCAACGAAATGGCGGGCGATGTTGGCCAGATTGCCGACCAGATTAACCTGCTGGCGCTGAACGCTGCGATTGAGGCGGCGCGCGCCGGCGAACACGGCCGCGGTTTTGCCGTTGTTGCAGACGAAGTGCGCAAGCTTGCTTCCATGTCTGCCGAAACCGGTCAGCAGATGATGGAAAAAGTCAGCAATATTGGCGCGGCGGTGAGTGAAACCCTGAAGCAGGCGGAATATTCCATCGAGCACAACAGCACCGCTGTCGAGGAAGGCAAGCAGACAATCGAGTCGGTGTTCTCGCGTTTACAGGACACCATTGAGACCCTGCAGGACGATTCTTCCTCCCTGCGTCACACCAGCGAAGAGATTCGCGATGAAATATCCAATGTGATTGTCAGCCTGCAATTCCAGGACCGGGTGTCACAGATATTGAATCGCACCACGGCGGATATTCATGGCGTTGTGCAGACCGTGGAAACCGCGCAAGCGCAACGCGCCAGCGGCAATGCCATTGCGCCCATTGATTATGAAGTGCACCAGCAGGAAATGAGTGAAGGCTACACCACGGATGAGCAACGCCATAACCATACCAGCAATTCTGTCCACCCCGGCCCGCAGGCCGATGAGTCAGACTTTACCTTATTCTAACGGGGAAACAGCATGGCGAAAACAATCATGGTTGTTGATGATTCAGCATCGATCAGACAGGTAGTCAGCATCGCATTAAAAGGCGCGGGTTATGACGTGATCGAGGCCTGCGACGGCAAGGATGCGCTGGCGAAAATGACAGGCCAGAAAATTCACCTCATCGTCAGTGATGTCAACATGCCAAACATGGATGGCATCACACTGGTGAAAGAAGTGAAGCAGCATCCGAAATACAAATTTACCCCGATTATGATGTTGACCACCGAATCCGGTGACGACAAGAAACAGGCGGGCAAGGACGCCGGCGCCAAGGCCTGGCTGGTCAAACCGTTCCAGCCACCGGCATTGCTCTCGGCGGTGGCCAAGCTGGCATGACCGGCAAGTAACAGGGGCGAAACGAAATGGCATTAAAAATTGAAACCAAAAACAACATCAACCAGATACGCATAGACGGCGACCTGACCATTTATGAGGTGGCTGACTATCTGGATACGCTCAAGCAGACCTTGATGATGGATAAAACGGTCGAGCTGGATTTGAGCGGAGTCGAGGAACTGGACACCAGCGGATTGCAGCTGATTACCGCGGTATGCAAGCAGGCGAGTGGCAATGGCGCCGATATACGTTTTATCGCCATGAGCGATGAAGTGGATGAGGCGGTGCACAACAGCCGCTTGCTGCATGCACTGGGTTGTGAGCCGAAGGAGGCGGCGTCATGAGTCTGGAAGATACCTTTCGTGAGGAAGCGGACGAACTGCTGGTCGATCTTGAAGCCGCCATGCTCGAACTGGAAGAGTCGCCGGACGACGGCGACTGCGTGGATCGAGCATTTCGCGCCATGCACACTATCAAGGGGTCAGGCGCCATGTTCGGTTTCGATAAGCTGGCCGAATTTACCCATCATCTCGAAAACGCCTTTGATCTGGTGCGCAGCGGCGAACTCAGCATCACCAGGGATCTGATCAATATCGGTCTCGATTCCGGCGACCATATTCGCGCCATGCTGGAAAACAAGGATCCGGATGCGGATCTGGAACAGCAGGGCGCCAGCCTGCTGGAGCGCCTGGGCGCATTGATACCGGCTGTTGGCGAGGTGGCGGGCAAGGCCGAGTCGGCGCAACAGGGAGCTGACAATGCGCAGCAAACCGAGGCTGACAAGGTTGATGTTACCTTCAGGATTCGCATCAAACCCTCAAAAGATACGTTGACAAATGGCATGGATCCGCTGCCGATACTGCGAGAGCTGCATACCCTTGGACCTTGTCATGTCACCACCTTGTTGTGCGATTTGCCCGAGATTGAATTGCTTGAGCCCGAACAGTGTTATCTGTCGTGGGACATTGTATTGACCACGGATCAACAGAAATCCGCGATAGATGATGTCTTCATTTTTGTCAGCGGCGATTGGGATATTCGCGTCGATGTGATTGATGATGGCAATGACTGGTCAGACACCTCGGCCGACAAGCCGCTGGGGCAGATTCTGGTTGAAAAAGGCGACGCCACGCCTGAGCAGGTCGAGCATGCGCACGCCAACCAGAAGCGCATCGGTGAAGTGCTGAGTGAGCAGGAGCAGATCGAAGCCGACAAGGTGAAGGCGGCGCTGGAAGAACAGAAAGTCGTCAAACAGGTGCGCAACGAGCGCCAGGAAAAAAAGAGCGTCGCCAACGTCAAGGTGCCCGCCGACAAGCTGGATACGCTGATGGATCTGGTGGGCGAGCTGGTCATTGCCCAGGCGCGGCTTAACCAGTCAGCCAGCACGATACGTAACGCCGCCCTGACCAGTATCGCAGAAGATATGGAAAGGCTGACCACCGAGCTGCGTGACAACACGCTAGGTCTGCGCATGTTGCCCATTGGCACAACATTTGCGCGTTTCCGGCGGTTGGTGCGGGATTTGTCGAATGAGCTTGGCAAGGAAATCGAACTGATTACTGAGGGCGCGGAAACCGAACTCGACAAAACGGTAATCGACAAACTGGGCGATCCGCTGGTGCATCTGATACGCAACAGTATCGACCATGGCATTGAATCGCCAGAGGCGCGCGAAGCGGCGGGCAAATCCAAAAAGGGCGTGGTGCGCCTGTCTGCAATCCATTCCGAATCGCATGTGGTCATCAAAATCGAGGATGACGGCGCCGGGATGAATCCCGATATTTTGCGTGAAAAGGGAATCGAGCGTGGCCTGATCACGGAGGAAGCCAACCTGTCAGATCATGAGCTTTTCAATCTGGTTTTCCAGGCGGGGTTCTCAACAGCCAAAACCATCTCCAACGTGTCTGGTCGCGGTGTCGGAATGGATGTGGTCAAACGCTCTATCGAGGGGCTTCGTGGCAAGGTCAGTATCGACAGCAAACTTGGAGAAGGCAGTGTCGTTACAGTTGAGCTACCGTTGACGCTGGCGATTATCGAAGGTTTGTTGATAGCAGTTGGTGAAGACAACTATGTTATCCCGCTGTCTCTGGTAGAGGAGTGTATCGAACTGAGTTCGGATGAAGTGGCGCAGGCAAATGGCAACAGACTGATAGAAATCCGCGGTGAACTGGTTCCCTATCTGCGCTTGCGAGAGTGTTTCGCCACAAGCGGCGAGCCGCCTGAAATCGAGCAAATCGTCATTATTCGTAATGGCGAACAGCGCTTTGGCTTTACCGTAGATGGCGTTGTTGGGCAGCATCAGACGGTTATCAAGGGACTGGGCAAGATGTATGAGGGCATCAAGGGTCTGGCTGGAGCAACCATACTTGGTGATGGCGCCGTGGCGCTGATACTGGATGCGCCTGCCTTAATCAAACTGGCGACAGATGAAAGCAGCAGCATGCACTGAATCGTCAGACAGAAAGGAGAAAGATAACAGATGTTGTCAAAATTAAAAAAAGAAGGCGATAGAAAGCAAAGCATTTCGGCTGTAATTGCGCTCTGGCGTGATTTGCCGGTGTTCAGAAAGTTTCTGGCGGGTTTTACTCTGCCGGCAATAATGATGGTGTATGCGGGGTTTACAGTAGTCGATGAGTTTAACAGTCTGGATGAGAATCTCGCCAAAGGTAACCCGGATAATAATCTCGCAATTACTTATCTGCAGAATGTTGACAATGCGCTGGAGAATGGCGCTAAGGCGCTTGGGTTTTATTTGCTGAGCAAGGAACAGGGGCATCGCGACAACTATATCGCTTCAATGGATAAGGTGGCCGGATATAGTGAGAAACTGAAGCAGGAAATCAGTGAGCAATATTATAATCACTATAATATGAGTGAGATCCAGGGCGGTCTGCAAAAAGTGCTTGCCTACAAAGACAGGTTTCTGAAGTACGCCGTTGATAATTCAGAAAACTACCCTGCCATGAAGTTTGCTACTGAAAACGTCAATAATTTGATGCGCCTCATAGCACAGGATGTTGAGCTGATGGTTGGAGCAGAAGTTGAGGAAGAATTGGGCGAGGAGCGCAAGCAGATATTGCTGACGATGTTTGAAATGCGGAAACTGACGAGCAAGGTAATGAGCGAATTGCGTTCGTATCTTGCATTCCGCACGCCAGCAGCTGTCAAAAACATGGGGTACTACAGGGAGCAAATTGATAAAGAACTAAAGTACTTGCAGGATAACGAAGACATGCTCACGCTTGAAGAGTATGACGCACTGGAGCAACTGCTGCCGCTTGTCGAGCAATACAATAACAATGTTGATGAGCTTGTCCGACTGCACAGTTCTGATAAATGGCGGATGGACGCCTATACGATACGTGAGCAATTTGGCCCGGATCTGAATACGGCCTTGGCGTTGGTAAAACAAATGTTGGATGATCAGTTGCAGGTTCAAAAACAGGTGTCTGAAAATATTAACGCTGAATTTGCCAACAACATTAAAACCTCGATAATCATTACCCTGGCGTCAATAGTTATGCTCGTGGCGATTATCTGGTGGTTGTTCCGCAATATCTCTGTGTCACTGAAGGAGGTCATCGGATTGTCGCAAAATATTGCGCACAAAAACTTTAACAATCAAATCAATGACAGATCCAGAGATGAAATCGGAAAAGTGCTGTCTGCATTGAAAAAAATGCAAAACGAACTGAAATCCGCATTTGACAGTATTAGCAAACAGGCAGTTGAATCCAGTCGTATACGTACTGCGCTTGATCGCGCCAGCACCAGTATGATGATGGTGGATGCGGACGTGAAGATTATCTATCTCAATCAGACACTTGAGAATATGTTCGCGAACCTGGAAAGTGAATTCGGGCAACAGCTTGGCGAGTTTGATATTAATGCCATGATGGGGGCGCAGGCGGAAACACTTTTAAAGTATGCCTGTCTTGATAGGAACACACTGGATTCGCTTGAGTCAACCGAGGTATATCAGTTTGAAATGGGGCGCTTGCATCTGCAAATCAGCGCCACACCTGTACATGGTGAAGGAGATGAGAGACTGGGTACGGTGCTTGAGTGGCATGACCGCACATCACTGGTGAATACCGAACGTGAAGTGGGTGAAATTGTTGAAGCAGCCGCCAATGGCGAATTTGATCATCGCATAGATGAAAGCAGCAAAACAGGGTTTTTCAAAAACCTGTCACAAAGTCTGAATAAAATGCTGGACTCAACCGAGTCAAGCATTACAGATGTGGTTCGCGTCATGCAAAGACTGGCGCAGGGCGATTTATCTGCGAAAATCGAATCTGATTATAAAGGTGTTTTCGCACAACTCAAGGATGATGTGAATAGTACTGTAGACAGGCTGACTGACGTGATTACAACTGTACGGATGAGCAATGACAGTACGGTGAACACGGCTTCGCAGGTCAATGCTGCAGCTCAGGAGCTAGGCGCAGGCTCGCGGAGTCAGTCGCAGGCTCTGGATGAAATCTCGTCAGCTATGGAGCAAATGTCCGCGAATATTCGGCAGAGCGCTGATAACGCTGCGCTGACAGGGCGCATCGCGCAACAGGCTGCCATCGACGCCAGGGAGAGTGGCGCAACGGTGACTGACGCCGTCAAGGCGATGAAGGATATTGCTGACAGGATTTCTATTGTCGAGGATATTGCGCGGCAGACTAACCTGCTTGCTCTGAATGCCGCAATTGAAGCGGCCAGGGCAGGCAAGCACGGCAAGGGCTTTGCCGTGGTTGCTTCCGAGGTGAGAAAGTTAGCCGAGCGTTCACAAAAATCTGCAGCCGAAATCGGTGAACTATCGAGCACAACCATGCTGGTGGCTGAGCAGGCTGGAAGCCGTCTCGCAAAACTGGTGCCGGATATTCAAAAAACCGCCGAGCTGGTGCAAGAAATCAGTATCGCATCACGTGAGCAGGATGTTGGCGCAGATGAAATAAACCGTTCCCTGCAGCAGCTTGATATGGCGGTCAAGGATTCAAATGAAACCACTCAGGGGCTGACTGTATCAGCAAGTGAACTGTCAGAGCGAGCAAGTGAGCAGCGGGAAGTTATGGGCTTTTTTCAGTTATCAAGCGTATTTAAGTCGAACAAACAGGATGCCAAGATCAACGATCAGCGTGACCCGGCGTCACGTGGCGCCGCGCTGCGTGGCGGTGCGGAAACCCTGTCCGGCGCCAGAACTGACTGGCAATATACAGACAAGGTTAACGCCAGTTTTACCAAATACTGATAATGCCTTTTCCCGCTATTAATATAAGACTGGAGTCACACAATGAAAGCTAATCTACCGGTAAATGACGTAGAAATCGAGATGCGTGACGATAGTTTTCTTGTTTCAAGAACTGATCTGAAAGGCCGCATTACATACTGTAACGAGGATTTTGTCGAAATAAGTGGCTTCAGCCGCAATGAGCTTATGGGGAAAAGCCATAATATTGTGAGACATCCCGATATGCCGTCAGAAGCATTCGAGGATTTGTGGTCGACTGTCAAGTCGGGACGGCCCTGGGTGGGCATGGTAAAAAACCGGACGAAAGACGGCAATTATTATTGGGTGGAAGCCAGTGTGGTTCCATTACTGAAGGGTGGTGAAGTCTGTGAGTATGTTTCACTGCGCCGCAAGCCTTCGCGCGAGCAGGTAATTCAAGCGGAGAACCGGTATCGTGAGCTGAAGCTGCACGGCGAAAAAAAAGGTGTGGTCGCACGCTTGGGCGAACTGAATCCATTCAACAAACGGGGGCTTATGGCAAGAATCCTGACGCCTGCATCGCTGGCTGGTTTGCTGGTGGCGCTGGTACCGGCGATGCTGATGTCTGCAAATATTGGAGACATCAGCGCACAAGGGTGGAATGTTGAATCCGAAGCTGCATCATCCTTTGCCTATTCATACGTCGCAAATACATTGCTGGCAGTAATAGTCTGTATGATGGTAACAGGAGTACTTTTATATACGTTGGTTGTCAAAAAGATAAAGGCTGCTTCAGACATTATGCTGTGTGTTACAGATAATAAATTTATGAACCATATTGATATCAGTGGTAACGACGAGGTTGGAAATCTGCTTCGTAATCTTAAAATCATGCAAACCAAGATTGGCTATGAAGTATACGACGCAAGGTATGCCGCAGAAGACGGAAAACGCATTGCCAGCGCAATCAGCGTATCAAGCACAGGTGTTACAATTTGTAATGATCGCCATGAAATCACCTATGTCAATAAATCAGCAATTCATATATTTATCCGGGTTGCATCAGATCTGAAGGAAAGATGTGAGCAGTTTGATCCTGAAAACCTGATCGGTCTTGATTTGCAGGCACTGTTACGAGATGAAATACAACTGAAAAATATAAACTCAACTGAAACAGTTGACTTGCAGGTTGGTGGCAGATTCCTGCAGGCCACGATATCGCCTGTTATGGCCGATGGTGACAATATCGGCATGGTTGTTGAATGGGTCGATCGTACCGAAAATATCAGGTGTGAAAATGAAATGAGCCGGATTGTCGAAGAGGCGGCCAGAGGCAAGCTTGATGCGAGAATTGATGAGCATGGCAAACACGGTTTCTTCCTGATGGCCTCCAGAGCAATCAACAATATGCTGGATATTACCAACGCCAGTATCAATGACGTTGCACATGTGTTGCAGTGTCTGGCAAAAGGCGATCTGACACGGAAGGTGGAATCTGAATATGAAGGGATATTTGCGCAAGTCAAACACGATATAAACAAAACGGTAGACAGTCTTCGGAAAGTCATAACAGATATCAATAATGATAGCATCAGTAATGCCAGTACCGCATCCGAGTTGAGTAGCACGGCAACCGATATGGGACAGGGTGCGTCCGAGCAAGCGGCGTCACTTGAACAGATTTCGTCAGCCATGGAGGAAATGTCATCCAATATTCGTCAAAGCGCAGATAACGCCAGCCAGACTGAAAAAATCGCCCAGCAGGCGTCAGCTGATGCTGCTGAAAGCGGTGAAACAGTGAAACAGGCGGTCACAGCGATGAATCACATTGCTGAAAAAATCTTCATCATTGAGGAAATTGCCAGACAGACCAACTTGCTGGCGCTGAACGCAGCGATTGAGGCTGCGCGAGCCGGTGAGCATGGTAAGGGATTTGCCGTGGTTGCATCAGAAGTGCGCAAACTGGCTGAGCGATCCCAGTCTGCGGCTGCAGAAATCGGTGAGTTGTCTGCTGAAACCGTATCGGTAGCGGAGCAGGCGGGCAAGAAAATCACCGCCTTGGCGCCCAATATCCAGAAAACAGCCGAATTGGTGAAGGAAATCAGTATTGCGTCACGCGAACAGGATGTGGGTGCAGATGAAATAAACCGTGCATTGCAACAACTGGATCAGGTGGTGCAACAATCAGCTGCTGCAGCTGAACAGTTGGCCAGCTCCGCCGCCGAATTGACAGGCAAGGCGGAGCAGCAGCGGGATGCAATGCGTTATTTTAACCTGGGTAATGAGGCGGGTGGCGCCATGATGTATGCGCATGTGGACAGGCGCAGGCCAGACTCTCCCGGCGCTGCACTTAGAGGAGATGAGTCCAGATGTGGAGAAGATGACTTTGCAGGCTTTGATCTCATGCTTGATGATACAGAATATGTACGCTATTGAGTACAAATATCACAAATATATGGAAGCTCAGCCCATAACAAGGCTTCCATAATTATTCTTGTTTAAGAACAAACTAACAGGGTCGATGTTATGAGCAATGAACAACAACAGGATGCAACTGAAATGAGTCAGCCAGTCCAGTACCTCACCTTTACACTGGATGGTGAGGCGTTTGCAACCGAAATCACCAAAGTGCGTGAGGTGCTTGAATATACAGAGGTGACGAGAGTGCCGCGTACGCCTGATTTTATGCAGGGCGTCATCAACCTCCGCGGCAATGTCGTGCCGGTAATTGACCTGAGATTGCAATTTGGCATGAGTGTGTGTGAAAACACCGTCGACACCTGCATCATCATTATTGAAGTTAATATTGATGGTCATACAACAGTGCTGGGCGCGTTGGCTGACTCGGTTCAGGAAGTTATCGAGTTGCGTAAGGATCAGATGGAGCCGGCGCCGACACTGGGCACCCGCGTCAGCAATAAGTTTATACAGGCTATGGGGAAAACCCATGACGACCGATTCATAATTGTTCTGGATATGGATAATGTTTTCAGCCTTGAGCAGATACACCAGGTTGAGAACACCAGTGTTGCAGGCGGCTGCGCGAATGATGACGAGGCCGCCTGAAATAAACTGTCAGATCTGAATGAATCTATCGCCATAAACCATTACCATGAAAAGTGTCAGGAAAGAAATATGAAAATTCTCGGTCAATTCAATTCAGTCGGCTCAAAACTGAACTTTCTGAAAAATGTTCGTTTATCCCGAAAACTGGGCGCTGTGATAGTCATGCTGCTGTTGCCGGTTATTATGCTACTGACGCTACTGGTGCTGGATGCTAGCAAGTCAATCGACTATGCCAAAATGGAATATAAAGGTATTGAGTATATTGAGCCAGTTACAATCTTGCTTGAAAACCTTGCCAGACACCGCGATCTGGTGAATGCGTTGCTGAATGGTGCAGATTCGCTCTCTGATGAAATTAATGCGGCACAGGAAGCAGTATCCTCTGCAGTTGACAATGTTGAGATGGTTCATGAGAAATATGGTGATGATTTTGATACTGGTGAACTCTGGCGGGCTATCAAAACCGGATGGGCGGGTCTGGGAGACAGGGCTGTATCCATGGATGACCCTGAAGACAGCTACAAGTTGCATACGACTGTGATTGAAAGTGTTATTGGATTGATTCAGGAAGTCGCATCAAAAAGCAATCTCGCTTTGGATGCTGGCGCGGACAGCTCGCCGTTGATTGAGGTAATTGCCAACAGGTTGCCATATATTATCAATGAGCTCAGCATGATACGCAGTACAGCACAGGCCATGCTGTTGTCAGGTGAGGTGGATTTCGATGAGCAAATCAGCCTGATCAGCAGCGCGAGGAATGCGCAGCATCTTATTGATGCCGTTAATAAAGGAGTGGCGGCAGCAATATCCGCCGATGCACTGATCAAGCCGGTGCTTGAAGAGCCTGTCAATGCATTTATGAAAACGGGAACTGAACTGCTTGAAAACGTGGAAGATGCAGCCACAACTATGGAAGAGCTGACCTCGGAATCGCTCTACCTGATGGCAGATGATATATACGATGATGGCGACAAGGCTATTCATAGCGCCTCGGCATTGTTGTTTTCCTCGTCAGAAAAAGTACGGAAATTACTGGAGACGCGCATTGCCAGTCTGCGTACGTCATTGATGCAGGAAATTGGCGCATCAGTTGTAGTGATCATGCTTGCTATTTTTATTGCAATCATGGTGATCGTCAATATCGTACGGTCTGTTTCTAAGGTTGTGGATATCTTTAACTACATAGGCTCCGGCATTTATGATACCGATATCCAGGTGGAATCCAGGGATGAAATGGGGTTATTAATGAATGAACTCGACAAAATGCAGACCCGGCTCAAGGATGATATTGAAACCGCCCGGAAGCAGGCCATTGAAAGCCGACGTATTAATGCCGCCCTGGATAGCGCGAGCACCTGTATCACGCTTTCTGATGCTGACAACACTATTATTTATGTCAATGAAGCCGGTCAGAAAATGTTTGAGACGGTGAGGCGGGATGTCCAGACTGTTGTCACAGGCTTTGGCGAAAATGGTCTGGTTGGTGAAGATATGCGCGCTTTGCTGGCAGGCAATACTGAAGCCGCAGCCGTACTGGATGGCCTGTTAGAACCAACACGTTTTGATATGACATTCGGCGAGCGTGAGTTCCGTATTATGGCAAGCCCGGTATTTGATGATGCGGGCGACAAGATTGGTGTGGTGACAGAATGGGATGACCGTACAGAAGAATTGCGCGCAAGACGCGTTGAAGAAGAGCGAATTGAGTCAGAGCGCATCATTGCCCGCGAAAATACACGCGTTAAGGCAGCGCTGGACAGTGCTGAAGTTAATATCATGATGGCTGACATCAATCTTGACATCATCTATATAAACAAGGCTGTAGAGTCGATGTTTGCTGATATTGAAGACAAGCTGAAAGAAGTGATACCGGACTTCAACCGCTATGAGCTGATAGGAAAAAACATCGATATATTCCATCGTGACCCATCTCACCAGCGGGAGATTCTTGAAAATCTGCAGACAACCTATCGATCCACTGTTGAGGTCAATGGTTTAACGCTTCATATTATCGCGACACCCGTGTTTGATGAAGATGGTGAACGACTGGGAACGGTTGTTGAATGGCAGGATCGGACAGCCGAAGTCGAAGTCGAAAATGAAGTGGCTAACATCGTCGCAGCGGCGGCACAGGGTGATTTCAGCCAGCAGGTCTGTGAAGACGGCAAGCAGGGCTTCTTCCTTAAGCTGGCTCAGGGTATCAATCAAATTCTGTCTACCACTGACACCAGTATCGAAGATGTCGTCAGAGTGCTTCGCGGGCTGGCTTCGGGTGATCTGACGCAGAAAATTGACAAAGAATATATGGGCGTATTCGCTCAACTCAAGGATGACGTGAACACAACGGTTGACCGCCTCACCGATGTGCTGGCAACAGTACATGGCAGCGCGGAAGCCAGCGCTAATACGGCAACACAGGTCAGCGGCACGGCACAGGATCTGGGAGATGGCTCGTCTACACAGGCGGCGTCGCTGGAGCAGATTTCATCGGCAATGGAGCAAATGTCAGCCAATATCCGCCAAAGCGCGAACAATGCCGGCCAGACTGAAAAAATTGCGCAGAAAGCGGCAAACGACGCCGATGAAAGCGGCCGCACCGTTCTTGAAGCGGTCACGGCGATGAAGTCTATCGCCGAGAAAATTTCGATTATTGAGGAAATTGCGCGGCAGACTAATCTGCTGGCGCTGAACGCGGCGATTGAGGCGGCGCGCGCCGGTGAACATGGCAAGGGCTTTGCTGTGGTCGCATCGGAAGTGCGCAAGTTGGCCGAACGTTCACAGAAAGCGGCAGGGGAAATCGGTGAGCTTTCAAGCAATACCGTGGAAGTCGCCGAACAGGCCGGCGAGCGTTTATCACAGCTGGTGCCGGATATTCAGAAAACGGCCGAGCTGGTGCAGGAAATCAGTGTTGCGGCCCGGGAGCAGGATGTCGGTTCGGATGAAATCAATCGCGCGCTGCAACAACTTGACCAGGTGGTGCAGCAGTCTGCCGCTGCAGCAGAAGAACTGGCGAGTTCTGCTCAGGAACTGTCAGCACAGGTAGAAGAACAGCGTGACGCCATGAGCTTTTTCAAGCTGGATGAATCCGCTATTGCCTTGCATGCCACGTCACACAGCAAGCTTGTCACGCCAGACTTTTTATCAGCAGAACACGCATCGCCACACACGCCGTCCGATGCGCCACCTGCAGTTGAGCGGCGGGATGAAAATTCACCTGGCGCACCCTTACGCGGCGGCGTGATACGTGATCAACATGATATCAACCCCAATGGCGGCTTTGATCTGGATATGGGCAATGACGATGGTCAGTTTGTTAAATATTAAGGAAGCTGATTAATTCATCAATTACACAGGCTGATGTCAAATAAATGGAGATGTTTTATGCCTGACTTGCGCAATGGTATAGCCGGGTATGTACGCAATCAATATGCGGATATGCCATTATTTCGTAAATTCCTGCTGGCGTTTATATTGCCGGTAATGGCATGCCTGCTCACACTGTACGACCTTTCAGTCAGCTACCGTGACTTGCAGGCGGCCATCGATTCGCAACAGTTGCTCTTCCTGACTGACGTCATGGCGGCGCATCATCAATTTACAGCGCGTATGTTCATGGATGGCGTTATCATGGTTGCGGCATTCATTTTACTGGTCGTGATGGCCTGGTTGATATTGAAGGGCGTCGCCAGCAGAGTGCAGTGCATGACCAGGCTGTCTGCGCGTATTGCTGATGGCCACTTTGACCATGACATCGCGCACTCATCAAAAGACGAGCTCGGCAAACTGCAAGCGGCGCTGAATATTATGCAGGTTAAGCTTGAAACGGCTTTTCACATGGAAAAACTGCGCATTGTCGAGCTTGCGCAAATCAAAACAGCGCTGGACGGCGCTATCAGCAACATTATGCTGAGTGATGCCGACAATAATATTGTCTATATCAATAATGCGCTTCAGGAAACCTTTGCTGCGCTGGAAGACGATATCCAGCAGGACATGATTAATTTCAGCGCTTCACGATTGCTGGGAAAAAAGCTGCATAGTTTTCAGCAGGACAATGCACAGCCATTTATTGAGCCTTTATTACAAGGTGAAACAGTCGAGTTGTTGCTCGGCGGCCGCCAGTTTCTTGTGCGTTCAACCGCCGTTCATGATGAGACCGGCCGCTATGCCGGTATTGTTACCGAGTGGCGCGACCGCACTGATGAGCTGGCTGCGATTGAACACCAGCAAAGGCAATTGCAACAGGAGCGGGAACTGGCGCAGGAAACCCTGCGTATCAAAACAGCGCTGGACAATGCCGATGTCAATATCATGGTGGTGGACTCGCATTACAATATTATGTACATCAACCGCTCGGCGCAGGCCATGTTTGATGATATCGAACCGGCAATCCGCCAGGTATTGCCAGGTTTCAGCGCCTCCACTCTGCAAGGCTGCAATATCGATTTGTTCGATCATCATGAGCAGTTTAATCGTCAGTTGCTCGAATCGGTTGACACCGTGTACTGCGCCACACTGGAAATCGGTCAGTTGACGCTGAAAGTGACGGTCACGCCCGTTTTCGACGGTGAGCAGCGTGCTGGCATGGTGATAGAGTGGGTAAATCATACCGCTGAGCTCCAGCTTGAGAATGAGGTGGCGACAGTTGTTGATGCGGTTTCGCGCGGTGATTTCAGCCAGTCTGTCAGTGAAGATGACAAGCAGGGTTTTGTCAGAGTGATGGCGTCTGGCATCAACCGTGTTATGCAGACAACAGGCTCCAGTATCAATGATGTGATGCGTGTAATGCACAGCCTTGCCCACGGCGATCTGACAAACAGGATTGAAAATGAATATGAGGGCGTGTTTGCGACCTTGAAGCAGGATGTCAACGCGACTGTCGATCAGCTTCGCAATATCATGGCGTCACTTTGTCATGACGTGGATATCAGCGCCACCACGGCTGACAAGCTTAACCAGACGGCGCATGGATTTGAAAACGGCGCACAGTTGCAATCCGGTTCGATTGAACGAATCGCCGAGTCGATGCAGGCGATGACGCGCAATATCAGCCAGAGCGCCGACAATGCGCGCCGCACCACACAGATCGCCGAGCAGGCCGCGCAGGATGCGGATGAAAGCGGCAACACGGTGAACCAGGCGGTGGGCGCCATGCAGACCATTGCCGAAAAAATTTCCGTGGTGGAAGAAATCGCCAGGCAAACCAATTTGCTGGCGCTGAATGCCGCGATTGAGGCGGCGCGAGCCGGTGAACATGGCAAGGGCTTCGCTGTAGTGGCGGCGGAAGTGCGCAAACTTGCCGAGCATAGTCAGCAGGCGGCAACGGAAATCGGCGAGCTGTCAGACGCCACAGTGAGCGTGGCCGTGCAGGCGGGTGAGAAAATTGCCCACCTGGTGCCGCAAATCCGGAAAACATCTGAATTGATCCATGAAATCAGCTCGGCTTCCACCGAGCAGGATGTTGGCGCCAACGAAATCAATCAGTCGCTGAAACAGCTCGAACAAACCGTGCAGCAGTCAGCCAGCGCAGCTATAGAACTGGTCAGCTATGCCGATGGCTTGTCTGATCAGGTCAGCAGCCAGCGCAAGGCGTTGGGATTTTTCAAGATGCAGCCGCCCGCCGGGACGCGCCTGCGCAAGGCGAGTTGAGTTTAACTGACGAACGGTTGCTCTTCGGGCTAAAGCCCGGACTTCAGTGTGTCGATAGGGTGAGTAATGACACCCAACAGGAGACATGCTGGTATGCGGGGCAGAATCAAATGGATAAAACCGGTTCCGCCCGCCTGTTATCGTTGCTGGCGGTGGCTTGTCGCCGGTTTGCTGGCGTTTTCACTTTCCGCCTGCGGCGGCAGTTCGCCGACGCCGGCATCCAATAGCAATATTGCCGCCACTGGCGAGATGCGAGATGTGGATATTGCCGCAGCCTTGTATTTCGACAAGCGCACGCCAGAGCATTTCTACCGTGAAAGTATCGATGACGCGCTCTACGTCAGCGTGGGACATATCAAAAGCACCGATCTGGTGGTTGCCGCCAACCGGGGGGATATGCCAGTGTATGAACTGTCTACCGACAGCGCAGACGAGGCGTTGTCTTGGTCGGAACAGGCCGCAAATAACCAGCCGGGCTACCGCCAACTGGTCGACAGCAGCGAAACCTTTTTGTATTACCAGTTTACCCGGGTCGATCCGGCCAACCCGCAGTTGGTCGAGTACAAACGCGTGTTCAAGGCATCGGTGCTTGACCGCCAAGGCGCGTCGGAAACCTATGTTGGCCGGATTACGTTTCCCACGATCACTGTCGATCAGGTTGGACAAATAATGGAATATTTGTGGCTGTTCAGCAATGAGAACAACTATGGCAATGCGGTGCTGACATCAGCAAGCTTTGACAGGGATGAAGCCTGGGTGCACGAGATGCGGGTAGCCAGGCTTTATCCATCCTATAGCGGTGGCTGTGACACGATTGAGGTGTACCTGAATCGCTATACCGTCGCCAGGGATTCCGGTTTGATACGCAAGCAGTCGGTATTGTCCCGCATTATCAGCGCCAAGCGTGATGGCGCTGGCGTAAAGCTGTGTAATCATTAAGTGGGCAGGTTTATCGCCGGCTTAATAAGGTTGCGCTTGCCAGCATCGGTTACGGCGACCATTTGAGAATGACTTCCTGCAATTCTTCGCTGGAAAACGGTTTGCTGAGATAGTCGTTCATGCCGGCTTTGCGACATTGTTCCCTGGCCTCCGCCTGCACATCCGCTGTCAGCGCAATAATCGGGATGTGTGAAAACTCCGCCTGCTGTTTTCGAATCTCAGTAGTTGCCTCAAAACCATCCATGCGCGGCATCTGGCAGTCCATTAACACCAGATCGTAGTGGCTGTTTTTCAGCGCTTCGATAGCCAGCTGGCCATCTTCGACTATTGTCACCTCATAGCCGAAAGCTTCAAGCATGGCGGTGGCGACTTCCTGATTGATTTCGTTATCCTCCGCCAGCAGGATTTTCATTCTGACCTGGTCTTCCAGTGTGGATGCCGATGTCAATGCGTCCTGGATCGTCTGTCTGACCCCGGCTTCCGGGGTGGAAATCTGTTTTTCATTCTGTTTTGGCAAGCGCAGCGATACCGTGAAGACCGAGCCTTTTCCCTGTTCACTGGCGACATGGATGTCACCGTCCATCAAGTCCACCAACTGCCGGCAGATAGCCAGCCCCAGGCCGGTGCCACCGAAGCGGCGTGTTGTCGAGGCGTCCTGCTGGGTGAAGTCATCAAAAATGGTGGGTAGGGCATCTTCAGCAATACCGATGCCGGTATCTTCCACCTCGAATTGCAGCTGTACCTCATTGGACGTTTCATCGCAGATGATTACCCGCAGGGTGACTTCACCATGCTCGGTGAATTTGACGGCGTTGCCCACCAGATTAATCAGCACCTGCCGCAAGCGCTTGTCGTCGCCAATCAGGTAATATGGCTGATCAGGCAAGTCAGTGGACAACATCAGTCTCTTGATGCGCGCCGGTTCGGCGACGATCTGAATCACATCATCAATGAGTTCCTGCAATTTGAAAGGAACAGGATCGAGATGCAGTTTTTCGGAATCCAGCTTGGAGAAATCGAGAATGTCGTTGATCAAGCCCAGCAAAATTCTGCCCGATCGCTGCGCGGTTTCTGTCAGTTTGTGCTGGCGCTCGCTGAGTTCTGTCGACAGCAGCAGATCAAGCATGCCCAGCACGCCGTTCAGCGGCGTGCGTACTTCATGGCTGATGGTGGCCATAAAGCGGCTTTTGGCGATACTCGCGGCTTCTGCCTGCTGTTTCGCCAGCATCAGGTTGCGTTCGTAACGCATTTGCTCGGTATCATCGCGGCCATAGACATTAACGTAATGGTGTGAGTGGCTGGCGACAAAGCGCAGGGTGTAGTGCGTGTTGTCGGTGCTGACTTCAATTTCCTGATAATTGTCGCCACGCAGCACCTGGCCGACAAAGTGATGGATTTCTTCCGGCACTTTTCCACCAGTATGGGTTTGCCAGCGTTTCAGGATTTTTTTGCCAGGTTTGTTGCTGTACAGCACCGCGCCTTTATCATTGATGCGCAGCACCGGATCGGTATTTTCTTCGGAAAAGGCCGCGCGGGCGGCGTAATCCTGCAATTCGGCTTCGTGGATGCGCTCGATGCGCCGGTGTCGCCATATATTGACTATTGCGATGTATATCGCCAGACAGCTGAGAATCGCAATAATGGCGCCGCTGGAATATAAATCAGCCGGTCGCAGTTGATAGCGCACCTGCAATGCTGTCGGCTGGCCGTACAGGTTCATTGCATAGGTCTGACTGAATGATGGCAGCAGGGAGTTATCTGCATGGTGTTCATGGGAAAGATTGTGTTGCCTGTCATGCAAGTGCAGGTTGTATTCGGTAAATTTGCCTGCCTCACCCAGCGGTTGCCTGAATTGCACCTCCAGCGGGTAGCCATCGACGCCAAGCTGGTTGAGCAGGCTTTCCGCGCCAATTTCGATTGCGATAGCGCCATCAAACAACTCGCGCCTGTCCTGTTCTGATGACGGGGTGTAGCGTCCCTGATACACCGCCTTGAAAATCATCATGCCGCCATTGCTGTGCAATACGCGCGTCACCGGCGAGGCGACCCCCTGGCCCGTTTTCAATGCCTGTTCAACCGCTTTGGCCAGGCCGGGATTGGACATCACGTTGTAACCCAGCAAAACGCCCATCTGCGGCGGCAGCGGCTCCATGATGTTGATAATCAGATACTGGTCGCGTTTTGCCGCCGGCGTCAGTCGGCCATCGGCGGTCAGCTCGCTGATCTTGAACTGGTAATAGCCGGCATCCAGCATTTCCTGCTCAAGCGTATTGCGCTCAGCATGTTCCAGCTTGCGCAATGACAGGGCGTGCCGGATATAGGGATAGGCGCTGAGCAGTTCATGCGCAAAAGTGGAAAACTGCACATCGCTCACATAGTCACTGGCCTGATGAAAACCAGCGAGCGATGTCAGCACGGCTTCCAGCGTGCTGTAACGCCGTGTGAGCTCATCATGCACAAGCGAGGCCTGGTTTTTGAAATCGGCTTCAAGTTGTGAAAGGCTCATATTGAGCGTCACCAGGGCCACCAGCGGGCACAGGATAATACCGACCAGCCATACAGCAACGCGTTGGGCGCGGCTTAAATCCGTTGAATGGTGTTTGCTATCTGACATTTAGCGTATCTGTTTTGATTTTCTCAGCAACAATTCAGGCAGGGTAATCCCGGCAGTCTTCAGCAAACGTGAATGAGTCCACATGTCCCATTTGCGATTGGGTACAATGGCGATACTTTCGGGCTTGGCCCCCTCGAGAATGCTCAGCGCCGCGCGCGCGGCCAGCTCGCCCTGTTCCTCGGGCACTTTGGTGAAACCGAGCATGCTGTAGGGCATCATCCAGTCATGGTTGGTGACAGTCAGCGTGGAGGAATGGTTTGCTATTTTCCGGCTGATGGCGTCCGGGTCCCAGTCTTCAATGCCGGCGTTGCTGCCAATCACGATAAAATCCGCCTGTTGCGCCTGTTGATAGGCATCCAGCCACGCCGCGGCGGTGGAAACCAGCGATGCTTTCAAGCTGATGCTCTCGCTTTGCGCCATTTCGGCAAAGCGATGAAAATTCTTGTGTTCGGTCACCGTATCGGCGCCGATATACACGCCTTTTTTGACATTGCCAAGCAGCATTTTTACCTGACGCAGCAGGGGGCGGATGGGCGCCACTTCGATAATGCCAGTGGCGTTGTCATAGGGCAGGCCATATTCACTGGCCGTCCAGTTTACCCCGCAAAACACAAATGGCAGGCTGCTGTTTTTGTAATATTGTTGCAGCAGATAGCGCACAGCATTGTCATCCGCGGTAATGACGATATCCGGCCGCCATTGTTCGATCAATGAGCGGGCCGCAAGCGCAGCCTGTTGTTTGGATGCTTCGGACTTGTTGCGTTTGGTGTCCATATCATATTGCCTGATCTTGCATTGACCGGATAGCACCGAGCGCAAACCCTTCTCAACACCGTCTGACCAGGCGTAACCTTTATGGTAAGAGGAAACATACAGGCACTTGTAGCGGGGAGAGGGGGCGGCGTGTGAGGAAGCAGTACACAGCAGCAGGCAGGACAGAAGCAACTGGCTGAAGGTGCGGGCGGATTGAAACATCTTCGCTCTCTTGTTCTTGTTATCAGTCTGGGCGGCCCGTTATCAGTCTGGGCGGCCCGGCTCAAGGCCGCGGCGGCATCCAGCAAGCCAGACAGAATATATACTAAAGTCCAGGTCTGGGCCAGCGTCAATCCCGGTCGCGCATATTATAGAGTGTCATGCCGGTTTGATTCCGGGCGGACTCCCACCAGGATTTGGACAGCTTGCGTAATATTCGACCGCCAGGAACAGGCAGTCAAAACTGTCATTCAGGCAGAGGTTTCAACAAATTCGACCGCGGCTGTGAGTTGGTAACCCTTGTTGCGTATGGTGCGAATGATTTCCGGCTTGTTAGGGTTCTGTTCGATTTTCTTGCGCAGTTTGGAAATGGCCATGTCAGCCGAACGGTCAAGCGGCGACCATTCACGCCCTGACAGCATATTCAGGATTTCTTCACGCCGGATGGTGACATTGGGGCGGCTGACCATGGTCGACAGCAGGCGGTATTCGTTGCTGGTGATATCGACGCGTTCGCCCTGTGGTGAGATCAGGGTTTGATTCAGCAGATTCAGTTTCCAGCCGGCAAAATGGGCCTCGGTGCGCAACACGCTGCTGGTTTTGCTGGCGGCGGCTCGCCGCAGCACGGATTGCACCCGAGCCAGCAGTTCTTTCTCTTCAAACGGTTTGGTGATGTAGTCATCCGCGCCTACTTCCAGGCCGTTGACCTTGTCGTCGATGTCGGCTTTGGCGGTGAGAAAAATGATTGGGATACTGGAGCGGGTGCGGATTTCGTGCGCCAGCGTCAGGCCGTCCTTGCCCGGCAGCATAATATCCAGCAGCAGCAGATCGAAATGTTCTTTTTCCATCAGCGCATGCAGTTCCTCCCCGCAGGAAGCGCAGCTGACGTTGAACCCTCCATGTTCCAGATAACGTTTGATCAGTCGGCACAGGCGCTGGTCGTCATCAACGAACAGAATCTTGTTATTTTCCATTGTTTCCCTTGATTTGAACCCGGCGCAGGCAATCTGTCGCGCGCCGGGCGGATGGACAATCGTTGGAGTTCTTCAAAAACCGTCATCCCAATTTATAGTAAAAAAGTGACAGTGTAACTACCATTTTACATGGCCAAAAGTATAAATTTAAGCAAGATCCGGTTAATTTTCCCCTGAACTGTCAGGGTTCAAAAAAGCAAATAACGATATTCGCTTTTTCTGCATTTTCAACAGTTTATCCGCTACCGGCCGTGGCGGCGCGCTCGGGCGCCGGGGAAATGCGGAATAATCCAGAATTTCCCTGGCGGGATTTTATAAAAAATTTTCAGAAAATCATGTGTTTTCTGCACTTTCAAAGCCTGTGCGCGCATCGGCGCCGTCTGCGCCACGCACTAAAGAATCTTGCTGTCGCGCCGATGTTAACTACAGGTTGATAAGTCTTTCTGCCCACCAGGCGGCATGCTTATTGTTGATTGACTGAAATGCTTTAAACGGCACAAGCACAGGGGAATATCAGGTGGATCTAGCGACTCTGATCGGATTTGTAGGCGCCGTCGGCTGCATTGTTGCAGCGATTCTGATGGGCGGGGAAATGGGCATGTTTGTCAACGGCCCGAGTATCATGATTGTTGTCGCCGGCAGTCTTGCGGTGGTGATGATGAAATTCTCCCTCAGCGATATGATCGGTTCGGTGGGGGTGGCGATGAAAGCGTTTTTGCACAAGAGCCAGTCGCCCAGCGAAATTATCGAGCAAAGCATCGAGCTGGCCAACGTGGCGCGCAAGGAAGGCCTGCTGGGACTGGAAAGCGTTGAGGTCGAAAATGAGTTTCTGGCCAAGGGCATTACCATGGTGGTCGACGGCAACGACCCGGAGCTGGTCAGCAAAATCCTGTCGAAAGATATTAGTTTATCCATCGAGCGTAATGAAACCGGCCTGAGCATCTTCAAGGCGCTTGGCGATGTCGCGCCGGCGATGGGCATGATAGGCACCCTGATTGGCCTGGTGCAAATGATGTCCAACATGAGCGACCCCAAGTCCATCGGCCCGGCAATGGCGGTCGCGCTGCTTACCACCTTGTATGGCGCGGTTGTCGCCAATGTGCTGGCGCTGCCAATTGCCGACAAGCTGGCGCTGCGCAGTAACGAAGAGCGCCTCACCAAATCCATGATTCTGGAAAGCATCAGCGCAATTCAGGAGGGCCTCAACCCGCGCATGATTGAGGGCCTGCTCAATGTCTATCTGCCGGATAACCAAAAATCCAAGTCGGAAGACAAGGCCGCATAGGGCAGGTGCAGGATGAGCGATTGTGAATGCGTTGAAACCAAGTGCCCGGAGGGCATACCAGCATGGGTGATGACCTTTGCCGATCTGATGTCGCTGTTGCTGGCGTTTTTTGTGCTGCTGTTTTCATTCTCGGAAATGGACAAGAACATCTACAAGGAGCTGGCTGGTTCCCTGAAAGACGCCTTTGGCGTGCAGCGTGAAATCAAGGCCAAGGAATCGCCGCGCGGCATCAATATTATTGCGCGTGAATTTAGTCCGGGTCGGCCCATGCCTACGCCGTTGAATGAAGTGCGGCAGATGACGACGGAAGAAAGCAAGCAGTTTCCTGTGTTTACCGATCCGTCCGAGGAAGGGCAGGAGAACATGGACAAAAAAGCCGATGAGGCGGATGACAAAAACTACAATGCCCTGGCAGACAAGGAATTGATGAAAAAATTGGCCCTGCTGGAAAAGGTCACGCTGGCGCAAATCAAAAAAGACGCTGAAGCAATCAAAAAGGAACTGGCGAAAGAAATCAACAGTGGCATTATTGATGTCGAGGTCAAGGACAAGCGCATAATCCTGCGCATCCGGGAGAAAGGCGCTTTCCCGTCTGGCAGCGCCGATATTATCCAGCCGTTCAATGCCATTACAGGAAAAATCGGCAAGGTATTCGGTGAATTTGATGGTAAGATTGTGGTTGCCGGCCACACTGACAACATTCCCATTCACACCTCACGCTATCGCTCCAACTGGGAGCTGTCGGCCTCGCGCGCGGTCAGTGTGATTCATGCGCTGAAGTGGAATGCCAAACTCAGCGACAAGCGCTTTGAAATCGAAGCCTATGCCGACACGCAGCCGGTGGAAAGCAACGACACCTTTGCCGGGCGAGCCAAGAACCGTCGCGTCGAGATTATACTGGACTACAGTCAGAACCCGTCCGCCATTCCGATGCTGAACCCCGAGACAGGGGAATATGAATTCAACAGGATACTGCTCGACAAGGTGCTCAAGGCCAAAGCGGATAAAATCGAGGACGCTAACTCCTCAGCCGAACCGCCGCCACAAAGCGGAGCAACGGCAGACAGCACAACCCTGTTAACCGGAGACAAACCATGAAACAGGCGCACGTACTATCCGACACTGAAAAACGCAGTTTTTTCCGCATCGACGATGTCGCCATCATCAAGCATCGTCAGATCAGTGAGGAGCATGTTACTTCCGAGGCTTACCGTCATGAGCAGGCTCGGGTCAACAAGCTGACTCTGAAGGCGCGGTTTGAGAGCATGTCGCGTGAAATGCAGCCGCTGCTCAAGGTGATTGACCGCTCACACAGTAAAATAGCCAGCTACTTGGAAGCACTGGACAGAAAGCTCAACTTGCTGAGCGAGTATGTGATTGAGTGTGAAATGGAAGACATGAATATTGAGCCGCAGCATATCAATATTGGCGCTGGGGGCATTTCATTTACCTCGCCGTGTCCGGTGATGGTTGGCGCGATGCTGGAGCTGCGTATGGTATTGCTGCCCGAAAGCACCGGTATTTTTACCTATGCGCGCGTGGTGACCTGTTCAAAACTGGATAAAAAGACCGACGACTGTCACCAGTATCGTATTGCGCTTGAATTCGTCAACATGGAAGATGATGTGCGTGACCTGATTACGCGGCACGTACTGTTCAAGGAGCAGAGTTTGCTGCAGCAGAAAAAGGCGAGCGCGTCCTCAAAAGAATAAAAAGTGATAGCACTGACGCCGGGAAGAGGGGGGGAGTAGCGTCAGTACTATCGTTTGCTCCGGGCATGGAACAAAACCGTTTATGCGGCGGTGGCGCTGTCAGTTGGCCGCTCGATATGATATTTGCGCATTTTTTCCGCCAGCGTGGTGCGACGCAGTCCCAGTGACTTGGCGGCATGCGCAATCACGCCGCCTGAATTGTCCAGCGCATTTTCAATAATGCCGACTTCAATGCTGGCAATATAGCTTTTCAGATCAAAGCCTTCCACCGGGAAGTTTATCGGCGGAACCAGGGCGCCGGTTTTACGTTTTTCATCACTGTCGATAATGCTGTCGATATCCTCCAGCTTGAGGCCGATACCGTCATCGGCGCTGTTGAGAATACGGTCGGGCAGGTCGCTGGCCTGCACCAGGCCGTTGGGATGCCGAATCGCCATGCGTTCTATCTGGTTGGCCAGTTCGCGCACGTTGCCGGGCCAGCTGTACTTTGACATGGCGACAATGGCTTCCTGTGTAAAGCGAACCGAATTGCGTTTGGTCTGTTCCAGCCGGGAAATCAGTTCCTTTATCAACAGCGGTAAATCCTCGATGCGTTCGCGCAGGTTGGGCAGGCGAATCGGGAAGACATCAAGGCGAAAATACAGGTCTTCGCGAAATTTTCCCTGTTCCACCATTTCCTGCAGATTGCGGTTGGTGGCGGCGACGATGCGCACATCGGCGTGAATGGTTGTTGTGCCGCCGACGCGTTCAAACACGCGTTCTTCCAGTACGCGCAACAGCTTGACCTGCATTGCCATGGTCATCTCGCCGATTTCGTCCAGAAACAGTGTGCCGCCTTCAGCCATGGAGAAGCGACCCTGGCGTGATGTAATCGCGCCGGTGAAAGCGCCTTTCTCATGGCCGAATAATTCAGACTCAAGCAGGTCGTGAGGGATGGCGCCGCAGTTAACCGGCACAAATGGTTTGTGGCGGCGACCGGAATGATAGTGAATATTGCGTGCAACGACCTCTTTGCCAGTGCCGGACTCGCCGGTAATCAGCACATTGGCGTCGGTATTGGCGACCTGTTCAATGTCGTTCCTGACAGCTTGCATTGCCGCGCTCTGGCCAACCAGGCTGCGGAATAGGATTTTGCTCTGTTTTGTTCCAGCTAGAGTGTCCAACTGTCATACCTCACTAATCGGTGTTTGAATCATTTGTCCTGAGTGCTGCTTCCTTGACGCCTAGATTAGTCAGTGAGTCAAATATTTGTCGAAATCCGGAAAAGGCTTGTGTAAAGATATGTAAATCGGGGCAAAGCAGCTGATACTGCAAGCAAGTCTGGTAAACAGGTTATTAACCTGGTAATAAACATTGCCGACTTAAGGAAACTCTGATTTATTCAGGGTTTCGCGCTCTGATAATTCGGGGATGAATAAATCAGAGCTTCCTTGATAATACAAAAAGACAAGCCTGCTAGACGCAAAGTGCGGAATGGATGGCCTTGATCAATTCCTGCTTGCTATAGGGCTTGGGTATCAGCGGGTGCGCCGGTTCATCATTGGCGGGTTGATAGTGCAGCTGTTTTTCTGACGCAGTGGTCAGCAAAATTTTGACGCCGGGGTAATGGCGGTGGGTCCATCTGGCCAGCTCACGGCCATTCAGTTCACCAGGCATGATGATGTCGGTAAACAGCAGGTCGATATTGCCATTTTGCTTCAGCAGGCTCTGCGCCTCGGCGGCATTGCTCGCCAGCAGCAGGTTGGCGCTGAGTTGTGACAGACAGCGAACGGCAAACTGGCGCACGGTGTCGCGGTCTTCCACGATTAAAATGGTGGAATGCTTGATCGGACTGATATCGGTGATGTTGTCTGCGCTGGCCTGTTCGACCGAACCGCCGTACACGGGAAAGCGCAAGTGTATGGTGGCGCCTTTGTCAGGCTCGCTTTGTATCTGCAAATCGCCTTTCGACTGCCGCATGAAGCCGTATACCATGCTCAGCCCCAGGCCGGTGCCTTCGCTTTTGTTGGTGGTAAAGAAAGGTTCAATGGCGCGCTCAATGGTGGTTTCATCCATTCCTGTGCCGTTGTCCTGAATGCTTATATCGACGCAGTGATTGTGAATGTCGCAACTGTGTTGTTGCTCATCGTCAGCGTCGCAGAAATACTGACAGGCGCGTATCGCCAGCTCACCCCCGTTCGGCATGGCGTTTCGTGAGTTGATGCACAGGTTAAGCAGCGAGGTTTCCAGTTGAATCGGGTCAACCAGGATATCGGGCAAGTTGTCTTCAACATGCAGTGACAGTCTGATATTGTCGCTCAGAGTGTGCTTGAGCAGGTTGAAAAACTTTTCAAGATGCTGTTTGACATTGACATACTCCGGCGCGATGGATTTCTTGCGTGAAATCGCCAACAACTGACGCGTCAGCTCAACGCCGTCATGAATTGCAGAGCTGGCGTCGTCAAGAATTTCTTTTGCATCCTGGCTGAGTGTGAACTCTTTGTTCAGAATGTCCCTGAGCAGATCGAGATTGCCTTTGGCGACTGTCATCAGGTTGCCAAAGTCATGCGCCACGCCGCTGGTGAGCTGGCCGATGGCTTCCATCTTCTGGTCGTGCAGTTCCTGCTCCTGTTTTTTTCGGCGGTCGGTAATATTTTGTACGGTGCCGTTGACGCTGGTGACCTTGCCGTTCCTGTCATGGCTGCCGATGCCCTGTTCGTGCAACCATTCGATACTGTCATCCGGCAGGCGAATACGGTATTCAATGCTGTAGGCCTTGCCCTGCTGTTTTGCCAGCTTGCGGTATTGTTCGAGGCGGACTCTGTCTTCCTCAAAGGCAACGCGGTAACAGGCGTCAAAATCAGCGGTAAAGCTGTGTTCCTCATAACCGAAAATGCGGTACATTTCCTCGGACCAGGTCAGTTGGCCGCTGGCCTTGTCCCAACGCCAGTTGCCCAGCTTGCCGATGCGCTGCGCCTGCTGCAGCAACTGCTCGCTGTCGTGCAGTTTTTCCAGCAGCAGGTGGCTGGCCAGCATGCCGCTCAGGCGCAGGCAGGCGCGATAAAAGGTTTCCAGATCGGTGGCGTTCCAGGGTTTGCCCGGCTGGTGCTGCTGGATAACCAGGTACCATTGTTCCGGCTGGTTGAGTTGCAGCGCATGAACGATTTGCTGGTGAATGGTCAGCTGAGCGCCGCCACTTTCAGCACGAGCTTCACTGAAATGATTGACAATCGGGTACTCGCTGTTGTCGGCGCGGTAAAAAACATTGGCGCCCATTTCACTTAGCAGGCGGGGAATGTTGTCCCTGGCGGTCGGAGTGTTTTTGCGCGCGACTTCATAGTCGATGCTCATGTGCTCCGGCGAATCAGCCACTTTTTTGATAATGAAGGCGCGGTCGCAGTTGAAGATGTCAAGCATGGCCAGCAGCAGCTGTTGCAGGATGATGTCGATATGCTTGTTCTGGACAACAATGCGTGAAATCCGGTCGAGATGACGCAGGTGCATTTCTCTTTGTTGCAACTCGGCGAATGCGCTTTTGGCCTTGAGGATATACTGGATGCGGTAGGGGAAGGTCACCCAGTTTATCGGTTTGCTGATAAAGGCGGTGGCGCCCAGCTCAAATGCTTTTTCGATGGATTCAGCATCTTCCAGGCCGGTGACCATGACGATGGCGATATTGGTTTCGCCGGAATATTGACGAATTTCAGCGCACACGTCAAAGCCGCTCATGCCCGGCATGCGCACATCCAGCAGCACCAGATCCGGCGGCACGGCGTTGATCATTTGCAGCGCGTCAATGCCGTTGTCAGCTTCGTCGATGATGTAACCTTCTTCCTGCAGGGTTTCCTTCATCAGCAGACGCATGGTGGCGTCGTCATCGACGATCAGGATGCGTATTGGTGTATCGCTGGTATACCGGATATGTTCGGGTAGCTGGCCTGGCACTGCTGGATACCGCTGCTGGGAAAGCCTGTAGTATCCGGCATCTGCCGGGCAGTATCAAGAAAGCATTGCAGGGGTTTGCCGTTGTCAACCGAATGACGCAGCCAGCCAGACTCAGTTGAACAGGCTGGCGTTAAGCCACAGGTGAACCCCGATGCTGGCGGCGTAGCCGAGGATGATGACCGGCGTCCATTTCAGATGCGAAAAAAAGGTGTAGTGGCCGCGCGCCTGTCCCATCACCGCGACACCGGCAGCCGAGCCAATGGACAGCATGCTGCCGCCGACGCCGGCGGTGAGCGTGACCAGCAGCCACTGGCCGGTGCTCATATCGGGGTCCATCGCCAGCACCGCAAACATCACCGGAATGTTGTCGACGATAGCCGACAGGAAGCCGACTGCCGTGTTGGCCCACACCGGATCCCATTGTTGATACATGACTTCTGACGCCATGCTGAGGTAGCCGATGAAACCAAGACCGCCGACGCACATGACCACGCCGTAGAAAAAGAACAGAGTGTCCCACTCGGCTTTTTCCACCTTGCGGAAGATATCAAAACGACGATCGTTGGGGATGTCCTCTGCGCCGAAAGGATCCTTTTCACGCATGTGTACGCCGCAGCGCTTGAGGTAATAGCCGAACAGTTGCAGCAGGCTGAAACCGGTCAGCATGCCGAATACCGGCGGCAGGTGCAGCACACTGTGAAAACTGACGGCCAGCGCAATCGTCACCAGGAACAGGGCGACAACACGTTTGGCGCCGGGCAACGTGGCGATGGTTTCTTCCGCGCCGCTGGCGGCCGGGTTTTCATCGGGCACAAAGAAATGCATGATGGCGGCAGGCACAAGGAAGTTGACTGCGGACGGGATAAACAGCGAGAAAAAGGTCCAGAACTCAACCAGCCCTTTCTGCCATACCATCAGTGTGGTGATATCGCCAAATGGACTGAATGCGCCACCGGCATTGGCGGCGACCACGACATTGACGCAGCCGATGCTGATGAAGCGGCTGTTGCCGCCGCCGACCGCCATGATGATGGTGCACATCAATAATGCTGTTGTCAGATTGTCGGCGATTGGCGACAGCATAAATGACAGGACGCCGGTAAGCCAGAACAGCTTGCGAAAGCTGAAGCCTTTTTGTATCAGCCAGATACGCAGGGCGTCGAACACGCGGCGCTCGGTCATGGTGGTGACATAGGTCATCGCCACCAGCAAAAACAGCATCAGTTCGGCATATTCCAGCAGATTGTGCCGCGCCGCATGTTCCACCATCTGCTGGTCACCGTGGCCGATGTACATCCAGGCGATGCTGGCCCAGATAACGCCCGCCGCCAGCATTACCGGTTTGGATTTGCGCATGTGGGTGTATTCTTCCGCCATCACAAACACAAAGGCGAGAACAAACAGCCCCAGCGCCAGATAGCCAACCGGGTGGCCAGTCAGGTCGATACGGTCGCCTGCCGCAGCCGAGGCCAGCGCCATGCTCGGCGCAAGCAGGGTCATACCAGTCAAATAGCCCAGTCCTTTCAGTATTTTGTTCATTTTTGTTCTCTCGCTTGTGTTCGGTTGCTGGCGGTTTGCAATACGGACGGACCGGCGTCATGCGTTGCAGTCTGCGCACATTACGCGCAAGCCCGTTATGCATGTTTTCGGCACGGATGCGCCATTGTTTAACCTAATCGGAAAAATTTTCAGGTGGCCAACGGGACAACGGGAAAACGTATGGGTATTTCCCGCGCAACCGGGTTAATCGATGAAAATTTGATCTGTCTCAATTGATGAAAACGCCGGCGAAGCGTCCGGGTATGCGCAAATGCGCTCGGTCAGGCCGGGTTAAGGCATGGCGCGCATGCAGGGTTATTTGTGGATACAGCCTCAAAACAACGGGTTATACGCCCAAAACAGCAGCCTTTCCATGTGCTGCAAATGTCCTGCATGAAGCAGAACTCACCGGAACGGGCATAAGCCTAATGCCATGACAGTCGGCAATCAGGCTGAAATCTTTACACTGAATGTTCTATAGTCAGGGAATGAAAACCGTGTTTTTACATCTGTTGGCAATAACAAGCCAGTAGCCGTGCCCGAACTCGAAAACAGCGCCGAGCAGATTAGCGAGCGGGTTTATCACCGCCAGATTGACCTGCTTTACAACAACCAGACCCTGGCGGTCGTGTCAACCGCCGCCGCTGTTTTCCTGTTGATGTTTTTTCTGAACCTGTCCGTGCCCTGGTCTGATCTGTTTCCGTGGGCGGGGATGTTCGCCATGGTGCTGTCAACGCGCATGCTGGCGACTTGGTTGTATCAGTACAAAAAACGCAGCCATCATCCGCTGGAAAGCGGGCTGGCTGAAAAGCTTTATTTTGCCGGCGTGGCGCTTACCGGCGCCAGCTGGGGCTTGATGATGATTAATCTGTTTCCCAGACTGGATTCGGACTCTCAAATCTTGCTGTTGCTGACCGTGCAGGGTTTTGTCAGCGTCAGTCATAACACCATGGGCTATCGTCGCCTGCCTTATTTGTGTTACACGCTGTTGTTGGCGCTGCCAGCAGTGTATGTGGTTTACCACGCTGATTTTTCCTATCCGGTCGCCATTATGTTGTTGCTGGTGATCCATCTTGTATTCGTAATGCGTACAGCAAACGCGTCTTATAACGGTTTTACCGCCATGTTGTATTTGCAGGAAGAATCAATCAGCCGGGAACACAAATTATTGCTGCAGCGGGAACAGGCCAGTCTGGCCAATCAGGCGAAGTCGGAATTTCTGTCGCGCATGAGTCATGAACTGCGCACACCGCTTAATGCGGTGCTGGGAATGAATGAACTGCAAATGCTGGACAAGCATGAGCCGTTGTCGCAACAACAGCGGGAACGCGCAGAAAAAATCAATGAGGCCGGCAAGCATCTGCTGTCGCTGGTGAACGATGTACTGGATCTGTCGCGTATCGAGGCGGGCAGTCTGGTGGTGAGGCTGGAGCCGGTTGATTTGCAACAGACTATCCGCGATGCCTGCAAGCTGGTTGAAACCCGGGCCGCCGAGCAAAGCGTAACAATCGGTTTTGAAGCCTTGCCCGAACCTGTCTGGGTGCGCGCGGATGCGCAGCGTCTCAAGCAGGTTGTCGTCAATCTGCTGGATAATGCAGTGAAATATAACCGGGTGGGCGGCAGCGTGACGATTGGCTTGTCATCGGGTCGTGGCGACAGTTGGCGCCTGTCGGTGGTGGATACCGGTTACGGCATCGCCCAACAGGACATGTCTGAATTGTTCAAGCCCTTTGCCCGGCTGGATCAAAATCGAAGCAGTATCGATGGCGCCGGCATCGGGCTCAGTTTCAGCAAACAACTGGTGGAAATCATGCATGGTGAAATTGGCGTAGACAGCCGGGTTGGCGAAGGCAGTTGCTTCTGGGTGGAAATGCCTGCGGCTGAACCGGTAGTTCAGACCGGACATAAAGTTGCACGATTGCGCGTCGCCGCCGGCGATGAGGCCAGCGCCGCCAACCCCGTCAAACGCGGACGCAGGTTGCTGCTGGTGGAGGATAATCTTGTCAATCAGGAAGTCGCTCTGGAAATGTTGCAGGGCTATGGCTTCAGTGTGGATGTGGCGGACAACGGTGAAGAAGCCCTGCAGCTGTTTCAGGACAATGCTTACAGCCTGATTCTGATGGATTGTGAAATGCCGGTAATGGATGGACTGACTGCTACCCGCCATTTGCGGCGGATGGAACAGGAGAGGCGTCTGCAACCCACGCCTGTGATTGCGCTTACCGCACACGCCATACATGGCGCCCGGGAAAAATGTCTGGCCAGCGGCATGGATGATTTTCTCAGCAAGCCTTTCAGCAACAGCGATCTGCGGAATGTCCTGGCAAACTGGGTGGCGTTGCCCGACCAGACGGAGTCGGAACCGGAGGCGTCGCATCAGTCAAGCGATGCTGACAGCGAGCAAATACTGGACATGTCAGCGATAAGCCGCCTCAGGACGCGCCGCGCCAGCCTGGTCAACCGTGTGGTGCAGTTGTATCTTGAGCAATCACCTGATGTGCTCAATGCGATTGATGATGCGATAGCCGTCCCGGATTATGAAATGCTCTCCAATATCGTTCACACATTCAAGTCATCCAGTCTCACGGTCGGCGCGGTCAGGGTGGCGGAAATGTGCCGGCAAATTGAAGCCGGGTGCCAGCAGGGTGACGTCGATGCGAATTTGTGCTCACAAATTCGACAGGACTATCTGGCTGCTGAAGAGGCATTGCACAACCTGCTACAGGCTGACTCCATACCCGCCTGAGCAGAGGCGGGCGAAAAACGGGCTGGAGGGCTGCAACAGCAAAGTCAGGCGGCCATGCTGCTGTTTTTGTCGTGCCGAAACCGAAACAGCTGTTCAAAATTGGCGCCCTTCAGAATCAGTTCAGCCTGTTCGCTCGGGCGTTCAATCACAACCGGCGCGCCATGCGCCTTGGCGTACTCGCGCAGCAGAAGCAGCATTCCCAGCGCTGCGCTATCCATATATTCTGTTTCTGACAAATCAACATGGTAGCGGACATCATCCGCTGTGCTGACGCCGCGATAGGCGTCGCGAAACGCCTGTGACAGGGTGTAGTTGAAGCGTCCGGTAATTTTGATATCAATTCGCTTGCCATCACTGCTGATCGAGCTGGTTACTGACATGATTAACCTCATGCTTATGGCTGAATTGGCGGATACCGTATCTGTCGGCCCCGTATTTTCATTCTTTAGTGACTGCGTTGTTGAACAAGTCTCATCTGCCGGCCGCTATTGGCACGTAAATTGCTTTTAACACTGCAAAGACGGTTTTCTGTCCAATCCACTAAAGCTGAAGCGGACAGGCCCGATAACAACAACACAATTCATTGACGATAACGAGAGGCAGAGGGAATGATGCTCAAGCAGGTAACAAGACCAATGACCATGCAGGGTGGGGCAGCCAAAAAAATGACGCCGGAAACGCTGGCTGACAGCAGCGCAACGTTGTCTGAGCGCGAAATGAAAAGGGTGGCGGATTTTATCGGCAACACAGTAGGAATTCAGTTGCCGCTGAGCAAAAAAACACTGGTGGAAGGCCGCTTGCGCCGCCGTTTGCGCAGGCTGGGTTATGACTGTTTCAAGAATTATCTGGATTTTGTTCTGGATACGCCGCAAGGCGAGGGCGAACGTCTGCATCTGGTCGACGCGCTGACTACCAACAAGACGGATTTTTTTCGTGAGCCTGAACATTTTGATTATCTGGTGAAAGCGGCGTTGCCGGAACTTGAAAGGGAACGCATCCGCGCCGGGCGTCAGGATCTGAAATTATGGAGCGCAGGTTGTTCGAGCGGTGAAGAGCCGTACACCCTGAGCATCGTGATGAATGAAGCCATGTCTGTCTACCCGGGTTTGCGCTTCCACATTCTTGCGACAGATATTTCTCACAGCTGCCTGCAGATCGGAAGCAGGGGCATCTATACCGAGAAAAACATCGAACCGGTGCCGATGGCGCTCCGTAAAAAATATTTTTTGCGCAGCAAGGATCGCAAAAGCGAACTGGTGCAAATGGGGCCTGATCTGCGGCAGCGCATACAGTTTCAGGAACTTAATCTGATGGATGAGAACTTCAGCCTGCCGCATTTGATGGATGCAATATTCTGCCGCAATGTAATGATTTATTTTAATAATGAAATACGCGAGCAGCTGGTTGCCCGGTTTGAACGTCAGCTGCACAGTGGCGGCTACCTGTTTGTCGGACATTCCGAATCGCTAAACGGAATTAAAACGAGTTTGCAGCAGGTCGCGCCCATGGTTTACAGAAAGGTTTGATTCACATGTACAGGCAAAACGTAATTTATCTCAGTACCTTACAGCGCCAGGCAGACAGAAAACCATGCGCCAGCATGCTGGTTGACGCCGTCTCGGATATCGCTAAAAACGTGTTTAAACTGCTCGGCAGTGGACTGCCAAAAAGCGTATACCAGCTGATGCTGTGCAGGCAGCTTGCCGAGCTTGGCATTATGCTGGAGAGCGAGCGTCTGCTTCCAGGCCTGTCTCACGACGAGCACGATATCATTGTGCTCGACAGGTGTGTGTCTATTGTTTGTCTGGCTGGCGTCAACAGCCGTCAGACAATACAAGGTTGTCAGTTGGCGCTCTCCAGCAGCAAGTACGATATGGCGCTGATTATTGACTTTTCAGATGAAGTCAAACTGTATCCGGTTACAGCCTGCGAGTTGCTGGTAGAGCGGCACTAGACGGGTTTGCGAATAGCCATTTATGAAGGAGCATGTAATGCAGTCAGAAAAAATCAAAGTCATGCTGGTTGATGATTCTGCCGTTGTCAGGCAGACCTTGACTGAGATATTGAACAGTGATCCGGCAATAGAAGTCACGCACGCCTGTGCGGATCCGTTTATCGCCGCACAAAAAATACGTGAACAGGTGCCGGACGTCATGGTGCTCGATATCGAAATGCCGAGAATGGACGGTATTACGTTTCTTAAAAAAATCATGTCCCAGCACCCGATCCCGGTGATTATATGCTCTTCCCTGGTAGAGGAGGGATCCAGGGCGTCCCTGAAGGCGCTGGAGTATGGCGCGCTGGAAATCATCCAGAAGCCGTCTGTTGGCGCCAAAAAGTTTTTGCAAGAGTCGCGTGTGATGCTGACAGATTCGGTCAAGGCCGCTGCGCACGCCCGTGTGCGCAAGATTGCAGCGCAGCCTAAAGCGGTTAACAGCAAGTTATCCGCGGATGCTGTATTGCCCGCCGTTACCATCAAACCGACAACGGTTACCACCGATAAGGTTATTGTGATTGGCGCATCCACGGGTGGAACTGAGGCCATCAAGGAAGTATTGTCGCGCATGCCGGCCAATGTTCCGGGTATTGTGGTTGTGCAGCACATGCCGGCGGGATTTACCGCTTCATTTGCGCAACGACTGGATGAAACCTGCGCCATCACTGTCAAGGAGGCGGTGGATGGTGATGAAGTGATGCGTGGCCGGGCATTGATTGCGCCCGGCGGCAAGCACACGCTGGTCAAGCGCGTTGCTGACAAATATTACGTGGAAGTCAAGGATGGCCCGCTGGTTTCGCGCCATCGTCCGTCGGTTGATGTGCTGTTCCGCTCAGCCGCATTGTATGCAGGCAAAAATGCAGTCGCCGCGATTCTGACCGGCATGGGGGATGATGGCGCCGCCGGTATGAAAGAGATGCACGATACCGGCGCCTTTACCATTGCGCAGGATGCTGACACCTGTGTTGTGCACGGGATGCCGGCAATGGCGGTGAAGCAGGGCGGGGTGGATATTGAACTGCCATTGCAGGATATTGCGGAGGCGCTGGTCAATCGCCCCGCCAGTGGCAAACACCGGCAAGCGGTGGTGGGTGGCTGAGTGGTTGATGCGATGAACTACGAGCCTGAAATCCAGGAGTACATCACCGCTGAGCGTTCCTTGCGCGTACTGGTGGTTGACGACAGTTCAACGGTGCGGCGTTCGGTTCGCGAGGTGCTGGAGCTGGCGGGCATCGAAGTGGAAGAAGCTGACAGCGGCAAGCGTGCGCTGCAATCGGTTTACGAAAAAGTGCCTGACCTGATTGTTCTCGATGTGAGCATGCCGGGAATGAGTGGCCTTTCAGTGCTGAAAGCGCTACGCAACTCGTATTCTAAAATCGAACTCCCGGTCATATTGGTTACACCGGCTGATTCACCGGGAGAAAATGTGCTGGCGCTGGATCTTGGCGCAAACGATTACATCAGCAAACCACTCGATCTCGATGTGATGTGGGCGCGCGCCAGCAACCAGCTTATGCAAAAGCAGGCGGCGGAATACATGCGTACCGCGAAAACCAGGCTTGAGCAAAAGGTCAGGCAGCGCACCGCAGAGCTTGACGCCATCAACGCCAAGCTTAAACAGGAAATCAAGGAACGCGCGCAAATCGAAGACCGGTTACAGAAACAGGCCAATTACGACCAGCTGACAGGCTTGCCAAACAGACAACTGGCGACCGACCGTCTCAAACAGACATTGATCAAGGCCAGACGCCAGAACTTGCGTCCCTGTGTGGCATTTGTTGATCTGGATAATTTCAAATATGTAAACGATACCCTGGGACATGCAGCGGGCGACGAGTTGCTGCGTGAAGCTTCACGCCGGCTGTTATCCTGTGCGCGCAAAAGCGACACAGTCGCCAGACTTGGTGGGGACGAGTTCCTGCTGATACTGGATGATGAAGGCAATGAGCGCCTCAGTGAAAGGGAGCTGGCGATACGGCATGTCGGCGATCGCATTATCGAAAGTTTTTCACAGCCGTTTGAGCTGGAAGGCAAGTCTGTGCGTGTGACGCCCAGCATCGGTTTTGCAATTTATCCGGAAGATGGCGCGGATGGCGATATATTGATGCGCCACGCGGATGTATCCATGTATCGCTCCAAAAATGAAGGCAAGAATCTGTATTGCTTTTATTCGCCGGATATGACCGCCAACGCCAAGATGCGACTGAATGTCGAATCGCAACTTCGACTCGCGCTGGAACGCAACGAAATGCAGATGGCGTACCAGCCAATCGTGGATATCAAAACCGGAAAAATCTGCAGGGCCGAGGCGTTGCTTCGCTGGCAAAGCGCTGAACTTGGCGAGGTCTCGCCTAATGATTTTATCCCAATAGCCGAGGAAATCGGCGCCATCAGTGAAATTGGTCAATGGGCGATTGAACAGGCCTGCTCCCAGGTGAAAATCTGGCGTGACGCCGGCTGGGATGACATCGTGGTGACGGTCAATGTGACAGCGCGTCAGATGCAGTCTGACGCCAGCATTGTTGATGTGATTAAAATGGCGTTATTGAAGAACGGCCTGACAACGGATGCGCTGCAAATCGAGCTGAACGAGAATGTGCTGATTAAGGAAAACCGCAATGTTGCTGACGTGATACAACAACTGACGGATATGGGTATCCGTCTGTTGATTGATGATTTTGGAACCGGCTATGCTTCATTGTCCTGTCTGCAACGCCATCGATTCGATGCGGTCAAGATTGATCGCGGTTTTATCAGGAGCATTCTTGAAAATGAACAGGACGCAAGCCTGGTGAAAGCAGTGATTGCATTGGCGCAATCACTGGATATCGATGTGATTTCAGAAGGCGTGGAGCACAAGTCGCAACTGAATTATCTGCTGCGCGCAAGGTGCCGATACGCACAGGGCTACTATTACAGCAAACCGGTATCAGACAGCCGTTTTTTTGCGCTGCTGCATAAAGCCAGCAGAAAACCGGTTGCGCATAATGGGCTTGAGCTGGTCTCGGCAAAGGCCTGACGATGCACCACGCAAGCAAGAAAGTATTTTTACACCCTGGAGATTTCTGTTTTACACGGGAGCCAATACATATTCACACCCTGCTGGGTTCATGTGTCTCCATCACTCTGTGGCATCCGAAACTGAAAATCGGCGGCATGTGTCACTTTACCTTGCCGCGCTATCCCGGCAAACAGTCCCCTGACAGAAAACTTGACGGACGTTATGCAGATGATGTGATGCAAATGTTCCGGCGGGAAGCATCACGATGCGGCACTCGTTTGCCTGAATACGAAGCCAAGATATTTGGTGGTGGCAATATGATGCGATCTGAAGGTGAAAACGTAGAAGACAGTATAGGATCGAAAAATGCCGCTACCGCGATGCAGTTGTTGATGCAGGAAAATGTCGACATACTGGTGGCGCACGTCGGAGAGTTCGGTCATCGTCGCCTTGTATTTGAGATTGAAACCGGCGATGTATGGGTCAGACATACTGAAACCAGCGGCGTCAGGAGGCAACCTCTCAATGGCAAAATATGATGGCGTGTTTGAAGGTCGACTTCCCAGGGCGTTGATGGAATACGCCAGCCGGGTGAAAGCCAGTCATGTCCGACGTGTCTGCTTAGGCCACCCCGCCACCTGGTCGGGCCTGCTGGTGATGATGAAAAAATGGTTGGTCGATACTGACAAGCACTGAGCCCTCCTTGACTGCCAGTCTGTATCGCGCCGCGTGAGGTTTTTTCAACTACCTGTTAAGAAAATCAGCCAACCTGCCGATAGAACAGACAGAACACATTATTGTTGCTAATTGATAATAACAGAGGGCTTGTCATGTCAGTTCGTAGAGAAGTTTTGGAAGACGGCAAAAAAGTGCAGATCAATATCAGTGGCCGCTTCGACTATAAATTGTCGCAGGAGTTTCGCGATACCTATCGCCATATTCCCGGACAGGAAGGCGTCGCCTATTATGTTGACCTGAGCGATACCGACTACATGGACAGTTCAGCCCTGGGCATGCTTTTGCTGTTGCGCGAGCATGCAAAGTGCCGCGGTGGCACGGTGTTTATCGAGCGTCCCAGTGAGCAGGTTGGCAGCATCCTCAAGGTTGCCAATTTCGAGCAGCTGTTTACCATTAACTACACCGATAATACATCCGTGAATTCAGGGTCAGGAGCCGGGGCTGGTGCATGAGTACGGCTACAAGCCTGCAACTGTCTTCTGCGGAAAAGGCAGGTGAGCGCGGTACAGCGCTAATTATCCACAGCGAGCAAAGCCCGCAGGCTTTACTGGCTCAGCAGTTGCTGGATTATGACTTTGCTGTTTTGACGGCAAACGACTGTGAACAATCGTTGAAGCTGTTCAAGGAGAACAGTATTCGTCTGGTGTTTGTCGACGGTATGGCGCTGACTGGTTATTCGTGCGATGTCGTGCAGAAAATCAAGTCATTTAGCAGCGATAATTTCACCCCGGTCATTGCGGTCGTACCACAGGGTGAAGCCTCAGTTATGGCGCGATGCGCCGAATCCGGCGTGGATGATTACCTGGAACTCCCATTCAGCCCTGCTGCGCTGCAAATGCGCATAGCTATTATGCAGGAGCTTCGTGAATTGCAGTTTTCCTACAGAAGCTCGATTGAGGAGCAGGTGGTCGGCAAGCGCATCCTGTCAACTGCGTTGTCCGCCAGAAATCTGGAAATCGAGCAGGTTCGGAAACTTAGCCGTTCAGCAGCAGTATTCAGTGGGGATCTGACGCTGATGGCGCGCCAGCCGGATGGCAAGCTGCATGTTCTGCTCGCTGACTTTACCGGACATGGTTTGTCGGCTGCGATCGGCGTATTACCCGTCGCTGACACTTTCAGCGTCATGACCGAGAAGGGTTTTGAGCCGGATGTGATTATTCAGCAAATCAACAACAAGCTCTATACCTTGTTGCCGACAGGCATGTTTATGGCTGTATCGATGCTGCAGCTGGACAGTGAGCTGCAGTACGCCAATATATGGAATGCCGGCATGCCGGATGTTTATGTGGTGGACTATGCAACAGGCCGTATTCGTGAGCGAATTGGCTCGGCCTGTCTACCCCTGGGGATAAGCGAACACCTGGAAAACATCAGCAAGACACATGTCAGCGTCAAACTGGGCGACCAGTTTGTATTGCACTCTGACGGTCTGACTGACAGTGTTAACGCCAATGGCGATATGTTTGGCGTTGAGCGTTTTGAAACAATACTGAACCGATCGGCTGAATCAGATTCGGTTTTTGACCTGGTGGTGGATGAGCTGAATGAATTCTGTGGTGATACTCCACTGGTTGATGATGTCAGTATTGTTTGTGTGCCGTGTGTTCATGAAGTGGTTCAGCCTGCGGTCAATAATAATATTATGAGCAAGCATGTCAGTCACGACTACAATGGCAGCTGGCGCTGGATGATGGAGCTGAGCGGCGCCAGTTTGCACGATGTTGATCCAGTGCCGGTAGTCATACATGAGTACAACAAGCTTACTGCGCAACCTGTTCCCATGATGCAGCTTCACAACGTGCTGACAGAGCTGTATCGAAATGCGCTTGAATATGGCGTTTTTCGCAGCGTTCGCAAACAGATGGAGCGGACGCATCGCTGTAATCGAGACGAAATTACCAATGCCAACCTGTTTGATGGCAGTTACATCAGAATAGAGTTGCAACAAATACGCTACCGTAATCTTCCGGCCATGCTGATACGTGTTGAGGACAGTGGCAGGGGATTTGACCATGCAAGCGTGATGCGTGATGTCATGGACAGGCATAATGATGTCGCAATTGGATATGGCCTTAAACTGGTGATGGAAACCTGCGAATCGCTGGTGTTTAACAGTTGTGGCAATACGGTTGAGGCAGTTATTGCATGCCGACAGTCGAGAGGGCCTGACTCATGAATGCAATAGCGCCCTGTGTCATGGTGGTGGATGATGAAGAGTTAAACCTGGAGTTGATATCGGAATATCTTGCGTCTGAAGGTATTCAGCCAGAGTGCGTCAACCGGGGTGATAAAGCGCTGCAGATGCTGATGAACGAGCCTGACAAGTACAGCGCAATGTTGCTCGACAGAATGATGCCGGGTATGGACGGTATTGAGGTGCTGAAGCATATCAAGGCTAACAAGGCGCTTAGCCATCTGCCTGTCATCATGCAAACAGCCAAGGTGGGCAAAGAGAATATGCTGGAAGGTCTGAAAGCAGGTGCGCATTATTACCTTACCAAGCCGTATGACAGGCAAACCTTGTTAACCATCGTAAAAACAGCGATTCGCGATTACCAGCATGTATATGAATTGCAGGCAAATCTGCGTGAGTCGGCTGATTCGCTGATGCTGATGCAGCGCGGTGAGTTTCGCTTCAAGACCATTGAAGAGGGGAGAAGCCTGGCGGCGCTGCTGGCTAATACCTGTGAGGACTCAAGTCGTGTTGTGCTCGGACTCACAGAATTGTTAATTAATGCGGTTGAGCATGGCAATCTGGGTATCAGCTATGAGGAAAAATCCCGTCTCAACCAGAATGGTGAATGGGAGGAAGAAATTCGCAGGCGATCCATGCAGGAGACTTATAAAGACCGGGAAGTGGTAGTGGAATTCGAGCGTAACGCCAACGAGGTGCTGTTTACCATTCGTGACCAGGGCGAGGGGTTTGACTGGCGGCAATATCTCGAAATCAGCCCGGAGCGGGCATTTGACAGTCATGGCAGAGGTATCGCCATGGCAAATACAATCAGTTTCGACACGATTGATTATGTCGGTGTCGGTAATGAAGTGTGCGTCAGTGTGCACAACCGGAGCATGCAATGAGTATCAAACCAGACCAGCGAGAGATGAAGCGTATATACGAGAAGTCAATCAGGCTGCTCGACAGCTCTCAGTCACAGTTGCGTCATATGCAACAGGTTCTCAAAAAAGCGGTCATACGGCTGTCAAGCCTGAGCCCACGTTGCGATGTGCGTATCAACACCATTATTGATGATGTCGCCATATTGGTGAATCATAAAATCGATCTTGTTGCGCTGGAAAACAAGCTGGATGAGCTGTTTGTATTGACCAACCAGAATGGCGGCCAGTTGTCGGAACTTCAGGCATTCAAGAATACCGTAGGTCAGGCTGTCGATGGTATCGTCGAAAATGACAAGCTCGATTCCTACAAGGTCAAACTGAAAAAACTGGTTAACAGCAAGCTTGATCAGGCAAAACTTGCCGTCGCCATCGTGGCTTTATTCAAGCAGGTAGCCGATGAGGCCGAGACCTGGCGGCAGAAAGTCGAGGATCAGCACGAATCAGTCAAAATTTTTGCGCGTAAAATATCGGGCGCAATGGATCGTCCGATAGAAACCGAATCTGAATCGGTGGATGATATTCTGGCGGCATTGACACACGAGTTGCTTCCATATGTTAACCAGCAGCTGGCGAGTCATGACAGGAAAGCCCTGTCTGATGATGTTGATGTTAACAGGATGCTGGTCGAATTTGTCCGGCAGTTGTCATTACATGATTCGGTTAAAACAAAAAAGAACACGCTGGTCAAGGAGCTGTCCTACCCGGTTGACAGTGCGGATGGCTGGAAAAACATTATCACCGCCATGGTCGACGTAATTAATGACAGCATCAATGCTCTGCATATCGAGAAACAGGAGCTCCAGAATTTTGTCAGCAAGATTATTCAGCAACTGGCTGATATAGAGGAGTATGTGCAGAAAGCGCAGGCGGAAACCGAGGTTACCGCCTCCCGTTCCGCACAGTTAAACGAGTCAGTCAACACGGATGTTGACATTATTCAATCCACAGTATCCAGCGCGAACGACATCAACATACTGAAGAAAGATGTGCAGAGCCATCTAAGCAATATCCGCAAGAATGTTGAGGAAAACAAAAAGTTGCTGCAGGAGAAGGAGCAGGAGTCAAAAGACAACTACAAGCGAATGATGAAAGAGCTGACAACAACCCGGCGCGAGTCGCAACGGCTGAAGGAACAGCTGAGAGAAAGCCATAGTCAGTTGTTGCGTGACGAACTGACGGGCTTGCCGAACCGCATGGCGTTCAACGAACGCATTAACGCGGAATATCACCGCTGGAAGCGCACTGGCGCGCCGTTGTGTGTGGCGATGTGGGACATTGACCACTTCAAGCAGTTTAATGACAACTACGGACATGATGTGGGCGATCGCGTACTGAAAATCGTCGCCAATCTGATTCACTCGCGTATTCGCAAGGTCGACATGTTTGCTCGATACGGCGGGGAAGAATTTGTCCTGCTGATGCCGGATACCGAACTGGAACCGGCATTGGCCCTGAATGACAAGCTGCGAATTATGCTGTCAGAAGCGGATTTTCATTATGATGGCGACAAGTGTGTCATTACCTCGTCAGTTGGCATTGCTGCTTTCAATGACGGTGAAACCATTGAGGAGGTAATGAAAAGGGCGGACATTGCGCTGTATCAGAGCAAGGATGGCGGGCGCAATCGCTGCACAGCCAGTGAATTGCAATGAAGCAATCAGCGTTATCGCCGTATCATTGATTGTTTGGCGACGGCGCGCCTCGTTTTGGCAGCTGATTGCGCTGGCCGCCAGCATGTCCACATGTGACCCAGTACGGCCTGGGCTGCATTCTGCCTTGTAACATAGATTTAACAATCTGGCTCTGCGCTTTGCAGTATAAATATCCGTTTGATACCTGACCCATTGCCGGAAAATGACAATGCACAGGACGCTTTTGCGCCAACTGCAACAATGCCAGCTTGATGCCGACACGCCACCGCAAAACGCCGAACAATGGCGTCATTTTTTGCAAGCTGTCAATCAGGACTACGAGCAATCCAGAGTAGAGCCTGACGCCATCCAGCACCTCACCGAGCTGGCCAGTATTCCGGAGAACAGCAGCGGACCTGTGATGCGCTTTAATCATGATGGCGTGTTGGTGTATTGCAACGAAGCTGGCGGCGACATGATGGCGGCGATGGGCGTCAAGCCCGATACGGCGATCACAGGTGAATTCGCCGAGGCCATCAATCGGGTGCTGCATGATAGCGCTCCGTTGACGCGGGAAATCAGTGTGGACGGCAAGGTTTACCTGGTGCATTTCATGCTGGCGCCCTCACAGCAGTCCGTCAATTTGTGCGCTACCGATATCACCCGGCAGAAACAAATCGAGCAGGAACTACTGCTGGCCAAGGAGCAGGCGGAGCAATCCAGCCGCAGCAAGACCGAATTTCTCGCCATGATGAGCCACGAGATTCGCACCCCGATGAATGGCGTGATGGGCATGTCTGAATTATTGTTGAGTACGCCACTGGACGAAAAACAGAGACGTTATGTGGATTGCGTCATACAATCCGCCCGGGCCCTGCTGCGCATCATTGATGACATTCTCGATATTTCAAAAATTGACGCCGGCAAATTGCAGCTCGACGCCATACCGTTTGATCTGCCTTTCCTGCTGCATCAGGTAAAAGATCTGTTCTATACCCGTTTATGCGAGAAAAACCTGGGGCTGGTGATAACCGTGGCGGATGCTGCGCCGGATGAAATCGTGGCGGATCCGGTCCGGTTGCGTCAGATACTGGTTAATCTGGTCGGCAATGCCGTGAAGTTTACCGATAGCGGCCTGATTCAGCTCAATGTCGCTCGGCTGTCCCAAACGGCGGATCAGGTCTGTCTGCAATTTGAGGTGATCGATGAAGGCATTGGCCTCAAGCCGGAGCAACGGCAACATATCTTTGATGAGTTTACCCAGGCAGACCAGTCCACCACGCGGTTGTACGGTGGCACCGGACTGGGGCTGGCGATTGTGCAGCGCCTGGTCAAAATGATGGGCGGTGAAGTGGGCGTGGACAGTGTCGAGTCGAAAGGCTCGCGCTTCTGGTTCACGATCAATGCGGAGACTGTTGAACCGTTAGCCGAGCAGGCGGAAGTCGAGCTGCATGCGCCGCCCCGGTCGGAGTCGAAACGTAGCGGCAACAAAATCCTGCTCGCGGAAGACAACCCTGTCAGCCGCGATGTGGCTGTCGGAATGCTGTCACAGCTAGGTTATGAGGTCGATGTCGTGGTCAACGGCGCGCAGGCGGTAACCGCAGTCAGGCAGAACGACTATCGCATGGTGTTGATGGACTGCCAGATGCCGGAAATGGACGGTTATGAAGCGGCGCGCAGAATTCGTGAACTGGAGCATGCCGCCAACCAGCCACGAACTATCCCGATTATTGCAGTCACCGCCAATGCGATGATGGCGGATGAGGAAAAATGCAGGCAGGCGGGGATGGATGGCTTTTTGCCAAAACCGTACACATTGCAAGGACTGGAGTCGGTAATACAGAAATGCCGGCAGGCTGGCTAAAAAATGGCTCCCCGACCTGGGCTCGAACCAGGGACAAACGGATTAACAGTCCGTTGCTCTACCAACTGAGCTATCGGGGAATGGCAGATAAAACATCAACTTGTTGCAAAGCGTTCAGCCAGACGGGAGGTCGGGGCGAGGACTTTGCGAAGGCCGGTATGCTACCGATTTGACCTGTTGCGGTCAATGCCCTGAAGCGCAATTATAGCCAGTTTTTTCACCCTTGCCGCCATTCCGGCGGCTTTGTCAGCCAATTGCTTGCGCAATGCGCGTCAGCGCTTTTTCCAGGCTTTGCATGTCGGTGGCGTAGGACAACCGCAGGTGGCCGTTGAGACCGAAGGCAGAGCCGGGCACTAGCGCCACTTCGGCTTTTTCCAGCAGGTGTTGCGCCAGCTGCACATCGTCATCGATGCCGTCCAGCCGCTCGATCACCGCGTGAAATGACGGGAAGCTGTAGAAAGTGCCATCGCTGGGCAGGCATTCGACCCCGTCCAGGGCGTTCAGGTTTTGCAGCACGAAATCGTGGCGTTGTTTGAACACCTGGCACATTTCGGCAAGAAAATCCTGTGGCCCGTCCAGCGCCGCCTGCGCCGCCACCTGGGCGATGGAGGTTGGGTTGGAGGTGCTTTGCGACTGCACTTTTTTCATGCCCTTGATCACTTCCGCCGGGCCGCCGGTGTAGCCGATGCGCCAGCCGGTCATGGAATAGGCCTTGGACACGCCGTTCATCACCAGCGTGCGTTCGTACAGCTCGGGGCAGGCGTTGAGAATATTGCAGAAACCTTCCTCGCTCCACACAATGTGTTCGTAAATATCATCCGTGGTGACGACCACGTCCGGATATTGCAGCAGCACCTCGCCCAGCGCGGCCAGTTCGGCCTGGCTGTAGGCCTTGCCGGTGGGGTTGGACGGGCTGTTGAGCACCACCAGCCGGGTGTTGGCGGTGATGGCGTCATCAAGCTGCTGCGGGGTAATCTTGAACGCCTGACTCTGGTCGCCTTCGACAATCACCGGCTTGCCATCGGCCAGCATCACGATATCGGGATACGACACCCAGTAGGGCGCCGGGATAATCACTTCATCGCCGGGGTTGAGCAGCGCCTGACACATATTGTAGAACGCCTGCTTGCCGCCCACCGACACCAGAATCTGATCCGGCTGGTAGTCGAGGCCGTTATCACGCGCGAACTTGTTTATAATGGCCTGTTTCAGCCCCGCCGTGCCATCGACAGCGGTGTATTTGGTGAAGCCATCGTTGATGGCGCCGATCGCTGCCTGTTTGATGTGATCCGGCGTGTCGAAATCCGGTTCGCCGGCGGCCAGACCAATCACATCACGGCCTTCGGCGCGCAACTGGTTGGCCAGCGCGGTCACCGCCAGCGTGGGGGAAGGTTTGACGCGGGCAATGCGGTCAGATGTTTTGATGCTCAAGGTCGTTTCCGGGCAGCGTGGTGAATAAAGTAAAGGGTCGTATTGTAGTCAATGTCAAGACGTTTTGAAATCGTAACCGAGTATAAACCCGCCGGCGACCAGCCGGAGGCTATTTCGTCGCTCACCGAAGGATTTGAAGCCGGGCTGGCGCGGCAAACCCTGCTGGGGGTGACCGGCTCGGGCAAAACCTTCACCGTCGCCAATCTGATTCAGAACCTGCAGCGGCCCACCATCGTGCTGGCGCCCAACAAAACCCTGGCGGCGCAGTTTTATGGCGAAATGAAAGAGTTTTTCCCGCACAACGCGGTGGAATATTTTGTTTCCTATTACGATTATTACCAGCCTGAAGCCTATGTGCCGGCCAGCGACACCTATATCGAAAAAGACGCCTCGGTGAACGAGCATATCGAGCAAATGCGCTTGTCGGCCACCAAGGCGATAATGGAGCGCAAGGACACGATTATCGTCGCCACCGTGTCGGCGATTTACGGACTCGGCGATCCGGAATCGTACATGCAGATGCTGCTGCATCTGGTGCGCGGCGACATCATCGACCAGCGCGTGATTCTGCGGCGGCTGGCGGAGCTGCAATACCAGCGCAATGACGTGGAGCTGCGGCGCGGCACCTATCGCGTGCGCGGTGACGTGATTGACGTGCACCCGGCCGATTCCGAGCGCGAAGCGGTGCGCATTGAACTGTTCGACGAAGAAGTCGAAAGCCTCAGCCTGTTTGACCCGCTCACCGGCGAAATCATCCGCAAGGTGGCGCGCATTACCATTTACCCGAAAACCCATTACGCCACGCCGCGTGATGTCATCGTGCGCGCCATCGACCAGATTCGCGTCGAGCTGAAGGAGCGTCTGGCCGAGCTGCGCGACATGAACAAGCTGGTGGAAGCGCAACGGCTGGAGCAGCGCACCCGCTTTGACCTGGAAATGATGCAGGAGCTGGGCTATTGCAGCGGCATCGAAAACTATTCGCGCTACCTGTCCGACCGCGCGCCGGGCGAGCCGCCGCCGTGCCTGTTTGATTATCTGCCCGAGGATGCGCTGCTGGTGATTGACGAAAGCCATGTATCGATTCCACAGCTTGGCGCCATGTACAAGGGCGACCGCTCGCGCAAGGAAAATCTGGTGAACTTCGGCTTTCGCCTGCCGTCGGCGCTGGACAACCGGCCGCTGCGCTTTGACGAGTTCGAAAAACTGGCGCCGCAGACACTGTTCGTCTCCGCCACGCCAGGGCCTTACGAAGAACAACACGCTGACGCGCTGGTAGAGCAGGTGGTGCGGCCCACCGGTCTGCTGGATCCACTGATCGAAATCCGTCCGGTGGCGACCCAGGTCGATGATGTGCTGTCCGAAATCAACCTGCGCGTGCCTAAAAACGAGCGCGTGCTGATTCTCACCCTGACCAAGCGCATGGCGGAAGACCTGACCAATTATTTAATGGAGCACGATGTGCGCGTGCGTTATCTGCATTCCGACATCGACACCGTGGAGCGGGTGGAAATCATCCGCGACCTGCGCCTCGGCGAATTCGACGTGCTGGTCGGCATCAACCTGCTGCGCGAAGGGCTGGATATGCCGGAAGTGTCGCTGGTGGCGATACTCGACGCCGACAAGGAAGGTTTTTTGCGTTCCGAGCGTTCGCTGATTCAAAGCATCGGCCGCGCCGCGCGCAACCTTGAAGGCAAGGCGATTCTCTACGCAGACACAGTTACCGGTTCCATCCAGCGCGCCATGGACATCACCCTGCAACGCCGCGCCAAACAGCAAGCCTATAACAAACAGCACGGCATCACCCCGCAGGGCATCAGCCGCAAGATTACCGATGTGATGGAAGCCGGCTACGAGAAAGCCAGCAACCGCCGTCAGGGCGGCCCGGCGCAAAAACAGGTGGCGGAAGCAGCGGCGCGCTACCAGGCCATGAGCCCGAAACAGCTCAGCGCCGAAATGGACAAACTGGAACAGGAAATGTACGAACACGCCAAAAACCTGGAATTTGAACAGGCGGCGGTAATACGCGACCGGCTGGAGCAACTGAAACAGGAAATGCTGTTGCCGCAAGGGTGAATGTCTGAGCAGGTGATTGTATTCGGGTGTTATTCACCACAGAGCAGTTGTGTTGAAAGTCAACCCGCATCCACATATTGCCAGGGCGTTTGGTTCTTGACCATCGTGTTGAGTGTCACCAGCAACTTGCGCATGCAAGCCGTGATGGCCACCTTG
>JALWPK010000105.1 GCA_026995045.1 Gammaproteobacteria bacterium | reverse complement strand
GGGCGGTACAATGCGGATTTTTCGGAAAACCTTCGACTGGACGCGCACCGAATTTACGTCGATGAAGCCTATCATGCATTGTTTTCCTTTGACCTAATGAAACGGATCTGAACCGCACCGGGTTTTCCGGAGGCTATTTACTTCGTCTCAGGCGACCATATCCAAGCCTGCTTCCTCTGCATAGTAGTTTTCTTCGGCCTCAGCGGGTGGGATGTTTCCGATCGGCCCAAGAAGGCGGCGGTTGTTGAACCAGTCGACCCATTTGAGGGTTTCCCATTCGACCGCCTCCATGGTGCGCCAGGATCTGCGTCGGTGAATGACCTCAGCCTTGTAAAGCCCATTGATCGTCTCGGCCAGCGCGTTGTCATAGGAATCGCCGACGCTGCCAACCGATGGTTCGATGCCAGCGTCAGCCAATCGCTCGGTGTATTTTATGGAGACGTATTGCACCCCGCGGTCGCTGTGATGAATGAGGCCGCTTCCGCCAACTGGCCTTCGATTATAAAGCGCCTGCTCCAAGGCGTCGAGAACGAAGTCGGTCTTGGCGGATCGCGAAGCCTTCCAGCCGACGATGCGATCGGCGAAGGTATCGATTACGAAGGCGACGTAAACAAATCCCTGCCACGTTGACACGTAGGTAAAATCGCTAACCCAGAGCCGGTTTGGGGCCGGTGCCCGGAATTTCCGGTTTACCTTATCCTCGGGGCATGGCTCTGACTTGTCACTCACCGTGGTCCTGGTTCCTTTGCCACGGATAACCCCTTGAAGCCCAAGCCGTTTCATCAGGCGCGCCACCGTGCAGCGCGCCACATCAAAGCCCTCTCGTCGCAACTGGTGCCAGACTTTGCGCACCCCGTAGACCTTGAGGTTGTCATCCCAGACACGCTTGACCTCAGGAAGCAGAACCGCATCCCGCTTGGCACGATCTGACGCCAGATCCGGGTTCCTCTTGACCATCGCATGCGCGTGATATGTCGACGGAGCGATTGGCAGAACCCTGCAGATCGGCTCGACCCCGAAGGCATCTCGATGAGCGTCAATGAAGGCCGTCATCGTTTCAGTGGGCGGTCGAGCTCCGCCTGAGCAAAATATGCGCTTGCCTTGCGCAGAATTTCATTGGCCTGACGCAATTCCTTGTTCTCGCGCTCCAACGCCTTGATCCGGGCCCGCTCGTCGGAGGTCACACCATCGCGCAAACCGCTGTCGGTTTCCGCCTGATGAACCCATCGACGCAGCGTTTCCGGAGTGCAGCCAATCTTGGCCGCTATCCCGGCAATCGCAGCCGACTGGCTGTCATAGTTACTCTGGTGCTCGAAAACCATCCGTACGGCCCGCGCGCGCACTTCAGGCGAAAATCTGTTTGCTCTCTTGTTCTTTTCCATAGCTCCAATCTTTCCTCGATTTGGAGCCTCCGGAAAACCCGGTGCGGTTCAGTGTGG
>JALWPK010000104.1 GCA_026995045.1 Gammaproteobacteria bacterium | reverse complement strand
TCAGCATGGGTTTGTCATTGTGCTTGAGCTCGTTAAGCAGAAAATAGGTGAAAGGTGAATGGCCGGATGACTGGTAATTGTCATCCACAAATTCCGTGCCGCCAGCGGTCACGATTTGCACGCTTTTCTTGCTGGCCACCTTTTGATAATACTTTTCGCTGTTGGCGAGCGGCGCAATGCCGCGGCTGGCGCTGCGCAACAGCGATCCGCTGAAACACGAATCGGATAACAGCAGGGTATGCTTGACGCGCGAGGCAATGGTGCTGAGTTCGTCCTTGATGGTGGAGTTGCGCAGAAAGGTGGTATTGTCGTCGCCGACTGCATCCACCGGCACCCAGTAACCCTTGCGGGTGTCGCTGTCCATAAAGCCGTGTCCGGCGTAATACACCAGCACGCTGTCATTCGGCATCGCGCGGCGCGCCAGTTCATCCAGCGCCTTGAGCACGTCACGGCGTGTTGCGTTTTGCAGCAGCGTGACATCGGTGAAGCCATACAGGGTGGTGAGCAACTGTTTCAGCGCCAGCGCATCGGTGACGGCGGTATCCAGCGGTTGCCAGCGGCCCTGCTTGTCGCGATACTGGTCGTTGCCGATAATCAGCGCGCGGTACACGCCCTGGGTAAACGGTGTGGCGCGGGTGACCGCCTTGCGCTCCAGCGTGATGCCGGCGATGGCGGATTGATGCAGGCCAGTCAGCAGCAACGCCAGCAGGGTGATGCGCATCATCATATTCATTGTCAGGCGAATTGAAACTGTCATGTTGTTCATGGTTCAGGGCGCCGGTTGCAATACGAAACCGCCGGTTGTGTAAAAGGTTTTGTTATCGCGGGTGTTGCCGGTCAGCACCCACTCGTAGCGTTTGCCCGTTTCCAGCTTGCCCAGTTCAAAACGGGCGTGATTGGCGCTGGTGCGCTGTTCGCCGACGGGTTTTTTCATGCCCTTGTCGAATAATTGCAAACGCAGTGAATAAGTGACTGCGTCGGCTATCGGCGGCCACTGAATCTGTACCGCGCTGTTGCCGGTCGCGTCATCCTGCACGGCGGTTATCCTGATATTAGTATAGGGCGCGGTGGTATTGTCCGCCTGGCTGAAAAAACCGATGCCGGGAAGCTGGCCGGGCGCGCGGAACTGCAGCACCGGGTTGTCCTGGTAGCTGGCGACCTGCAGATTGTGCGGCGCATGGTTGTCCAGCAGCGGCAGGCTTGCGACCACGGCGTAAGCAGCCAGCGCTGTTGCCGGCAGCGCCGCCCACAGCGGCACTCGGTTGTCGAGCCAGCCGAGCAGCTTGTGCGCCAGTTGCGCCAGTGAAAAACCGCTTGATGAGGGCTGTGTGGCGGCATCAATTTGCGGCGGCACGTCCTGCGACATGGCGGCGCGGTGGCTGGCGTAGTGCAAGGCGGCTTTTTGCGCAGCCGGGTTGTTTTGTATCAAGGCGGCTGCCGCTGCGCGCGACTGCGCATCACCGGCGCCATCCACATAATCCATGATTTGCTGCTGTTCGGCATCAGACAATGCCGGGCTGCTGTCAGCCGCATGCAGCAGATGGGCGTGCGCAGCCAGTGTGGCCGTGATGGCGTCGTTGTCAGGCGTGTTGGTTTCGGTATTCATGTTCAATTCTGTCAGATCATTGGCTGCTTCATTAGTTACAAGACCCGGTTTGTGCGGGTATTTGAAAAATCCACAGAATTTTTTTCATCGTCCTGCATCAGCTGCGCCAGTCTGGCCAGGGTTTTGCGTTTGAAATAATACAATTGCTGGCGGTCGGTTTGTTCAATCGGCGTATCCTCCCGGAGGCGCAGTTGCAGCGTGGCCAGTGTTGACAACACCTGTTCGGCGCTGCGGTTTTCAATCACCAGCGCTTCCAGCACAAATTGCTCGACCGGACTGAGTTGCCGCCAGGCTTGCAGCAGGCGCTGTTTTTCCTCGGTTTGTTCGGCCGGTTCATCGAAGCTGGCGATGTCCAGCGGCGCACTGTGCTCGTCATCCTCGTTGTTTTCACTCAGCGAAACGGTTTCCGGCGGTTGCAGCAAGTGCAGTTTGTTCTTTTGCGCCAGCAGCTGGCTGATTTGATGATGCAAGGGTTCAATCTGTGATGGCTCTTCGCCAAGCGATTGCGCAATCAGCGCCACGCTGTAGCCGCTGCGCATCGCCAGAAAGACTCGCGCCGCCAGCGGGTGCAGTTGCTGAATGTATTGCGGCACATACGCCTTGCGGCCGAAGCGCCAGTCTTTCCAGCGTTCGTAAAACAGCAGCGAGTTGGCGATTCGGTAGAGATAGTTGTAGAGGCTGGAGTTTTTGTCGCCGCGGTAACTTTTGAGGCGCTGCGCGCTGGTGAGGTCATCCAGCATCCAGCCATAACTGGCGTTGCCCCATTCGCACAGGCTGGCGTCGGCCGGAGCAGCGCCCCACGAGGCGGCATGTGCGGCAGGCAGGCTGCACTGGTAGTGAAACCGTTCCTGCCTGCAAAAGCGTTTGCAGAACTGGCTGCTCTGGTATTCGATGATGGGCCGCGCCAGCGCGTTGACCTGCGCGCGCGCATCCGCATCCCCGGCTGCGGCCAGGGAAGCCAGTTGCAACTGCTCGCGGGTCGAAGTTGTGGGCGCCATCTCAATCCTGTTTCGTATCTCTTACCTATATAGGGTATTAGCAGCGATTAGTCCGCGCTGTGATACAAAAACCAGCCTTTGACCCGGTCATTGAGAATGTGCAGCGCCACGCCATAGCGGTCATAGGCCAGGTATTCGCCGGATTGCATATCAACCCGGTGGTCAGGCAGCCCCAGGGTTTTGAACGCGCGGTCAGCACGGTCGCCGGTGTGAATCAGCGCCGCCAGGCTGGCGTCGCCGCTTTGCTGAACGGCGCTGACTATATTGCCGTTAGCGTCGGTGATGTAGCGACTGCCGTTGCTTGCGCGAACTACCTGGTATTGCTCGCCGTCAATCCATAATTCGTCGACCCGTGCGGTTTTGCTGGCTGCGCCGGTAGCAGGCTCGTCCAGATGGTCGCCCAGACGCTTGCCCTGAATGGTGGGCGCATTGGTTATCGCCGGCGTGTTTGCTTGCTGTTGCGTAAGCTGTGACAACGCCATGCGGAACAGCAGGCTGTTGCCGCTGGATTTGGCCTGTTTCGCCAGTTGTTTCCACAGTGCGGTTGCCCGCGCAGCATCACCGTTGAAGCGGGCCAGTTCGGCGCTGTTGTAATACGCGCTGTAAAGCAGCAGGTTTTCCGGCACCGCGGCTGGATTATCCGAAGCGTTTTGAGCGGATGCCCCGGCAGCGTCGGTGAGCAGACGGTCAAATTCCCGCTGCGCCTGCTGATGCTTGCCTTCGATGGCGCTGGTCATCGCCAGCAGCAGGCGGGAGGAGGCGTCCTTGCCGAATTCGGGTTGGTAACGTCCCTGCAGAATGCCGCGCGCCATGTAGGGGTTGTTGTCCAGCAAATGCGCCGTCGCCAGCAGCAAATAGGATTTTTTGTGGCGCGGTTGCAGGCGAATGGCTTTTTCAAACATCTCGATGCCCTGTTGCAGCGCCTTGTGCATGACCTCGCGTTGCTGCGCGAAATAAGCATTCTGGTTTGCGCGCTTGTTGCTGTTGGCGCTGACCGGTTCGGCTTGCGGGTTGGCGTCCAGCATCAGCGGGTAATAAAACGCGGGTTGCTGGATGGCGCCGGCGTCGATCAGTTTGGCGTGAATGTCCTGCGCCTGCGCCAGCCAGGTCAGCCCCAGCGCAGACAGCACGGCGCGGCTGGGATAATCGCGTCCATAGCGGGTGAAATATTCACGCGCCTGTTGATAGCGCCGGGCGACAAACGCCTGTACGCCCAACTGGTACAGCATGGACTGGCTGGCGATGCTGTTGAGCTGGACGCGGCTGCGCAATGCGCGCGCCTGCGCCTGTTGGCAGGCTTCGTTGAATGCGGCGTCGTTGCCGGGCGTTTCATCACAGGTTTGCCGCCACAGGTTTTCCACCCACAGGGTAAAAAAGTCCTTGTTGCTGCCGCTGTCCAGCACCCGGTAGGGATCAAAGCCGACGCTGGCCATCAGCAGCAGTCCGTCATGATCCGCCTGTGCTTCTTTTTGTTCGAGATCGGCCAGCATATTGGCGTCCAGCTTCAGGCCGTTGATGATTTTGTTGCGAATCGCCGGGCTGTCGTTGCCGATCATGCGAAAGAAACGCTGATGCCACAGATCGTCGGCGCGCTGGTGCGCCAGTTCGTGCGACAGCACAAACGCCAGCAGGTGCTCGCCACGCTGTTCACCGAACTGCATGCAGGCGTCGATGGCCTGCTGGCTGAGCAGAATATTGCCGTCAGCCAGCGAAGCCGCCCAGGCGCCGCCGGCGGATTCCACCACGTACAGGCCGGGCGCCAGCCGCGAGTTATCCCAGCCACGCAGCAGAATGTCGAAAATGGCATGCGCCCTGGCGGCAGCATCATTTTTTTCCGGCGAAACCGTGTGCTGTTTCCAGTAGATAATCGACTGGCGCGGGTCATCCGGCGGCATCACCGACTGCGCGGCAAACAGCAGGGGCGAGTGCAGACTGGCGGCCAGTATGACCAGGCTGGCGAGCAACTTGCGGCAGTGCGCGGTGATGAGTGTGGCCGGTTTCATGTATTCAATCTATCCATTCTGACGGTTTATATACATAGTAGACACAAACTTTCCGCCTGTTTGAACGCTGCAGCGAAAAAAATATTTTTTCAAATGCAGGCCAATGCCCGGTCTCCTCACAGTAAGCGCTGATTGCCGTGGTGGCCATTGCCCGCCAGCCGGTCAGCAAAACGATGACGATAAAACAGGAGCATTAACATGAAACATGCATTGATTATTCCGGCCCTGCTGGCGAGCGCCAGTCTTTTGACTGGTTGTGGTGAATCCGGTGGCGGCAGCGTCACCCCGGCGACATTATCCGTTGACCTGCAAATTCCCGACAGCCTCACCGGCGGTCGCGCCGTGACCGCGCCCAAACCCGGCGCCAGTCTGGCGAAGGCGGCACGCGTACCGCAGGCGCGCGGCAGCAGTGGCTTGCCCTGCGCCTTTATCGGCAATGACCAGGAAGACGATATATTCCGCAATGGCTATGAAACCAGCAAGTTCATGGTGTCAGCCGTCGCCACCTGGTCGTGCATCGCCGACAGCTTGATCGAGATTGCCTCCGTCGTGCCGCACGATGGCAAAATCTATGAAACCGAAAATGACAACAACGCGGCAAACTTTGACCCCGATGAACCCACCCATTACAGCGTGAGTGAAGACTCCGACACGCAAACCACGATTCGTCTGTACTACAACTACAGCCGTTCGTTGCCGCCGGTGCAGGGAGAAGATCCGCAGTTTTATATTTCATGGAATGAAGCCGCCAACGGCGATATCACCGGCCGCATGGTTATCGATGGAACGAACGTGAACCCGGATGACCGCAAACCCGATGACCCGGTGCAGATGCGCATGGATTTCAGCTTTAACGATGCCGCCGAAAACATGGATATGTTCCTGCGCTTTGACGCCAACAACCCGTGGGCGGATGGTTTCCGCATTCAGGTGAGCAAGGATCTGACCGCCAATCCGCTGCAGCAGGTGTTCACCGCGCGCGGGCTGATAAACATGAAAGACCAGTTCTTCCCCGTCAGTGGCATAACCGAAGTGCCGCAAGTGAGCGTTTATGCTGTGACCGACAGTTTCGGCAACGGCGCATCCATCGCGCAATACCAGGACATGGCGCTGCCGCTGGAGCTGAACGCGGCTACCGGCAACCATCTGGGCAACTACCTGTTTACCCGCAGCGATGTATATTATTTTGAAGATGACATGGACTGGGATTACATTTTCAAAAGCGTAACCGCGGCCGAGTACCGTGGCGGCAGAACCACGCCGGCTACAGGTGGAACCTGGCTGCCGTTCGACCCGTCACTGGATATTATTGTCAGCGGACTGGCGCTGGATCCGGCATATTTCACCGGCAGCCTGTGCGCATCCGTTGGCGACAGTTGTGTGGAACTGTTCAACGCGGTCAACAACGCGGTGGACGATTTTGGCGGCCACGAACGCAACCAGGGCAGCGACCCGATGGACTGGC
>JALWPK010000103.1 GCA_026995045.1 Gammaproteobacteria bacterium | reverse complement strand
CAGACAAGGGCTGAAGCAGGTTTTTCACCGCTTTGGCGAACATTATTGCGGGCAAAAAAAAGCGCGAACGGGGAGTTCGCGCTAAAAACCACCAAAGGGAGGATGGAGGAGTAAACTACATAAACTTGAGTAGTATATTAGCATATTATAATGTTATGTCAAATATTTTTTGACCGTTTCCAGAAAAATATGCTTTTCCCTTTTTTATCAAAAGCTTATATCGCACCTCCATCAATCATCAGCCGCTCAACCGGCTGCCCTTTTATCAGATGCTGCTCGATAATCTCATCGATATCCTCGCGATCGACGTAGCTGTACCAGACTTCTTCGGGATAAACCACGATCACCGGCCCCATTTCACAACGGTCCAGACAACCAGCCGTGTTAATGCGCGCCTTGCCCGCCCCGGACAGACCCAGCTGCTTGATGCGCTGCTTGGCGTAGGCGCGCATTTCGCTGGCGCCGCATTGCTCGCAGCACTGGCGGCCATCATCGCGCTGGTTGGTGCAGAAAAAGACGTGGTATTGGTAATACGACATGATACAGCCCGGTTTTTCGTCAACAAATCAGGCGCGCTATCTTGCACCCTGCGGCAATACACTACAATATAGCGCAATGCGAGATTACACAGCTTTTGACCGCCTGCTCATTGGCGCTGACACCGCGCTGCGCACCCTCGTGGGTCATCCCCGTGGCAGCGAGCGACCGTATCCGGCGGAAAATATCGACGATACCGAACTCGACGCCAGTCAGCGCAAGCACATTGCCGGACTGATGCGGGTGAACCACGCTGGCGAGGTATCGGCGCAGGCGCTGTATCAGGGCCAGGCAATCACCGCGCGCGATGAAAAAGTAAAGGCCAAACTGGAGCAGTCCGCGATTGAGGAAAACGACCATCTGTTGTGGACAGAAAACCGCCTGCACGAACTAGGCGACCGCACCAGCCTGCTCAACCCGCTGTGGTATGCCGGCTCCTTCGCCATCGGCGCATTCGCCGGCGCGCTGGGCGACAAATGGAGTCTGGGCTTTCTGGCGGAAACCGAGCATCAGGTGGTGAAGCACCTGGATGCGCATTTAAAACAAATTCCGGAACACGACCGCCGCAGCCGCGCGATTCTGGAGCAAATGAAAGTCGACGAAGCGCACCACGCCACCACCGCAATCAACCACGGCGCTGCGCCATTGCCGACGCCGGTGAAAAAACTGATGACAGCGATGTCGAAGGTGATGACGCGGTCGGCTTACTGGGTTTGAGGGACTGGATTCTGGTTGCTGGTAGCCAATAACATATAGAGCGACCAGCACCCAGAACCCCGCGCCTAGCCCGCTGACAACGGTGGATGGTATATCATCTGCACCACATTGCCGTCCGGATCCTTGCAGTAAAAACTGCGCGCGCCGTCGCGGTGCTGCTTGACCTCGCTGCACATTTCCACGCCGTTCTCCAGCAGAAATGCATACCATGCGTCGACATCTTCCGGCTTTCGCAATATGAAACCAAGATGATCCAGCGCCTGCTTCTCCCGGTCAATGGGGTGCGGGCTGGCGTGCAGCGCGACATTGTCGTTACCGGAGCATAAATAAATATTGTCCGGATCCGGCTGCCATTCAATCGCCATGCCGAGCAGGTTCTGGTAAAAATGCAGGCAGGCCTGCATGTCCTCGATGTTCAGCGCGATGTGGCGCATGCCGCTGGTGGCGGGTGGGCGTTTGCTTTGATCGTTCATGGCAATACACTCAGTTGAATACGGCGGTGTGCACCCGGCGCCAGATGACATCACCAAAACTCTGCTCCAGCACCAGCGGCAAGGCAATCGAGCCTTGTGACAACACGCCGTCATGGAAATCCTTCAGGCTGGCGGCGCCCTTGTCGACAATTTGCTCGCGTGCGGCCAGTATCATTTCGCAGCCGGTGGCGTAACACAGCGGGGTGGCTGGCGCACAACTATACCAGCCGATTTCGCCGGCGGCCTGACCCTGGTCAAATCCCAGTTCATCTTTCAGTAAATCTTCCGCCTGTTGCAGCGTCATCGCGCCGGTTTGCAGTTTGACATCGATGATGATGCGCAGGCAGCGCCACAGGCGGTCGCGCAACATCATGAAACGGTGTTCATCGCGATTGAGAAAGCCCTGCTCTATCGCCAGTTGTTCGGCGTACAGCGCCCAGCCTTCATACATTGAAGCCGACTCGTTCAGCAAACGGGTAAGATTGCCGGCATTGGCCTGGTTGGCCAGCACAAACTGCAAGTGATGGCCGGGAAAGGCTTCGTGCACGCAGGTCAGGTCGATGCTGCAAGTATTGTGTTCGCGCAGTCCGTTTTTATCCGGCAGGGTGATGTAATAATGCCCCTGTTGTTGCGCATCGATCACAGACGGCGGCTCATAGGCGGCGAACGGAATCATCGGTCGCATGAATGACGGCGTTTCCTGCAATTTTAGCGTCTGCTGTTGCGGCAAGGTCACCAGGTCGGCATGTTGCAGCCATTCATAACTGCTGCGTAAGCGCTCCCGGTAAGTGCCGAGCAACTTGTCCAGCGACGGATGCTGCGCACGGATTTTATCGAGCAGCGCCCCGGTGTCTTCATCGCCCTGCATTTGCCGGGTTTGTTCACGCAGCTGCTCGCGGGTTTGTTGCAGCAGGCGCTCTCCCAGTTTGAGCACGACATCGGCATCGCTGGCGAGAAAATGCTTTTCATTCAGCAGGCGGTCGAAATGCACGCGGCCACAGGCAAAGTCACCCTGCGCGTGCGGCGCGATGTCGGTTTGCAAAAAGCGGGCAAAATCGGTCAGCGCATTGGCGGCATTATCGAACACCGGCTGCAACTTGGCCGGGTTGCTGAACAGGCGTGAAATCAGCGGGCTGCGCACCAGGCTGCGCATAAAATCCGCGCCACTGTCACACTGCTCAACCGCCGATTGCAGCCACACCGGCACCACATGTTCGGGCGCCTGTTGCAGCAGACTGCGGGCGCCGCGCAAATATTCCGGGATGGATTCCAGCCGGCGCTTGACCGCGGTGTGCACATTTTCCACCGGGTGCGTCAGCAACTGGTAGATGGCGTGCACCGGCACATATTCCGCCGGATTGCGGAAACGCCAGTTCTGCGCTTCCAGTTCGTGCAACTCGACATTGGCCGCGCCGCGCAGGATGCGAAAATCCATCGCGGTGGTCTCGTCGAATTCATTTTGTGGCAGTTCATCCAGCGCCGACAACAGTTTCTGGTTGAGCGCAATCAACGCGCCCAGATCGTCTTCACTGTAACTGCGCAGGCGGTCGGCAAAATCCGGCACGCCGACATCAACGGAAGATTCCGGATGAAACCGGAACCATGCGTGGTGGTATTCCGCCTGTATCGCGCGGAAGCGTTCGGAAGGTGAGGAAGACAAAATCAAATTTCCACTATTTCAAAATCGTGCGTTACTTCGGCGGTGGCGGCCAGCATAATCGAAACCGAGCAATATTTCTCGGCCGTCATGTTGATGGCGCGCTCGACTTTTCTCGCATCCAGGTTTTTACCCTTGACGATATAGTGTGCATGAATTTTGGTAAATACCTTTGGCGCCTCTTCTGCGCGTTCGGCCTCCAGCTCAACATGGCAATCAACGATATCCTGCCGGCCACGCTGCAATATCATCACCACATCAAAGGCGGTGCAGCCGCCCATGCCCAGCAGCACCATTTCCATTGGCCGCACCCCCAGATTGCGGCCGCCGCTTTCCGGCGGCCCGTCCATCACCACCGAGTGACCGCTGCCGGACTCGCCGACAAAGCTCATATTATCGAGCCATTTTACTGTTGCTTTCATAAGCCTCTCATGTTTTTTCTTTTGGTTTGTCAACAGGTTGTGTATTATGTGGGCTGCTTGTGCAACCGCTCGCAGGAAGGAAAATGAGTATCGTTCGCCAGATTCCCACACTGAACCCGTCGCTGGAGCATTTACTCAAACATGCTCATAAAAAATCCTATGACGCCAAGAAAGTCGTCATCCACGAAGGCGACGTGCCTGACAGCCTGTACTATATCATTGAGGGCTCGGCAAACGTACAGGCAGAGAACGAACAGGGCGACGAAATTATTCTGGCGCACCTGAACGCGGGTGATTTTTTTGGTGAATCCGGCCTGTTTGACTTCGATGTCGGCGAAGAAGGCAAGCGCACCGCCTGGGTGATTACCCGCGCCAAATCCACCATCGCCGAAATCAGTTACGCCAAATTCAAACAAATTGTCAGCGAAGATCCGGCGGTGATGTTTCTGCTCACCGGCCAGATTTTCGAACGCCTGAAACGCACCAGCCAGAAAGTGCGCGACCTGATTTTTCTCGATGTCAAAGGCCGCATCGCCCACACCCTGCTGGAGCTGTGCGAGGAACCCGACGCCATGACCCATCCCGATGGCATGCAAATCAAAATCACCCGCCAGGACCTGGCCAAAATGGTCGGCTGCTCACGCGAAATGGCGGGCCGCGTGCTGAAAGAGCTGGAAGACGACAACCTGATCAGCGCGCATGGCAAGACAATAGTGGTGTTTGGGACACGCTGATTACCGCCTGTCACCAATCACCTGTCTGGAGAACACGGCATACAGCACCGGCAGCACGAAAAGGGTTAACAGTGTTGAGGTGAACAAGCCGCCTACAACCACAGTAGCCAGCGGTCGTTGTACTTCCGAACCGACGCCAGTAGACAGCAACATGGGAATCAAGCCCAGCGCCGCAATCGAGGCGGTCATCAGCACCGGCCGCAGACGCGACAACGCGCCTTCAAACACAGCGGTTTGCACATCATTGCCGCCGGTCAACCGCTGGTTGATTGCATTCACCATCACCACGCCGTTGAGCACCGCCACACCGAACAGAGCGATAAAGCCGATTGAGCCCGGCACCGACAGATACTGCCCGGAGATAAACAATGCAGCAATGCCGCCAATCAATGCCAGCGGCACATTCAGCATAATCAGCATGGCCTGACCGACGGAATTGAAAGCGAAATAAAGCAGCAGGAAAATCAGACCGAGCGACAACGGCACCACAATCATCAGACGCGCCTGTGCGCGTTGCTGGTTTTCAAACTGGCCGCCGAACACCACGGTGTAACCCGGCGGCATGTCGATTTCACTGTCGATGCGCTGTTGCAGTTCGGCAACCAGTCCGCCCATGTCACGGCCTTCGACATTGGTCTGAATCACCACGCGGCGCTGCACATCATCACGGCGAATCTGCGGCGGGCCGGATTCAATCCCGACACTGGCGACATCACCCAGCCGCACCCATGCGCCGCCGGGCGCCTGCAATATCAGGTTACGAATCGCTTCAACATTGTTTCGATACTGCTCGGCAAGACGCACATATATATCGTAACGCTCGTTGCCCTTGATGACCTGCCCGGCGGCGCGGCCGCCGATGGCGTCCGACACCAGATCCATCACCTGCGCCACCGGAATGCCATAGCGCGCCAGCGCATCGCGATCCGGACGCACGGCGAGCTGTGCTTCACCACCGATCTGCTCCATCGCCACACCGCGCGCGCCTTCGACCCGCTTGACCAGTTGTTCGATTTCACCGCCGATTTTCGCCAGCATGTCGAGATCGGAGCCAAACAGCTTAATCGCCAGTTGTGCGCGCACACCTGACAACAACTCATCCACGCGTGTGGCAATCGGCTGCGAGAACGAAAACAGCAAGCCCGGGTGGGCAGACATTTTTTCTTCCATCTGTTTTTGCAACTGCTGGCGGTTGCTGGCGCTGGTCCATTCGTCCACCGGTTTGAGGCCGACAAAGATTTCCACATTGGACACCGGCTCCGGGTCACCGCCGATTTCCGCGCGACCGACCCGGCTGCTGGCATAGATCACTTCCGGAAACGTCATCAGTATCTGTTCCAGTTTGCCAGCCACTTCAAGCGATGTGTCCAGGCTGGAGGACGGCGCCAGTGTGACGCGAATATTCAATGTGCCTTCTTCCAGCTCCGGCACAAACTCGGTGCCGAGAAACGGCGCCAGTAACAGTGAGCCAATGAACAGGGCAATCGCGGTGCTGACTACGGTTTTACGACTGGCCAGCGCTTTGGACAGGATTTTTCGATACGCACGCTCAAGCGGCGGCATCACCACACCATCTTTATGCTGCACGCCCTTGGTGAACAAATACGTCGCCAGCGCCGGCACCACGACCAGCGCCACCAGTAGAGAAGCCAGCATTGCCAGTACAATGGAAATCGCCATCGGCTGAAACAGTTTGCCTTCCACCCCTTCGAGGCTGAACAGCGGCGCAAACACGATGATAATAATCATCACCGCAAAGAACACCGGGCGGCCCACTTCGCGCGCCGCTTCCTTGATGCGCAGCGGTATGCCGTGCTCATCATGCGCTGCATCGTAGGGATGCGGATCGTCCGGCGCCTGTTGCGGATGATCGCGGTGATCGGCATCGGGTTTGGTGAGATGACTGAAAATATGCTCCATCATCACCACCGAGCCGTCCACCATCATGCCGATGGCGATCGCCAGTCCGCCAAGCGACATCAGGTTCGCCGACACGCCCCATTGCGCCATCACCATCAGCGCAATGCCGATTGAAATCGGCACCGAAATCAGCACCAGCAGGGTGGCGCGCAGGTTGACCAGAAACAGCATCAACACCACCACGATCAGCACAAAGGCTTCGAGCAGGGCTTTGGATACGGTGTTCACCGCCTGATCCACCAGACTGGCCTGGTTGTACACCGGCTGCAGCGTAACGCCTTCGGGCAAGGCGGTCTGAATCGCAGCAAGCCGCGATTCGATGCCGTCAATCGTGGCCTTGGTGTTGGCGCCCAGCCGCTTGAGCACAATACCGGCAACAACCTCGCCCAGAGAGACGGGCTTGCCATTGGCGTCACGCGTGGTCATGGTGACCGCGCCCTGACGAATCTCGGGGCCAAACGCCACATTGGCGACATCTTTCACCCGCACCACCACGCCGTCTTCATCTTTCAGCGGAATATTGCCGATATCGCGCAGGCCGTCTTCACCGTTGCGCACCCAGCCGACGCCACGAATAATCAACTGCTCCTCACCGCGGTCCATGTACCAGCCGCCGGCGTTGCGATTGTTGTTTTCAATCGCTTCGGCGACATCGTCACCGGTGAGGCCATACGCCAGCAAACGCTGCGGATTGAGCTGCACCTGGTACTGGCGCACTTCACCGCCAAAAGACAGCACATCGGTGACACCAGCGACCGGCATCAACAGCAGTTTTACAATCCAGTCGTTGTAACTGCGCAGGGTGATGGCGTCATATTTCTGCGGATCATCCGCGCGCAGGATGTACTGGTATACCTGCCCCAGCCCGGAGGTGTTGGGGCCAATGCCCGGCGTGCCAATACCTTCGGGTATTTGCTCGCGCGCCGCCTGCAGTCTTTCGAATACCAGTTGCCGCGCAAAATAAATGTCGGTGCCTTCCCTGAACACCACGGTAATCACCGACAGGCCGGTTTTGGAAATCGAACGCACTTCTTCCACATCCGGTAAGGAATACATCACTGCCTCAATCGGGAAGGTGATTAACTGCTCGACTTCTTCCGCCGCCAGACCACGCGCCTCGGTGTTAATCTGCACCTGCACATTGGTGACATCGGGAAACGCATCCAGATTCAGTTTCGGCAGTATCAGACTGCCGCCTACGGCAGTCGCGATCAGTGCTATCACCACTAACAGCCGGTTGCGCACCGCCCCGCTAATTATTGCATCTAACATGTCGGTGGCTCCTAATGATTGTGAATTTCAAAACCGGACTTGGCCAGTTCGGATTGAATGAAGAACACACCGGATACAGCGACACGCACACCCGGTTCAATGCCTTCAATCACCAGCTTGTCGCCAACAGTGCGCACCACATCAACTTCCTGCGGTTTGAACTCGCCCGGCTCATGCTCATAAAAAACCTGCCAGTCGCCGTCTTCACTTCGCACCACGGCGGATACCGGCGCCGCCATCGCCTTGACCGTTTGCTTGCTGGTAATCATGGCCTGCACGAATACACCCGGGTGCAACTGATCATCCGGATTGGCGATTTCGATGCGCACACCGAGGGTGCGGGTCGATTCATCCAGCGAGTGATGCACCTGAATCACCTTGCCATCCAGGATGGCGTCGCCCGCTGTTACAGTGGCATGGGCGCCAGTGCGCACCTGCAATGCCTGCGTTGGCGTCAGTCTGGCCTCTACCCACAACATGTTTTCATCGCTGATAACAAACAGTTCACGGCCCGGCTCGATCAGCTCACCCACCACAAAGTCATCACGAATAACCGTGCCTTTTTGCGGCGCAATCAATTTGAACGCGCCATTCGCCAGTGAGGCGTCACTGCTTCGCAAAAAGTTTTGCAGTTCGCTTGCGGTCATACCGTAAGCCTGCACGCGCGCCTTTGCCTGCTCATAGGCAACACGCGATTCGGTGTAACGCTGTGCAGACACTACCTTTTTGCCCAGTTTTTTCACCCGGCTCCATTCGCGGGCGACGACCAGCAAATCTCCCTGCGCCTGCGCCATTTCGACACTGGACAATGTCACCAGCGCATCACCTGCGCTTACATGATCCCCCAGCCGCGCATGCCGCTTGATAACCTGCGCCGAAATACGCGGCGTAACTGTCGATGTCGCGTAGGCATTCAACATCACTTCCCCCGGCGCGGTAATCGCGCCCGCCAGCGTTTGCGGCAGGATACGGCTGACCCTGATATTGGCCTGCTTCATCTGCTCTTCGGTGAGCCTGACTACACCGCCTTCTTCATGCCCTTCCTCACCGTGTTCGTGGTGCGCCGCATGATTATGGTCATGTTCTGATTCCGCCATCAGCACATACGGGTTCAACACCAGCAAACCATAAAGTAAAAACAGGGCGATATGTTTTCCAGATACTGTATTCAATGTTGTCTTCATGTTTTATTCTCCTGTGACGGTTTGCTGTTCAGCCATACCGTCAGCCGAATTATCAGATTGCAGCCAATGCTGGATATCGCCGGAAGCCGCCAGCCATTCCGCCCAGTTTTGCCACATCATGCTGCGTTGTTCATATGCGCTGGCCTGTGTATCCAGCGCCTGCTTAAGTTGCACCAGATAATCCGTGGTGCTCAATTCGCCGGCTTTCCACAATCGTTGCAGCAGGGCGATTTGCTGATTCAGGCTGCGCTCGCCAGATTGGCGCCATGCCCGCCACGCAGAAAAACTTGCTTGGTATGCGCGCAGTGAAGACAGCAAACGGCCACGCAGTTGTCGCACTGTTTTGGCAGCCACACTCTGCGCTGCAATATATTCGGCATTGGCGGCATCAATCTCAGCCTGAAAGTTATTTCGCAGTTGTAACGGAATTGACAGATTCAGACCAATCAATGATTCATCGCCTTCCTTGCCACCGCGTATGGCAATGGTCGGGTTGGCGCTGGCTTCGCTGCGGCGCAATGCAGCATTTGCCTGCGCCACCAGCACCTGCGCCTTGATGCGCTTCATCGCCGGCAGGTTTTGCAGCACTGTTTGTAATTTTTCTTCATCCGGTTTCAGCAACGGCAAACGTGGCGGCAGTTCTGGCCATTGTTGACTGTCATCGCCTGTCAGCATGATCAGTTGTTGCCGGCTGGCCACCTGCTCTGAATCGGTAATCGCTGACTGAAAGCGTGCTTCGGACAATGCCAGCGTCGCCAGATCGAGTTCAACCTGACTCAGGTCGCCCGCTTTATGCCGCAGCGCGGCAACATCAGCGAAACGCCGCATCAACTCAAGGCGTTTTACAGCAAGCTGGTGTATCGAATTGGCGCCCAGCCAACGCCCAAGCGCGGTCAGCAATTCAGCCGCCACTTCATTACGCGTTTCGATATAGTCAAGCCATGCTAATTGTTGTTGCAGTTCAGCAACGCGTGTGCGAGCGCCACGCTGGTCACCCCAGTCAATTTCCTGACTGAAGCCAAGTGAGCTGGTATGTGTACCGGTTTTTTCTACATCAATTTCCAGCTCCGGATTGAACAATGCCTTGCCGGCAGCATGTACTCTTGATTTGGCAGCTTGTGTCTTCGCACGCGCCGCGGCAACCGCGGGGTGTGCATCAACATTGTCCAGCAGCCATGCAGAAAGCCGTTTTTCTTCCGGTGCGAAATTGGCGGCCTGCCCGGCAGAAACCGTTGTCGAAGCACAAAAGGCTTGCAGCAACAGCAAAACCGGTGCGGCGCGCCGCACAGTAATCATAAACATATTGGTATTCCTGAAATATTATCTGGCGTGACAAATGAGAATCACGCAACCGGCCGGCAATGCGCCGGCAATATTCAGAACAGGAATTTGGGTGGAGGCGAATCCGGGAGTGAAATATAGGATGCTGCTGACACGTCCTGCACAGCAACAATGCTGTTGGTCATATTGACGTTCTGGCTGATATGGCTGTTGCTCAGCGCCAGAATATGCGCTGCCGCATGGCAGCAATGGTCACAGCCATGCGCATTTGCATCACCATCATGCTGATCGGTATTGAATGGTGAAGCATCCAATGCATGGGTTGTATCGGATATATCAGCATGATGATCCATCAGCGCATCGAACGCCCACGCATTGGTGTACGCCATCGTACAGGCGATCAGCAGCAGTTTCAGCATATTGGTCATCAAAGACATAAACCGAGTGTAGCACGGCGTTATCCGGGTTTCAGCTTCCAGACCAATACAGTTGCAACGCCATTGTCAGCAGCTGACAAGCTGTTGATAATGGAAAAAGTATTTCGCCCATATATTTTGTGCAACCTTATCGCGCCCTGACGCTTCCATCCTCAGGTTCGCATACGGCGCATCCCGGCGTCACGGCAATATTTATTTCAGGATTACTAACCTGCTTTCCGGTTTTGTCTTTCCGGCCAAACCCATGCCAGCCTTGACGCAACCTGCGGCCACGCTGATTCCGTTTACCTGTTTTGTCGACATCGTTCGTGGCATACTGCTGAAAGCGAACACGCTGGCTGAAATGGCGCCGCAATTTGGCGCACTGCTGGTTTTCGCCTGTGTCTTTACTGCTTTCAGTATTGCGCGTTTTCGTAAAACCATCAGCTAACCCTGGGAGCATAGCGGGTAAAACATGGCAGGTATTCGTCACCATTATTCATTGATGCCCCCCGTCATCAAACTGTTGCTGATTTCCAATGTCATCATCTTCTTTCTGGAGCCACTCTCCACCCGCTTCATGATTGGCAATTTTGCGCTGTGGCCGATGCCGCACTCTGCACTGGCGCCGATGCTGCCCGTGGTCAACAACTTTCACCTGTGGCAACTGGTCAGCTATGCCTTTTTGCACGGTAGTCTGATGCACTTGTTGCTGAATATGTATGCCCTCTGGTTATTTGGCATCGCACTGGAAAACCTGTGGGGTTCACGCAATTTTGCTGTGTATTATCTGGTGTGCGTCATCGGCGCCGGCATCACCCAGTTGATGGTGGCCTCCAGCAGCGGAGCGGTCTATCCGACCATCGGCGCCAGCGGTGGCGTGTTTGGCGTGTTGCTGGCATTTGGCGTCTTTTTTCCCAACCAGCAATTGCTGTTGTTAATCCCGCCAGTACCCATCAAGGCAAAATGGTTTGTGCTGCTGTATGGCATTGTCGAGCTGGTGTTTGGCATAACCGGCACCGAAGCGGGTGTTGCCCACTTTGCCCACCTGGGTGGCATGCTGTTCGGATTTTTGATGATTCTGTACTGGCTCAATCACCCTCCCCGCCGCAACTGATCCCCCCTCATGCAAGCTGGGGCACGGCCAGCATCCGGCCTGATATAGACAAAGGTATACATTATATTAAGAATATGCTAATATACTAATTATTGCTGGCGTTTTCCTGCTGGCAGGCAATTTTGAATCAGTCTTAATAATATCAGAGGGTTATATAATGAAAGTATTCAGTGTCATCGGCATTTTCGCCGGTTTGGTGATTATGGGCAGCCTGACTGCCGCGCATTTTTCCGGTCAGGTTGACCTCAGTGAAATGAGCTGGCTGTGGCTGACGTTCTTTGTCGGCGCCAATCTGTTCCAGATGGGTTTCACCGGATTCTGTCCGGCGACCAAATTCTTCTACGCCATCGGGCTGAAGGACAAACAGGCCGGTTGCAGTTTGTAAGCACCGCTTGCTGAACCCGTAACAAGCCGGCGCAAGCCGGCTTTTTTTGTCACCCGGCCGGCATCGCAGGTATGATTGACGCATGCCAGCCCCGATTCAACACGTAGCCACCAATGTTATTTCCGGCTTTCTGGGCGCGGGCAAAACCACGGCGATTCTGCATCTGTTTGCGCAAAAGCCGGCGGCTGAAACCTGGGCCGTTCTGGTCAATGAATTCGGCAGCATTGGCATCGACGGCAAACGCTACCAGGCGGAGCGCATCGCGGTAAAAGAAATTCCCGGCGGCTGCATGTGCTGCGCACAGGGCTTGCCGTTGCAGGTTGCAATCAATCAATTGTTGAAACAGGCCCGGCCAGACCGGCTGCTGATCGAATCCAGCGGCGTCGGCCACCCGTCCGGTGTGCTCAAAACATTGCGTGGCGAGGGCTTTAGCCAGGTGCTTTCACTGCGCGCCGCTATCTGCCTGATTGACCCGATGCATTTACTCGATGCACGCTACCACAACAATGCGCTGTTCCTTGAACAGATACAGCTTGCCGATGTGCTGGTCGCCAACAAAACCGACATGGCGACAGCCACGGCCATGCAGGCGTTTGATGCACTTGCGCGCAAACTGCAAGCGGGCAAGGCGCTGATCACCCAAACCACGTTCGGGCAACTTGAAACAGACTGGCTTGCGCTTGCCCACACCCGGCAGCAAACAGCCACCGTATTCCGCCTGCACGAAGACGAGCAAACCTGGCAAAGCCACAGTTTTCAGTTCGATGAGGCAAGCGTGTTCGACCATGACGCCTTGTTACAGTGGCTGCAAAACCAGACGCTGATGCGCATCAAGGGCTGGGTGGTGACCACGAAGGGAGAACATGCCGCCAATGCCACGCCGGCGCAGGCTGCGCTCAGTCCATTGCCCGGCGGGCAACCCCCGCGCTATCGCAACCTGCTGGAAATCATTGATACCCGGCTGGATGTTGAGCGCATTCACGCTTCCCTTTCATGTTGCCTGAAAAAATCCGCCTGAAGCCTTGACCTGGAGTTAACTCCAGCTATTAGACTGACCACAAAGAAATAATATTTTTCATTTTTTCTGAACCTGGAGCCAGCTCCAGACAGTCACATGTGCAGGCAAAAGAAAAAAATGGTCAGACTATGAAACCCTACTCACTACTCATCGCCGTTATTTCATGTGGTTTCAGCGCCGCCGCGCTGGCGCATGACCCGGTGTTCGGCCTCGGCCCGCATGTGCTGTTCAAGGGCGGTTACGAAGTATCACCCGAAATTCATCTCAGCAAGGCAGGCAGCAACAGGGAAAGCGAACTCGGCGTTGAACTCACTTACGGCCTCACCGGCGACTGGGCTGCCGGAGTCGAATTGCCTTATGTGCATGAAAGCAGCGCCGCTGGCAGCGACACCGGTCAGGGAGATGTAACGCTGTTCACCAAATACCGTTTCTGGCGCAAGGATTCACCCGGCCTGCAACAATCGATGACCATCGCCTTCAAACTGAAAACCGACAGCGGCGATAACAGCATCGGCGCCGGCACAACCGACCGTATTGTTGGCATCGCCTACGGTTATGAAGGCCGCACCTGGTACCGCTGGGCCGCATTGCGTTACCGCGACAACAATACCAACCAAAACGGTCTGCAACGCGGCAACAAAACCCTGCTGGATCTGGTTGGCGGCTACCGCCCGCATCGCACCGGTTATCTTGAGGCCGACACGGTCTGGCTGCTGGAGCTCAACGGCGAGTTCGGCCAGCGCGCTGAACAGAACAACGTGAAACTTGCCAACACCGGCGGCGAGCAGTGGTTTGTTTCACCCGGTATTTTCTGGACCAAACGCAATTTTGCAATCAAGGCCGGCGTGCAAATCCCGCTTGCCAGCAACCTGAATGGCAACCAGGCAGAAACCGATTACCGCGCCCGTTTGATTTTTGAGTGGCATTTATAATGCCGCAGGAGCAAAACGCATGAACATTGTCAAAACCCTGTCATTCACCCTGCTGCTTGCTGCACTGTCAACCGCCGCGCTTGCAGGCAACGCTGTTTACTCTATCCGCGTTGACGGGCTGGCCTGCCCGTATTGCGCTTACGGCATCGAGAAAAAACTCAATGCGATTGAAGGCGTCCGTTTTCGCGACATGGATCTGGAAAAGGGCATTGTCACTGTCGAAACCCATGATGTGACGCTCAGCGACGAACAGCTCAAACAACTGTTTCAGGATGCCGGTTTCACCTACCGCAGCAAGCAGGTGACGGCGCAATGACCAAGCCGCGCGCGGCGCTTCGCAAAACCACCAGCATCAGCTGGCTGACCCTGTTCGCCAGCAGTGGCACGCTGATATGCTGCGCCCTGCCGATTATTCTGGTCACGCTCGGCATGGGCGCGGCGGTCGCCTCGCTGACCAGCGCGTTTCCCGTATTGATTACCCTCAGTCAGCACAAGATATGGGTCTTCGCCATTTCAGGCTTGTTGCTCGCCGTTTCATTATGGCTGACATACCGAAGCGGCCAGAGCTGCCCCGCCGATCCGGAGCTGGCGCGTGTATGTGAACAAGCCCAACGCTGGAACCGCCGCATCCTGTGGGCATCCATTATTATCTGGAGCATTGGCTTTACCGCCGCCTTTCTGGCGCTGCCTTTGCGCAAGGCGCTGGGATTCTGAAACGGGCGAAAGTGATTTTGCCTGCTGCGCTTTATTCACAATAGTTGCAGAACAACCGGCTGCTGGTTTAGTCTGAAACCGTATGGTCACGCAACGCACACAAATCGAATTGTATACATCCAACCTGTGTCCACGCTGCAAACAGGCGCGTGCGCTACTGCTTGAACTGGTCGATGAACTGGGCAAGCAGGATTTTGAACTGGAAATCATCGACGTGATAAAAAACATTGACCGCAGCGTGGCGAAAGGCATCCTCACTACCCCGTCGCTGATCATTAACAATCAACTTATCGGCGCGCTGCCTGCCCGTGAACAACTGCGCCAGTTGTTGCAACATCATGCCAGCCACTGAACTGTCATCACAAACCGGCTGGAAAATCAGCGAAGTGGTTGAGCAGCTCGGCATCAGCGCCGACACCCTGCGCTATTATGAAAAAATCGGTCTGCTGAAAAAAATCAGCCGCTTGCCTTCCGGCGTGCGCATCTACCGCGAACAGGACATGTCACGACTGCGTTTCATTCAACGCGCCAAGACCATGAACTTCAGCCTGGATGAAATCAAACAACTGCTGCGCATGCGTGAAAACCCGGCGCGCGCCAGAAAAACCGTGCGTCAGTTGACACACAAAAAACTGCAGGAAGTGGAACAGCATATCGACACTCTCACCACACTGCGCAATGAACTGACCCTGTTAGTCAACCTGTGCGCCGGCGCGAAAGACGGCTGCCCGATTATTGACGACATCGACAAACCGCAGGCCAGAAAAAAATGATGCCGAAAAAAACCACCATCAGCGTGGCCGCCAGACAGGCCGGCGTCAACATCGAAACCATCCGCTACTATCAGCGCATCGGCCTGATTGACGAACCGCCCAAACCGCTCACCGGCTACCGCATCTACCCACAATCCACCATCGAACGCATCCGCTTCATTCAACGCGCCCAGCAACTCGGCTTCAGCCTCGCCGAAATCAAACGCCTGCTGGAACTGGAGGACGGCAGTTGCGCGCAAACCCGCGAACTGGCCGAGCAAAAGCTGGATCTAATCAGGGAAAAAATACGCGACTTGCAGAACATGGCCAGTGTGCTGAACAAACACATCCAGGCCTGTTGCAACAATCAGGATGACCAGCCGTGCCCCCTCATTGCGGCATTGTCGAAACAGCAATCAAAATAAACTGCAGCAATCAGATTTCAATAGCTGACAGGGCATCCAGCGGCCAGCGGGCGCGCGCATCGATGTCCAGCGGCTGGGTTTGGCCGGCCTGCAACCGCAGATAACCTGCGTAGGCAATCATGGCGCCGTTGTCGGTGCAGAATTCGATGCGCGGGTAATACACCTCGCCGCCCAGCTCATCGGTCATCTGTTTGAGCCGCTGACGCAAACGCCGGTTGGCGCCGACGCCGCCGGCCACCACCAGCCGTGACGCATGGTGTTGCTGCAATGCGCGTTTGCATTTGATGGCGAGCGTATCGACCACCGCCTCCTCGAATGCGCGGGCGATGTCGGCGACGGACTGTCGCCAGTCGGCGTCATCGCGGCATTGCTGGCTGGTGTTGAGCGCAAAGGTTTTGAGGCCGCTGAAACTGAAATCCAGCCCTGGCCGGTCGGTCATCGGTCGCGGAAAAGTAAACCGCCGCGGGTCGCCCTGCTCGGCGATGCGCGCCAGCTCCGGCCCGCCGGGATAGCCCAGGCCGAGCATTTTGGCGGTTTTGTCGAAAGCCTCGCCGGCGGCGTCGTCAAGGCTCTGGCCCAGCAGTTCGTACCGCCCCACGCCCTCCACTTTCGCCAGCAGGGTGTGGCCGCCGGAGACCAGCAGGGCGATAAAGGGAAAAGCCGGCGACTCCGGCTCCAGCATCGGCGCCAGCAGGTGACCTTCCATGTGGTGCACTTCCACCGCCGGAATGTCCAGCGCCCAGGCCAGGCTGCGCGCCACCGCCGCGCCCGACATCAGCGCGCCGATCAGACCCGGCCCGGCGGTGTAGGCCACCGCATCGATGTCGCCGCGGCTTACACCTGCTTGTTGCAGCGCCTGCTCGGTGAGCGGCAACAAAAAGCGGATATGGTCGCGCGAGGCCAGTTCCGGCACCACGCCGCCATATTCGGCGTGCACCGCCACCTGGCTGTGCAAAACATGGGCGAGCAGGCCGTTTTCGCTGTGATACAGGGCGATGCCGGTTTCGTCGCAGGAGCTTTCTACCCCCAGCACCAGCATGACGGTCTCCGGCAAAAGTGAATTTTGTGCATAGGACGCTTTGGCAAATCCGAAAAATGCGATATACTACCCGGCTTTACCGCACTTGATGCGGATTTTTTGTGCATTTTGCATTTGAGAGAACCATGCCAGCAATACGAGTAAAAGAAAACGAGCCATTTGACGTCGCACTGCGCCGTTTCAAGCGTTCCTGCGAAAAAGCAGGCATTCTGACTGAAGTGCGCCGCCGTGAAGCTTATGAAAAGCCCACCACTGAGCGCAAGCGCAAGGCCGCCGCCGCAGTCAAGCGTCATCTGAAAAAGCTGTCGAAAGAGCGCAGCAAGTTCGCGCGTTCGCCTCACCAGCGCAGACGGTAAGCATCGAGCATGAGCAGCGCCCTGAAACAACAGATACAGGACGCGATGAAGACCGCGATGAAAGCCGGCGACAAGGATCGCCTGGCGACCATCCGGTTAATGCTGTCGGCGCTGAAACAGGTTGAGGTGGATGAACGCATCGAGCTGGACGACAGCCGCGTCATCACCATACTCGACAAAATGCTGAAACAGCGCCGCGAGTCGATTTCACAGTACGAATCCGCCGGTCGCAACGACCTGGCCGACAAGGAAAAATACGAAGTCGATGTGATTCAGACCTTCCTGCCGCAGGCGCTCAGCGACGAGGAAATCGAAACCATTATTCACGCCGCCATTAGCGAAACCGGCGCCTCCTCCATCCGCGAAATGGGCAAGGTGATGGGCGTGGTCAAACCGCAAATCGTGGGCCGCGCCGACATGGGCGAAGTCAGCGGCAAAATCAAGGCGCTGCTGAACGCCGGTTAACCCTCCACCTCAATCGCACAGGCAAGGCGATGACCACACTGAAAAATGACCGTTTTCTGCGCGCCCTGCTGAAACAGCCGGTGGACCGCACCCCCATCTGGATTATGCGCCAGGCCGGCCGCTACCTGCCGGAATACCGCGAAGTGCGCGAACAGGCCGGCGACTTCATGACGCTGTGCAGCACCCCCGAACTGGCCTGCGAAGTCACCCTGCAACCGCTGCGCCGTTTCGACCTCGACGCCGCGATTCTGTTTTCCGATATTCTCACCATTCCCGACGCCATGGGGCTGGGGCTGTATTTTGCCGAAGGCGAAGGCCCCCGGTTCGAATCGCCGCTGCAAAGCGTCGCCGACATCAACAAACTGGGCGCGCTCGACCCGAGCGACAAACTCAAATATGTCACCGACGCGGTGGCGCTGATTCGCCGCGAGCTGGATGGCAAGGTTCCGCTGATCGGCTTCTCCGGCAGCCCGTGGACGCTGGCCACCTATATGATTGAAGGCGGCGGCAGCAAAACCTTCGCCCGCGCCAAGGCGCTGCTGTTCGAACAAGCCGAAGCCGCGCATCATCTGATGAATGTGCTCGCCGACTCCGTTGCCGCCTACCTCAATGCACAGATTGCCGCCGGCGCGCAGGCGGTGATGATTTTTGATTCCTGGGGCGGCGCGCTCAGTCAAGCGCACTACCACGCCTTTTCACTGGCGTCGATGCAGCGCATCGTCGACCAGCTCAAGCGCAAACAGGATGGCGAAACCATCCCGGTCATTATCTTCACTAAAGGCGGCGGCAACTGGCTGGAGTCCATGGCCGACGCCGGCGTCGACGCAGTCGGCCTCGACTGGACGGTGGACATCGGCGCGGCGCGCCAGCGCATCGGTGACAAGGTGGCGCTACAGGGCAACCTCGACCCGGCAGTGATGGCGGCTTCCACTGAAACCGTGGAGCGCGAAGCCAGATCCATCCTCGACAGCTACGGCGCCGGCAGCGGCCATGTGTTCAACCTCGGGCACGGCATCACCCCCAACATCAAACCGGAAAATGTCGAAGCGCTGGTAAACGTAGTGCACAGCCACAGCGAGCAGTATCACCAGGTCTGACTGGCGCCGCCTGATAAAACCAACGCAAAGGCGCGGCGGCGCAAAGTGTTATTTGCCACAGAGCGCACAGAGAACACTGAGAATTGAATCGTAGGAGCGACTTCAGTCGCAAACGGAATTATCTGCAAATGCAGAGCTTGCTGAAATCATGTATTCGCGGCTGAAGCCGCTCCCACCCATCAAAAGATAATCTCAGCGTCCTGCATCTGCGTGGGAAAAAATAACCCTCCGTGCTCTCTGTGTCCTCTGTGGCAAAAAAACATTGCGTCCTTTGCGCCGCCGCGCCTTTGCGTTGGTTTTTTCTCCAGCCTGCTAGAACAACTGCTCGGGTATGGCCTTATCGCCTACCGGCGCGGCTTTGGTTTGTTGGGTGGGCGCGTTTTCCGTGCGGAAGATTTCAAACTCGGTGTTGATGTCAGTGTCGTCCGCCAGTTCGCCGGTTTCCGTGTTGATTTTCACGGTCACCAGACCTTCCGGCCGCGGCAGGTATTTTTCCGGTTTGCCGCGCAGCGCCTGGCGCATGAAATCGACCCACAATGGCAGGGCGGCGCTGGAGCCGGTTTCGCGATTACCCAGCGGTTTGAGCTGGTCAAAGCCCACCCAGGTGATGGCGACCAGTTCCGGGTTGTAGCCATTGAACCAGGCGTCGCGCTGGTCGTTGGTGGTGCCGGTTTTGCCCGCCAGGTCATTGCGCCCCAGTTGCAGGGCGCGGCGTCCGGTGCCGCGTTTGATGACATCTTTCAGAATCGAGTCCATCTGGTAGGCGAGGCGCGGCTCCAGGGTTTGCTCGGCCTGTTTTGGCAACGCGGCCAGCGATTCTTCCGCCAGTTCTGTATCCCGCCAGCGGCGTTTGGCCATGACGCAGGACACGCAGGCAACCAGCGGGTCCGCTTCGAACAACTTGTCGCCATTGCTGTCTTCAATGCGCTTGATAAAGTAGGGGTTAATTAAATAACCGCCATTGGCGAATACCGCATAGGCGCGCGCCATCTGCAGCGGGCTGACTTCACTGCTGCCCAGCGCCAGCGACAAATCATGCGGCAGTTTGTCGGGGTCAAAGCCGAACTTTTTGGCGAAACGCACGGCATAGCCGATGCCGATTGAGCGCAGAATGCGAATCGAGACCAGGTTACGCGATTTATACAGCGCCTTGCGTAAACGCGTCGGGCCGTAGAACTTGCCGCTGTAATTTTCCGGTCGCCATGCGCCTTCCAGCGCGGCGTCCTCGAACACCACCGGGGCGTCGTTAATCAATGTGGCCGGGGTGTAGGATTTGGCCAGCGCGGCGGAATAGATAATCGGCTTGAAGCCGGAGCCAGCCTGACGGCGCGCCTGCACCGCACGGTTGAATTTGCTGTAGTTGAAATTGAAGCCGCCGGTCAGCGCCTCGATAGCGCCGTCATTGGGGTTGATCGCCACCATTGCGCCCTGCACTTCCGGCACCTGCCCCAGCTCCCATTGCAGCTTGTCATTCTGCACCACCCAGATCACATCACCGCGTTTGACCACATCGGTGACCTGTTTGGGCGCCGGCCCCTGGCGATTGACACTGATATAAGGCTTCGCCCAGCTCACGCCCTCCAGACCAATGCGAATCTGATCGCCATTTTTCAACATGGCGACCAGTTGCTGTTGTTGCGCAGTTGCCGGTTCCGCTGGCTGTTTGGCCGGCTTGTCCTCCGCCGCTGGCGCAGCGACTTCGACCAGCTCGATTGCTGTCACAATCGCCGGTTTGAGGCGACCATAATCGTTAATGGATTTTATTTTTGCCTGCAACTCCTCGGCTGTGGGCGGCGTCAGTTCATCCAGTTCGATATGACGAATCACGCCGCGATAACCGTGACGACGGTCATAATTCACCAGTCCGCGCCACAGGCTGTCGTTGACGGCATTCTGCGCCCTGTCCTTGATGGTGGTGAACACGTTCAAACCACGGTTGTAGGCCTCGTCGCCGAACTGGCGCACGATTTCCGCGCGCACCATTTCATTAACGTAGGGCGCCTGTACGGTCACCTGACTGAAATGCCGCTCAGCGGTCACCGGCGCAGCAATGGCTTCCTGATAGGCGGCGTCATCGATATAGCCCAGCTGGCGCATGCGCGACAGCACGTAATTGCGCCGGGTGACGGCACGCTTCGGATTCACAATCGGGTTATAACGTGATGGCGCCTTGGGCAGGCCGGCGATCATGGCGATTTCCGGCAGGCTGAGTTGCTCCAGGGTTTTGCCGTAGTACATTTGCGCGGCGGCCGCGACGCCGTAGGAGCGGTTGCCCAGATAGATTTTGTTGAGGTACAGCTCGAGAATTTTTTCCTTGCTCAACTCACGCTCGATTTTCAGCGCCAGCAGGATTTCGTTGAGCTTGCGCAGATAGGTTTTTTCGCGGCTGAGATAAAAATTTCGCGCCAGCTGCATGGTGATGGTGCTGCCACCCTGACCACGTTGCCCGGTCGACACCAGCACATAGGCGGCGCGCAGAATGCCCTGATAGTCCACCCCGGGGTGTTCGAAAAAGCGGTCGTCTTCGGCGGAGAGAAAGGCCTGTTTCATCAACGGCGGAATATCATCCAGCGCCTTCGGGGTGCGTCTTTTCTCGCCAAATTCACCCAATAATGCGCCATCACTGCTATATATGCGCAAGGGCACCTGTAAACGCACATCGCTCAAACCTTCGATAGAGGGCAATTGCGGCGCCAGGTAAAAATACAGGCCGGCCGCGCCGATGCCAAACAGCGCAACAAAGGCCAGTGAAACCAGCGTGGCGATTTTCAGTACTTTGGTGAGTTTCACAGACCCTGCCCTGGCGTTTGTATGTGGGGCTGGCGATTATAATAGCTGCGAGAATTTTTATCGATATGCATTGGCTTTCGGCTAGTATTTTTGAGCACTTGCGTCTATTATTTAATGCAAATAAATATAACTACTCTATAACTACCTTATAATAAATGGATTAGGGGATAATCAGAC
>JALWPK010000102.1 GCA_026995045.1 Gammaproteobacteria bacterium | reverse complement strand
CTGGTGCTGGCCAGTTCGCCGCTGACATACACCACCGGGTACTGATCCTTGTGCAGAATCGGTTTGCTGACTTCGGTTTTTTCAATTCTGGCGATGTCGGACAAGCGCACCTGCCGGCCCTGCGGCGTGGTGAAAAACACCTTGCTCAGATCCTCTGGCCCGGTGCGGTCTTTCGCCGGAATGCGAAAACGAATCGGCACCGGCTCCTTTTCAAACGCCATGTGCACCGCGCCCACATCCACACCGGCGAGAAACGCGCGCAGGGTCTGCGCAATGGTGGCGGGCGCAATGCCGGTGAGCATGGCTTTTTCACGGTCGACCACGATGTTGTACTCGGTAAAACTTTCGGTAACCGAATCATCAATGTCGACCACATCTTCCGTGGTGGCGAATACTTCAGTTTTCAGCTCCTGCGCAATCTTTCGCAGCGTGTCGTAATCCGGGCCATACAGTTCCGCCAGAATGGTGGCGCGCACCGGTGGGCCTGGCGGGTCTTCCACCACCTTGATGTTGGCGCCGGTTTCATCGGCCAGTTTCGCCAGCGGCTCGCGAATCGCCAGCGCAATGTCAATCGATGAGCGTTCACGTTTGTGCTTGTCAATCAGATTGACGCGCACCTCGGCAATGTGCGGCCCCTGCTTCAGGCCGGAACCGCGCAGCAGGCCGTTGAAGTCGACCACGCCGGTTTCGCCCACCGTGGTTTCGTAGGTGCTGACTTCATCAAACTCGCGCACCACGTCGCCGACGCGTCGCGCCACATAATCGGTGTGCTCCAGCGTTGCGCCTTCCGGCATTTCAACGCTGATAACGAAGGTGTTGGTGTTGTTTTTCGGCAGCATCTTGAACTGCACATAACGATATGCCGGCAGCGCCATCACCGCCGCCATCAAGCCGATGATAAACAGGCCAAACAGCCAGCGCGCGCCGCGGCTTTTGATCAGGCGGCTCATGATGGCGACATAGCCGCGCTCCAGCATGCCGTTGTGCGACTCGTGCGCCAGCCCGTCATGCTCATGCCCTTTCACCTTGAGAAAACGGTACGCCGCCCACGGCGCCACGGTGTAGGCAATCGCCAGCGAAGCAATCATCGCCACCGGCACATTGAATGGAATCGGCGCCATGTACGGGCCCATCATGCCGGTGACAAAAAACATCGGCAAAAACGCGAGAATCACAGTAAACGTGGCCAGGTTGGTTGGCTTGCCGATTTCATTGATGGCGTTAATCGCGCCCTGCAGGCGATCCACGCCGCGTTTGGCGTAATGCCGGAAAATGTTTTCAATCACCACAATGGAATCATCCACCAGCAGACCCAGCGACAGAATCAATGCAAACAGGGTGATGCGGTTGATGCTCTGCCCGGCGACATAACCCACCGCCAGCGTGATGAACAGAATCAACGGAATGGTGACGGTGACGATGGATGCGGCGCGCCAGCCGAGGAATATCACCAGCAGTATCACCACGGTGACAATCGCGATGGCCAGATGCTCCATCAGCACATTGACCGCATCGTTGGCTTTTTCACCGTCGTTGCGGGTAATGTTAATCGCCACGCCCGGCGGGATCGTGCTGGCCTTGATGGCGTCGAGTCTGGCCAGCACATCATTGGCGACCGTCACTGCATTCACGCCAGAACGTTTTGCAATGGCGATGGTCACCGCGCTGGTTTCATAATCTTTCGGACGCTCGCCGTCATAGGCCTTGCCAAAACCGATGCGGGTAACACGTTCGATTTCTTCCGGGCCGTCGACAATGTTGGCCACCTGTTTCAGGTAAACCGGTTTGAAAGCAGTGATCGCCACCACCAGGTTGCCGACATCTTCCGCGTTTTTCAGCGCGCCGCCGGTCTGCACCGAGGCCTCGCGATTGCCGCCGATGAAGGTGCCGGAAGGAATATCCAGATTGGTGGCCTCCACTACGCGGCGAATGTCATCCAGCGTCACATTGTATTTGCGCATGCGCTCCAGATCGAGATACACGCTGATGGCGCGTTTGCGGCCGCCATGCACAAATGACAATGCCGTGCCTTCCACGCGGCGCAGTTCTTCCAGCACGGTGTTGGCGGTGTTGCGCAGGTTGCATTCATGCGTACCTTCGCAGGAAAGCGAGATTGTGAGTATCGGCACGTCATCCACATCCACTGGCTTGACCAGCGGCTGCAAGGTGCCCGGCGGCATGCGATCCAGATTACTCATGATGCGGTCGTACAGACGCACCATGGAGTCTTCCTTGTCCTCACCGACTTCGAACTGCACGCTGACCACGCCCATGGAGTTCATCGCCATGCCATAGGTGTGATCAACGCCGGTCAAACCCTGCACGATGGCTTCCAGCGGTTTGACAATCAGCTGCTCGACTTCATCCGGCGAAGCGCCCGGTTTGCTGATAATAATATTGGCGGCCGGCACCACAATGGTTGGATTCTCCTCGCGCGGCGTCGCCTGGTAGGCGTAAATGCCTACCAGAAAAGCAAACAGGATAATCAACACCGTCAGCTTGCTGTCGATGAAATAGGCGGCAATGCGTCCGGCGATATTGAGTTGTTCAGTCTTGCACTGGTTTGAATCGGTCATGGTGTGGTCTGGTTCCTGTCTGTGTTGCTGTCAAGTTTCAGCGGCATGCCGTCGTAAAGTTGTTCCGGCTTGGCCAGCACCAGGGTTTCATCGCCGAACAAACCGCTTAACACCGCGACGGTTTTTCCGGTTGGCTTGCCGAGGCGCACCATGCGAAAACGCGCCTCACCATTTTGCGCCACGAACACGCCGGGAATGCCGTTGCGGTAAACCACTGCGCGTTGTGGCGCATTGATGAGACGCTGCCCTGACGCATTCAAGGGCTGCAAAGTCACATCGGCTTCCGCCGCCGCACTGACGGCGGATACGGCAAGCATCAACAAAACAATTAACGGTTTTTTCATTCGACAAGCTCCTCAACGCCGGGCAAGCTTCCCACGGCAAATGACAGCGCCAACCGGCTGGTGCGCAAATTCAGCTCAGCCGTGAGTTTTTCGATGCGCGATTCGGTATACATGCGCTCGGATTGCAGCAGATCAAGCAAAATGGTGCGGCCCTGACCATAACGTTTTTGCACCAGCCGCACGGCTTTTCTGGCGCGCGCAACATTATCGCTGGCGATATCCAGACGCGAGAGCGCTTCCTGCAAATCATCAAACGCCTGCTTCACTTCTGACTGCACCGCCTGCTGCAAGGCCTGTTCGCGCCACTGCTGTTGCTTTTGCTGCGCCCTGGCGACGCCAACCTTGCCATCGGTTGCGCCGTCATACAGATTGATGCTGGCCACCGCCATCAGGCTGGATGACTGGCTGTCGAAACCCGGCGAATCGTCATACCAGTTGCTGTTGGCGACCAATGCCACTGAAGGCTTTTTGTCCGCGCTGGCCGCTTCGATGCCAGCGCCAGCGGCGGCGATGGCTTTTTGCGCCGCCTGCAAATCGACGCGGGTTTGCAGCGCCTGTTTGATTAACTGCTCCACCTCGCCCGCCAGCGCTTGCTGCAACGCCGCTTGTTGCGGCCACTGGTAATCGATGTCCAGCGTCGCATCGGCGGGCAGACCCATCACCTGACGCAAACGGGTGATGGCGTGTTTGTGACGGGTAACCGCCTGCGCCTGTTGCGCCTTGACGGCGGCGAGATTCACTTCGGCGGCCAGCTTGTCAGACTCGACGATGCGCCCTTCCGCCGCCAGCTTCGCGGTGGTGTCGGCGTGGCGTTGCGCCGCCTCAACCGCCTGATCGGCAATCTTGATCGCTTTGTCAGTCGCCACCGCAAACAGATAGGCCTGCATGGTGTGAAACGCAATCTTTTGCTGCGCGCGCTGATACAGCAGGCGGCTTTGCTGCACCGCCATGCCGGTTTGCTGTTGCTGCGCTTCCAGCTTGCCGCCGGTATACACCGGCCACTTCAGGCTGAGTGAAGTCAGGTATAAATCCGACGAACCCGGCTGATTCAACGCAGCCGGATCAAAATCGGCAGCCGTGACCTGGCGGGTGAACAGCTTGTCGGCAAACGCATCCAGTGGATTGTCACTGACTCGCGCAGTGGCCGACAGGCTGATGACGGGCGCCGAAGCCGCCTCGACGCTGTCCAGTTGCTGCCTGGCCTCATTGACCTGCTGCTCGGCGGCGCGCAGCTCCGGGTTATGTTGCAGCGCATACCGCACCGTGTCCCGCAAATTCATCACTTGCGCAGGGGCGATGACGGGCGCCGCCAGCAGCCAAGCCGCCAGTATTGTTGTGCGCGTGCGGTTGTTCATATTCACTTACCTTAGTAATGTTTAGGAAGCTCTGATTAATTCATCCCTGAATTATCAGAGTACGAAAAAGGCAAAATGCGATTTCGCCTTTTTCTTCATTTTCAACAGCTTATCAGCTGTTGAAAATGGCGGCACTTCCATGTGCCGCGGAAACTCTAAATAAATCAGAGTTTCCTTAAAAATAACGCCGTGTGATCCGACAGGGCTCATACGTCGGGCAACGCTCCATGCTAGCACAGCGCTCTGAAAATCATGCAGATAGCTGCGCGCCCGGCGTAGTATATTAGAATTTTCTTATATTGTATTCAATTTGTGAATTTCAATCACCCGCATTGGCTTTTTCTATTACATTCCCGCGCCTTTCATCCTGCTGGGCAGGTGTCGAAAAACCGCCACTTGTCGGAAAACTTGTCTTTTGGTGTCGGAAACTCTTATTTTTGCTTGACCCGGTAACCTGCTCTCACTATATTTATCTGTGCACACTGCTGCTACAGCTGTTGAAACACATGTATTTATTTTTCAATGGCTTATAAATGTCTTAATTTTCAGTCAGACTTGCCGATTGCTGTCATACACACCGCGCAAGCATTAAATGCTCCAAAACTCATCGCTTGTTCAGGCCGTCTCCATGCCGGTTCCTGATTTTTTTGTGGCCAGTTTTACCCTTTATCACATTTTACGTGTTTGCCGAGGTACTTTGATGAGTAACAAGATTGACAGTCAACAGACCGCCGTCGAGCATGCAAAAGTGCTGGAAAAAGTGTTCCAGTTGGTGAATGATCAACTCATCGGGCAACTGACCAGTTTGCTCGAAGCCGCCCCCGACCGTATCAACAGCATGGCGGACAAGTGCGGCAGTCATGCTGAGCAAGAGCGTCTGTTCGCCCTGTACCGTTTTATCAAAACCGAAAATATCAATATCCAGCGCGAGTTTTTTGTCGCGCTGAACAATAAGATTCGTCCGAACGCAGCCGCGCCCGATTCATCTGATAGCTCAACCGATGATGAGTTATCGCTGGTCAGCCAGGACGAAATGGAAGAAATGGTAGCGCTGACCACCATGCACGCCCACGCCATGAACCTGTATGGCGAGCAGGTGGATCACCTCGAAGCGCGACTGGAATACATCGAAATCGCTTCCAGCCTGTCGCTGGACAAGGAATGCCTGAATCCGATTCGTCTGGCCGAAGCGTTTCAGGAAACCCTGAAAGCCTTCACCACCCTGGACCTGCAGGACAAAATCGAACTGTACAAACTGTTCGAGAACGAAGTGATGCTGAAACTGGGAAACATGTACAGCGCCATCAATGAATTGCTGATACTCGCCGGCATCATGCCCACCATCATGCTCAAGACCAGCCGTCAGATTGAAATCGATGATGATGAAGAAATAACAATCAAGCAGGTAAGAACCAAAGCCGCAGACGACCACAACGAAACCGGCGTCGGCAATATCAAAACCTTCCCTGCACAACCTACTCCGCAGAACTTGCGGCAAATCGCCAGCCAGGTGATGAGTGGCGAATATGTCGCGCCACAGCATGCTGTCAACCTGCCCGCCTCGTTCCGCAAGCCGGTGTGCAAGAAAGAGCTTAACGGTGACAAATTTTACGATCGCAAGGAAGTGGTTAAAGCGCTGTCGCGCCTGCAAAACAAAATCATCAACGGAGAATACGAGCAGCAACCGGCGTCCACGGAACAAATCAAACGCGAACTGTACACTGACATGGGCGAACAGGAAGGTGGCGTCGCCACCCGCCAGGTTAATGTTCTCGATGAACGAAGCATCGATTTTGTCGGCATGATGTTCGATGCCATTACAGAAGATGAAACGATTTCCGTCGTCATTAAAAACCTGTTGTTGCGTTTGCAGATTCCGGTCATTAAGGTGGCCATGTCAGACAGCCACCTGTTCGAAAAAGACAATCATCCCACCCGCGTGGTGCTGGACCTGATTACTGAAGGCGGCAAGGGCGTCACCGAAGAACACGACCGTATGTTTGGCAAGCTGGAAAATGTCGTTGACAACATCCTGAAAGAGTACGATGTTGATATAGAAACCTTTACCCGCGCAGCCAATTATCTGCGTGACTTGATTGACGAGGAAACCCGCGCCACTGCACAGGCAGAGCAACAGGCGCAGCGTCAAATCATCTACCACAACGCGCGCGAAGTGATTGTGGATGAAGTCCGCCACATCACTGCGCGAAAAAAAGTGCCGTCCAATGTGGTGCCGCTGGTTACCCGCAACTGGCCTTCACTGATGATTAATCGCTACGTCAAGCATGGTAAGGAAAGCTGGCAGTGGCTGGAATCGGTCATGTTAATGAAGCTGATGATCAAGTGCCTGCAACCGATTCAGAGCAGCCAGCAATGGCAGACCGTGTGGCGCAATCACCTGGCGCTGGTCGAAGCCGTGCATGACGAACTCAGCACCACCAAGCAAAAACGCAACCTCATAGAAGAGCAGACAGAAAAACTGAAAGACGCCTTCATCGACCTGCTCGACGCCTACGGCTACAAACTGGTGGAAGAAGCGCGCGTCACCTCTGCCACCATGTTCGAAGACGCCGACTCTGATAAAGACATCGATATCGCCGCCACCCGCTTGCATCAGGCCGCCAATGACCCGATGCATAACGAAGAAGATGATCGGGAGCTGCGCAAAACCCACATCGCGGAAGTGGCGGAGCTGGCCAAAGCCAAAATCAATCGCCTGCCCAGCAACGTGCATCCTGGCGTCTGGTTTGAACTGTATAACGGTGAAGACAGAATTGTTCGCCGCCTGAAGCTTTCAGTGGTGCTGACCGAAGTCGCCAAACTGGTGTTTGTCGACCGCAAGGGCGTCAAGGTCATGGAGAAGGACGCCGCAGACTTTGCCGCCGAACTGGAAGCTAACAAATCGCGCTTCATTGCCGATCACTCCACATTCGAACATGCGCTTGGCAAGGTAATTGGAGCACTGGCTGCATAATTAAGGGAAACCCTGGTTTACCAGGGTTTCCGCGGCACAGGGATGCGCCACCATTGTCAGCAGCTGACAAGCTGTTGACAATGAAGAAAAAGGTAAAATCGCCCACGATATTTTTTATGGGGCCTTTTTCGTGCTCTGATAATCCAAGGATGAATTATTCAGAGCTTTCTAATAACCTCCGTTCATTGTTCGTACCTGCACGGGCGCTTGATGCGCCCGTTTTTTTTGCCAGCATGTTTGTTACCATGGACACCATAGCACGCTGACAATCAACAGGAATCGCATACCTTTGTCGACCATACTCGCACTGGATCAGGGCACCCACGCCAGCCGCGCCGCACTGTTCACGGCGCAGGGAGACATGCTGTTTGCGCACTGTGAAGCGGTCGTGTTGGAACGCATTGACAAACATCACATCGAACAAAATCCACAGCAAATCACCCGTTCATTGCAAACCTGCATTGCGGCTGTAATCGAGGCTGCCACGGAGCAGCGCGCTGCCATACAGGCTTGCGGCCTGGCGATACAACGATCCAGTGTTATCGCCTGGAATGCACAGGGGGAGGCGCTCAGCCCGGTATTAAGCTGGCAGGACACGCGCGGCGAGGCGCAACTGGACAAGCTGCGCGTTCACCAGGACGCCATCCAGCGACTCTCCGGCTTGCCCTTGTCAGCGCACTATGGCGCCAGCAAGCTGGCCTGGCTGCAACAACATGTTGACGCCGGCAACAGCTTGCGCCTGTCACCACTGGTGAGTTATGTACTGCATCATCTGTTGCGCGCCGCGCCTTATGTCACTGACCATGTCAATGCACAGCGCACGCAGTTGTTTTCCCTGCAGCAACGCGACTGGTCGCCGCAACTTTGTGACTGGTTCGGCGTCGCGCCGCAGAGGCTGCCAACATGCGCGCCTGTGGTACACGACTACGGCAAGCTGTCGGCCTTGCCGGTATCGCTCACGGCAATGAGCGGCGACCAGAATGCCGCGATTTACAGTGACGGCAAACTACCGCCCGACACGGTATTGATTAACATCGGCACCGGCGCATTTATCCTGCAACTGCTTGAGCGCTATCACAGCAGCGACAAACAGCTGACCGGCATCGCCTGCTCTGACGCGCGGCAGGCGCAGTACGTTCGCGAAGCCACGGTAAACGGCGCCGGCGGCGCGCTGCAATGGTTGCAAAAACAGTATCCGCAGATCAACATCGAATCACAACTGAGCGATTGGCTGCAACAACATCACCACCCGCCGGTGTTTATCAACAGCGTCGGCGGGCTGGGCTCGCCGTGGTGGAACAGCGACATTGAGCCACACTTTATCTATGCTGACAGCAATGATGATGACAGCCTGCCGCAAAAGGCGGTGGCGATAGTGGAAAGTATTGTGTTTATGCTGCACGCCAATCTCGCCATCATGCGGCGACAACAGCCCGTCACGCGCATACGCGTCAGCGGTGGCCTGTCGCAACTGGACGGTCTGTGCCAACGCCTCGCCAGTCTGACCGGACTGGTGGTAGAGCGCAGCCGAAACCATGAAGCGACAGCGCGCGGCATCGCCTGGCTGGCGGCGGGCCGCCCTGCGCAATGGAACACCGAAACGCGTCAGCTGTTCCAGCCGAACGAACAACCCGGGTTGCAACAACGCTATCAGATTTTTTGCAAACACCTACAACAACTGCTGCGAAGCTGAGGCATCATTTTTCCCGCAATAACTGAATAAACGCCTCGACCACGGCATTGTCAATATTGGAGCGCGTCAGCGCAATCCACAGGGTACGGTGAATGCGCAGACCATGCACCTTGAGATGAAACAGGTCGCCCCCCGCCAGGGCGTCCTCTACGCTGAACCGCGGCAGGAAACTGACATGGCGTCCGCGATGCAACATTTCCACAATGGTGTCGGTGGAGCCCACTTCCATGGTAATCGGCAGGGAATGAATGCCGATATCCTGCAACGCCTTGTCCAGCGTCACCCGCATGGAGGAACGCGGCTCGCGCAGCACATAATCCAGTTTCGAGAGTTGCTCCAGCGGCAGTAACGACTTGCCCGCCAGCGGATGATTGCGGCCACACACCAGCACCAGTTCGTCATCCAGCCATTTCTGCACCAGAATATCCGGGTGTTCCGGCGCCTGCTCCAGCAGCGCCAAATCCGCCATGCCAGTTGCCAGGCGGGTCTGGATCCGGCGCGAATAGCCCATCCGGCTCTCGATGCGGTATTGCGGCCAGGCTTCGGCAAAGCGCAGCAGCAGGTCCGGCAGCATGTGCTCACCGATGGCGAAAGTGACTTCCAGCCGCAGCTTGTTCTGCCCTTCCCGCAAATAGGCGATGTCTTCCAGCAGACTGGCCTGGTGATCCAGCACCAGCCGCGCATAGGCGTAGACTTTTTCACCGGCGGGCGTCAGTTCCAGCCGCCGCCCCTCGCGGCGCATGATTTCCATGCCATAGCAGGCGTCCAGCGCGCGCAGGCGCTTGGTCACCGCTGGCTGGCCGATGTTAAGCGCCCTGCCGGCCTCGGCCACGCCACCCAGTTCGACCACCGCCTTGAGGGCGCTCAATGCTTTTAAATCAGGCAGGTTGATATATTCCATAAAAGAATGTTATCACGGATTTATTCATTTGAAATTTTGAGCTTAACCGTGCATTATCAATAGGATTTTGGGCGATTGACACCGTCTGGCTGAATTTCCTGACAGGAATCAACCTGTCCGAAGCAACTGTTTGAAACAGCCCGCAAAACGGGTGAAAGATGTTCGTGGAGACCAATATATGGCTGCCCTGGCAGACGAAGAACAAACCCATTCTGAACCGTCCATCAATCGCAAGCAGCTGGTCGCTGCTGTTATCTTTTTTGTTCTCGGTCTCGCCTTGTCCACGGTTGTGCCCAACATCGAAATCGCCTGGGTGACCGGTATTCTGCTGCTGACCATTTACCTGTTCGCGTTCGAATTGGTCGGCGTGGATGTCGCCGCCGCCAGCATCATGGTGCTGCTGGGCCTGACTTCGTTGTTCGCCCCGATCATGGGGCTGGAACAGGGGCTGGTGGATAACAAACACCTGTTCGACGGTTTTGCTTCCAATGCGGTGATTTCGATTATTGCGGTGATGATTATCGGCGCCGGCCTCGACAAAACCGGCATCATGAGCAAGGTAGCGGCTTTCATTCTCAAAATCGGCGGCGCCACCGAGGCGCGCATCATTCCGATTATTTCCGCCACTGTCGGCTTTATTTCCTCCTTCATGCAAAACGTCGGCGCGGCGGCGCTGTTCCTGCCGGTGGTGTCGCGCATTTCGGCGCGCTCCGGACTGCCAATGTCGCGCCTGCTGATGCCGATGGGCTTCACCGCGATTCTGGGCGGCACCATGACCATGGTTGGCTCCAGTCCGCTGATTCTGCTCAATGACCTGATTCTGACTTCCAACAAGGCGCTGCCTGCTGAACATCAGATGGAAACCTGGGGGCTGTTTTCCGTCACCCCTGTCGGCGTGGCGCTGGTGCTCACCGGCATTCTGTATTTTGTCATTGCCGGACGTTTTGTGCTGCCCAAAACCAAAACTGAAAGCAGCACCACTGGATCTGACCCAATGCAATATTTCCAGGATGTATATGGCATCAACTACCAGTTGTTTGAACTGGTGGCGCCAGATGACAGCGCCCTGATTGGTCAGCAACTGGACGATGTGGAAACCAAATATCGCGTTCGCATCATCGCCACAAAACTGCCGGGCGAAGCCAGCCGGGTGGGTCCGGGCGCGCTGGCGCGCGACACCGGCATTCAGGCCGGCATGGTGCTGGGCGTGGTTGCCGACCCGAAAGACCTCGATTTTTTCGTCGAGCATTACAACCTGAAAAAGCGCAATCAGTTACGCTCCTTTGCCGATGACCTGTCGCCCGCCAAGGCCGGCATCGCTGAAGTGGTCATTCCGCCTGGCTCCTCGCTGATTGGCAAAAGCGCGCGTGATGTGTGGATGCGAAAAACCTATGGCCTGGCGATGGTGGGTCTGCACCGCAATGGCGAAACCCTGCGCGAGGGCGACGATATTCGCAACATGCCGCTGCAGGCGGGCGACACCCTGGTTGTGCACACCACCTGGGATGTGTTGCCGCGCATCGAAAAAGACAAAAACTTTGTGGTTGTCACCACGGAATACCCGCGTGAAGAACTGCGCCCGCACAAGGTCGGCTGGGCCGGCGTGTTCTTTGTGATTGCATTGAGCATGGTGCTGTTCACCGATATTCGCCTGTCGGTCGCCTTGCTCACCGGCGCCATCGGCATGGTGCTGTCCGGCGTCTTGTCCATTGATGAAGCCTATGAATCGGTCAGCTGGAAAACCGTGTTCCTGCTGGCTTCCCTGATTCCACTCGGTCTGGCGGTGGAAACCTCGGGCACCGCCAAGTGGATTGCCGAACAGGTGCTGAATGTGGTGGGCGACATGCCAATATGGGTGATACAGCTTGCCGTGGCCTCACTGGCGACGTTCTTTACCCTGGTGATGTCCAACGTCGGCGCCACCGTGTTGCTGGTGCCGCTGGCGGTCAACATTGCGATTGGCGCTGGCGCCAACCCGGCGGTGTTTGCGTTGACGGTGGCGATTGCCACATCCAATTCATTCCTGATTCCAACGCATCAGGTCAACGCATTGATTATGGGTCCGGCCGGTTATCGCGTGGCTGACTTTATCCGCGCAGGTGGTATCATGACCGTCCTGTTCCTGGTCGTCATGATGCTGATGATGAACCTGGTTTTTTAAGTCACGCTTAAACAAGGATCGCCTGCTTCCATGAATCTGTCGCCGCAACGGTTCAACCGAGCCGTACTGAATGCTTCCTTTATCACATTATTGACTCTGCCTGTTACTGCGCTGGCGTCAGCCAGCGCAGTAGCGGAACGTCTGGATCTGACCGGCCACTGGGTCGGCACATTCTCCATTATCGTATTCGTGCTCGCTTATGTGCTGGTGATGGCGGAAGAGTACATTCATTTACGCAAATCCAAGCCGGTGATACTGGCCGCCGGCATTATCTGGGCGTTTATCGCAGCGGTGTACGCCAGCAACGGCCTCACCACCGCCGCCGAAGAAGCCGTGCGTCACAACCTGCTGGAATATTCTGAACTGATGCTGTTCCTGCTGGTGGCGATGACCTATATCAACGCTATGGAAGAACGCATGGTATTCGATGCGCTGCGCTCCTGGCTGATTCGCAAGGGCTTTAATTTCCGCCAGTTATTCTGGATGACCGGTGTGCTGGCGTTCTTCATCTCACCGATTGCAGACAACCTGACCACCGCCCTGCTGATGTGCGCGGTGGTGCTGGCGGTTGGCGGCGGCAATACGCGCTTTGTCAGCATCGCCTGCATCAATATTGTAGTCGCCGCCAATGCCGGTGGCGCATTCAGTCCGTTCGGCGATATCACCACGCTGATGGTGTGGCAAAAAGGCATTGTTCACTTTGGCGACTTCTTCGCCCTGTTTGTTCCTTCCGCGGTCAACTTTCTGGCGCCAGCCGCCATCATGCATTTCGCTATCCCGAATGAAAGCCCGGCGGCCAGCGATGAAGTGGTTAACATGCGACGCGGCGCCGTTACCATCATCGTGCTGTTTCTGCTCACCATTATCACCGCCGTCAGTTTCCACAACTTCCTACACATGCCGCCGGTCATCGGCATGCTGACTGGTCTGGCCTATTTGCAGTTCTTCGGGTTTTACCTGCGCAAAACCCACGACAAATATGCGGGCGCTTCACCGCATAACGAAGACAAGGCCAATGAAATGGTGGGCGATGTTGTGCCGTTCGACATTTTCAACAAAATCGCCCGCGCCGAATGGGATACCCTGCTGTTTTTCTACGGCGTGGTGCTGTGTGTTGGCGGGCTCGGTTTTATCGGCTACCTGAGCATGGTTTCCGAGCTGATGTATACACAGTGGGGCGCCACCGCCGCCAATATCAGCGTTGGCGTGTTGTCAGCGATTGTCGATAACATTCCGGTGATGTTCGCCGTGCTGACGATGAATCCGGACATGTCCCTCGGCCAATGGCTGCTGGTTACCCTGACCGCCGGCGTTGGCGGCAGCCTGTTGTCGATTGGCTCGGCCGCCGGCGTCGCGCTGATGGGACAGGCGCGCGGCAAATACACTTTCTTCAGTCATCTTAAATGGACGCCGGTGATTGCGCTGGGTTATGCCGCCAGTATTGTCGTGCATATGTGGATAAACCAAAGCTACTTTTAACAACCTGTTAAGCTTTCATCATAAATCACACAGTTAAATAGCAATCCTTCGCGGGAGGTTTTAAACTTCCGCGATGCAAGTAGTAAACGGTTTGCATTTCAATAATCTTCGAGGCGATATTTATGGCGGCCTGACTGCCGCTGTTGTCGCCCTGCCCCTGGCGATGGCAATGGGCGTCGCCTCCGGCGTAGGGCCAATCGCCGGCATGTATGGCGCCATCTTTGTCGGTTTCTTCGCCGCCATCTTCGGCGGCACGCCTGCCCAGGTATCCGGCCCCACCGGTCCGATGACAGTGGTGATGGCTGCGATATTCACCCAGTACACCAGCATGTTTCCGGACGACCCGGTCAAGGGCGCCACGGTCGCCTTTACCGTGGTCGTGATGGGCGGCGCCTTCCTGATTGTTTTCGGCCTGCTCAGGATTGGCAAATATATTGAGCTGGTGCCGCATACCGTGGTTTCCGGTTTTATGACCGGCATCGGCGTGATTATCATTCTGCTGCAAATCGGTCCGCTGGTGGGCGAGCCAGGCATGTCCAACCCGCTTGCTTCCGCCAGAAACATTCCACAATACCTGAGCCATGTTCACAGCAATGCGCTGATGCTCAGCACACTGGTGCTGGCGCTAGTCTACGGCATACCGCGCTTTCTGCCCGGCCTGAACCGCCTGTTTCCGGCGCCTCTGTTTGCGCTGATTACCGGCACACTGATTTATCAATTGTTTATGCCGGCTGATTCGATACCGGTCATCGGTGATATTCCCACCGGCTTCCCCGATTTCATCATGCCGGTGTTTGAGCCCGGCCTGTTGCTGAAAATGACCGCCTCGGCGCTGACGCTGGCGGGTCTCGGCGCGATTGACTCATTACTGACCTCGCTGGTGGCCGACAATATCACCCGCACCCAGCACAAGTCCGATCGTGAACTGATTGGCCAGGGTATCGGCAACATGATGGCCGGTTTGTTTGGCGGCCTGCCCGGCGCGGGCGCCACCATGCGCACGGTTGTCAATGTCAACGCAGGCGGCCGCACACCCCTGTCCGGCGCCTTGCATGCGCTGGTCTTGCTTGCCATCGTGCTCGGCGCAGGCTCACTGGCCGAGCATATTCCCAAAGCGGTGCTGGCGGGCATCCTGATAAAAGTGGGCACCGATATTATCGACTGGGACTATCTGAAACGCATTCGTCATGCGCCGCGCGCTGGCATTATTATCATGCTCACTGTGTTTATCGTAACCGTCACCATTGATCTGTTACTGGCGGTTGGCATCGGCATGGTGATGGCGAGCTTTCTGTTCATGCATCGTATGACGCAGATGCAAATCGAGAGCATTCGCGCCATACAGCATGCCGAACACGCGCATCACCTCAGCGAGGAAGAAGCCGCCATACTGAACCGAAGCGGCGGTCGCATACTGGTTTTTCAGCTCAGCGGACCAATGAGCTTTTCATCCGCCAAAGCCGTGGTGCGACGCCATGCCTCGGCAACGGACTATGACATCATGCTGCTGGATTTGTCTGAAGTAAGCATGATTGACTTTACCTCCAGCCGCGCGCTGGAAGACATCATCACGGATACTGTCTCTGCCGGACGCAGGGTTTTGCTGGTTGGCGTCGCCGATCAGGTAAACGACATGCTGGACAAAATGGGCGTGACCCACCACTTTAACGAGGGCGGCATTTACCAGAACCGGCTGGAAGCGCTGAATATGGCAAGCAGCATGCTTACTGAAGACTAAGGCGGCAGGCTCCTATGTCAATTGCCGGTGAAAGCGTCAATAATATTGCGCTGGCGAGTCCACAACACACCCAAGGTGAAACGTTGTGACCAGGAATAACAATACACCCAATATTCATTTTACCGGAGCACTCACTCAACCCGGGCTTACCACCGCTTGTTACACATGACCCCGTCAATCGAATACAGCCTGGATGACTGTTCCAATTTACCGGGGCATGTTGAGACCGCCACATGGCCATGCCGGTTGCTGTTTTTTACGCTAAACTCTTATCAGGCGTTAGTGCTTTAACGGGCTGTTAAGCGACAATACAGGAAGCTGCGACATGACAAAAATCGTAACCGAAACGTTTTTCCTGCCAAAAGAAATCAGTCGCAAGCCCTGGCATGTTCCAGCCGGCATTTACAACCTTTATCATTCCCTGCAGGCGCGCAGCCAGACCGGCCATGTCTTCGTGCCGATACGAAGCATGCAGTTCATGGCGGTGCTGGATAAAAATGAAATTGTGTTTGTCGACAGCCAGTCCTATGCGGTGTCGAAAGATGAAGGCGGCAGACTGATTTTAATCGCATGGAAGTTTGCCGCCTCACACGATCGCGATGCGCTAAGCGACCCGATGCCCTGCGAAGTGGTGTATTACGAACAGAACAACCCGGACCTGCAACTGCGGCTGATTGCAGAGTTTCAGCACGCTATCGAATTGCTCGACCAGCGTTATCGTGATGAACAGCTGCCTGCGGACGGGGCCAAGATTCTGGCTTTACATTGATTGCATCACATCACAAAAGCTCAAGCGACATTTGACGGAAATACAGCGCCTCGCCTAGCAGGCTGTTGAAAAAGCCTCATGCGGCGCGATACGGCGTTAAAACCCGGCTCAAAATGCTCATTTACTCTATGTAAACTGCGCTTTTTCGCCGGCTTTTGCCTTGTCTCGCACTCGCCTGAGACTTTTTCAACAGCCTGCTAGCCGGTCAGCGAAGCAAACAGGGTCGGCAGTTTTTCCGGCAGACGGTTAACGTTGTCGATGATGGTGTAATTGTTTTCACCAAAGATGCGTTTCACATAAGCATCCGCATTTGGATCCAGCGTCAGACAGTAAGTCAGCACGCCGTTGCTGTATAACTCTTCCACGGCTTTTTTGGTGTCATGCCGAAGATGTTGTGGATCACGCTCATCGATATCCGCCGGTTCGCCGTCAGTCACCAGCAAAATCAGCTTGCGGCGCTCCGGCTGTTTCATCAAATGATGACCGGCATGACGCAATGCTGCGCCCATGCGAGTGGACAGTCCGCCGGTCATGCCGGCAAGACGGGATTTGACTTCATCATCGAATTTCTGTGGAAAATCCTTGAAGCGATAATACTGCACATCATGGCGACCGTCAGAGGCGAAGCCATGCAGCGCGAACGGATCGCCGATGCCGCTGATGGCGGTAGCGACCAGGGTGGCGGCTTCGCGCGTGAGTTGCAGCACGGTTTTATCGGAACCCGCCATGGTTTCATTGGTGGACTCGGACAGATCCATCAGCACCACAACCGCGAGGTCGCGATTCTTGAGCACATTGCGCATGGTGATGCGCGGATTCGGTTGCTCGCCCATGCGTATGGAAATCATGGCGTCGACCGCGGCGTTGATGTCAATCTCGTCGCCGTCTTCCATGTTGCGCACGCGTTGCACGCCTTCCGGCGTCAGCAAATCAATAATCTGTTTGATGCGATGCGCGACCGGTTTGTATTCCAGCAAAATCTGGTCGATTTCTTCCGGGTCGCCACGTTTCTGGCGCCGCTCGTACACGGTCACCCAGTCCGGGCGGTGCAGCTGAATCTGGTAATCCCATTCCTGATAATGGAAGGGGTCGGATACCGGCTCCTTGCCCCACATTTCATTGAAGCTTTTGGTGTTGTCCGTCAGGTCATCTTCATAGGGCCGCATTTCGGTTGAGCACACCCAGATTTCCTGCGCGTCGTCACCAGCCAGTTCGCAATCCACCTCGTTGGCCATTTCGATGACGCTGACATGCTTGCGCACCTGACGCTGACTGACTGGCACATATTCGGTTTCAACACCCCAGTCGAATTCTTCAAACTCCCACACATTGCGGTTGTCATCGCGATACGGAATCGCAATACGCTCCAGTATGCGCAGACTGGGCACGGCCTTACGCGCGGAGAACAGGTTAAACAGCTCCATGCCCATGTGCCATGAAAACTGGTTATCGTCCTGGTTGGCTTCAATCTCACTGTGGAATTTTTCGACAAAAGCCGTCAGCTCGGCATCATCTGTGGTAACAGAAGCATCCATCAACATGTAGGCCACATGCTGCAACACCGGCATGGTTTCGTGTTCCGGTTCGTCTTCCGGCTCCAGTTTTAACAACGACAGCCAGAGTTTTTTCAGGCCGGGAAAATCCTGAATGGCCTTGTACTCAACTCGCGCATCCTCCAGCAAACCGATAAAAAACATTTGCGCCGGGCTGAGTTGCTCGGCGGATATCGGCGCTGCCGAATAGCACATGTGCGCCGCCATGTGGGCGGCGGTGGCGCGATACAGCTCCAGTCCGGGAATGCGATTGTCTTCGGGGCCGATGTCATCCAGCGCATCCGGCATGTGGATAATGCGATGTTCAATGTAAGGACGAAAATCGGTATAGTCCGCGCCAGTCGGCCGCAGAAAGAAATCCCTGCCCCACAATGCGCGCAGATAAAAATTCAGTTTGCGCTGCACCTTGATAAACAGCACGCCGCGACGTTCTTTTTGCAATACCGCGAGCGAGTCGGCGGCTTCCAGATTGAAATAGGCAATCAGGTTGTCAAAGTCGCGACGGTAGGCCTGGGCCCCAAAATTGGCCCAGCGGCGCAGGCCGCTCAATGTCAGTTTGCCGAGCAACTCATCGATATGGTTCAGCATCGGCCGCAGGCCGCGCGCAGCGGTTGAAGCAAACTGATGGATAAAGGTGAGATAACCGCGCAGCAACTGGGCGTCGCCCAGATTGCGCGCTGCTGATGGCAGGCTGCTGAACAGCAGGCTGATGACTTCACCCGATGTCATCGAAGACAGTTTCATCGCCGCTGTCAAACAATCGGCGATGACATCCTCGCCGCACTCCTTGGCCACCAGCGGCATTTCCTGAATATAGGTAATGACGAGGTCATCGCCCTTGCCCAGTTTGTGCAGGGCGATGGCGCCATCCATATACGCCTCCAACCCGGTTGGCGACATGATATGCGCAGCTTCGTGGAACGTGCCTTCCAGCACATCACGAATGGCGGGAACCGTTTCGAGGAATTCGTCGTAGTCTTCGAGTTTGATGCTCATATCAAGTTGTTATTTGCCACAGAGTTCCAGAGGAGTATGCATGCCGATAAACCAGCCAGAGACATCATGGTTGCGGGCATGAAGCCGCCTCCATGTTCCAGCGATTCGGCTTCGTCGCGCCCTGTGGCTGTTATCGGCTCAATACGGTTTTAACCAAAGAACGTCTGAACAGCTGCATCCAGTGTGTCTCGCATATCCGGGTCATCGGTCAGCGGCGTCACCATGGTCATGCTGCAAGCCGCCAGCGGGTCGACGCCCTTGCTGATTAACTGACCGGCGTAGACCAGCAAACGGGTTGAGATGCCTTCATCCAGGCCATGCCCCTTGAGATTGCGCGCGCGGTGTGAAATCTGCACCAGCTTTTCCGCGGTCGCCTTGTCGACGCCCGACTCTCTGGCCACAATCGCCACTTCGATGTCTTCCGCCGGATAATCAAAGTCCAGCGCGCCAAAGCGCTGTTTGGTGGACTGCTTGAGGTCTTTCATCAGACTCTGGTAGCCGGGGTTGTAGGAAATCACCAGCTGGAAGTCTTCATGCGCTTCAATCAACTCGCCTTTTTTGTCCAGCGGCAAGGTGCGGCGGTGGTCGGTCAGCGGGTGAATCACCACCGTGGTGTCCTGGCGCGCTTCCACCACTTCGTCGAGATAACAGATAGCGCCGATGCGGGCGGCGGTGGTGAGCGGGCCGTCCTGCCATTTGGTGCCGTCGGCGTCCAGCAGGAAACGACCAACCAGATCGGATGCGGTCATGTCTTCGTTACAGGCCACGGTAATCAGCGGACGCCCGAGCTTGTAAGCCATGTATTCAACAAAACGCGATTTACCACAACCGGTCGGGCCTTTCAGCATCATCGGCATGCGCGCGTTATAGGCCGCCTCATACAATTCAACCTCGTTGCTGACCGGCTCGTAATACGGCTCGTCTTTAATGACGTACTGTTGTGGATCTACTGTATTTTCAGACATGACACACCTTTTTCATGTTTAATGTTTGTTTGTAATCTTGAATCAGGATGCTGAAGCGGTATCACAACTCGTCTTCATCATCGGTTTCAATTTCACCGCTCCAGCCTTCGGCTTTGGCGCGGGCCATGGCTTCGCCATGTATTTTCTGGTGACGCTGAAACAGCTCTTCGGGCAAGTTGCTGACCAGGCAGCCATACTTGTCCCACTCCCTGTTCACTTTGTCGAGCAAGGCGTCGATACCGGCAAAGTTCCAGCCTTCACAGGTTTCCGTTTCCGGAATAATGCCAAACACCCATGCGTCGCGAATCACCTTGCCGATGGTGGTCATGCCACCGTGAATATCTTTATCGATACCAACGTAACGATCAGGTTTTGCCATCGCGATTTACCACAAAGTTAAAAAAACCCCTGGCCGCAACAAGTCGGACAGGGGTTCTTGCTTTTGGATTTACCCCAAAGCCTGCCGCTTATACAGCCTGACCCCGGTAAATAACCATTGCAGCGCCCGCAGACTGTGCGTAGTTGTCAAAGCCCAGCAGACGAATATGATTATTCGGGTGCGCTTTGTGACAAGCTTCCACTTCAGCCAGAATGGCGTCGACATCCGTTTCACCAAACATCGGCAGCTTCCACATGTACCAGTAGTGGCTGTTGGCGTTTTCCGGCTCGGTGTGTTCAATGCCGGGGTTCCAGCCCTTGGATACGATGTATTCGATCTGCTTGCGGATCTGATCGGAATCCATCGGAGGCAGGTATGAAAAAGTCTCAAACTTGCGGCTGCTGGTGTCGCTCAAGCTTGATTTGTAATCTTGCATATCACTCATTGTGATTTACTCCAAAATAAATTTGTTACACGTAATGCTTCAAGTTCCAGCCACGGGCTGCACCGAAGCACAGCCCTGACTGTTTGCCATAACGGCAACTTACTTGTGGCTTACGTCCAGTTTGTCAACGGTGTCGAACTCGAACTTGATTTCCTTCCAGGTTTCCATGGCGGCAGCCAGTTCCGGGCTGCTCTTGGCGGCGGCGGTAAGAATGTCCTTGCCTTCTTTCTCAAGTTCACGACCTTCGTTGCGTGCTTCAACACAGGCTTCGACCGCAACACGGTTGGCGGCTGCGCCAGCGGCATTGCCCCAGGGGTGACCCAGTGTGCCGCCACCGAACTGCAGCACCGAGTCATCACCAAAGATGCTGACCAGCGCAGGCATGTGCCAGACGTGAATGCCGCCGGAAGCAACCGGGAACAGGCCTGGCATGGCACCCCAGTCCTGATCGAAGAAGATGCCGCGTGAACGATCTTCCTTGATGTAGCTGTCGCGCATGATGTCGATCCAGCCCAGGGTGGCGTCACGGTCGCCTTCCAGCTTGCCGACCACGGTGCCGGAGTGCAGGTGGTCACCGCCGGACAGACGCAGAATCTTGGTCAGCACGCGGAAGTGAATGCCGTGGTGCGGGTTGCGGTCGAGCACCGCGTGCATGGCGCGGTGAATGTGCAGCAGCATGCCGTTTTCCTGACACCATTGCGCCAGCTGGGTGTTGGCGGCCCAGCCACCGGTGATGTAGTCGTGCATGATAATCGGCGCGCCGATTTCTTTTGCGTACTCGGCGCGGCGCATCATTTCATCGGCAGTCGGCGCGGTAACGTTCAGGTAGTGACCCTTGCGCTCGCCGGTTTCAGCTTCGGCTTTCTGAATCGCTTCCATCACGAAGTCGAAACGATGACGCCAGCGCATGAATGGCTGAGAGTTAACGTTTTCGTCGTCCTTGGTGAAGTCCAGACCACCACGCAGACCTTCGTAGCAGGCGCGGCCGTAGTTCTTCGCAGACAGACCCAGTTTTGGTTTAATGGTGCAACCCAGCAGCGGACGGCCGTATTTGTTCAGCAGATCACGCTCCACCTGGATACCCTGCGGCGGCCCATTACAGGTCATCACGTAAGCGACCGGGAAGCGGATATCTTCCAGACGCAGCGCGCGCAGCGCCTTGAAGCCGAACACGTTGCCAACCAGTGAGGTCATGATGTTAACAACAGAGCCTTCCTCGAACAGGTCGATCGGGTAAGCGATGAAGGCGTAGAAACAGGTGTCGTCACCCGGCACGTCTTCGATTGCATAGGCGCGACCCTTGTAGTAGTCGAGGTCGGTCAACAGGTCGGTCCATACCGTGGTCCAGGTGCCGGTTGAAGATTCCGCGGCAACCGCAGCAGCGACTTCTTCACGCGGCACACCGTCCTGCGGCGTGACCTTAAAACAAGCCAGAATGTCCGTATCTTTCGGAGTATATTCCGGCATCCAGTACGTTTCGCGGTATTCTTTTACACCCGCATCATATTTCTTAGCCATTAATCTTTGCCTCCTTCGAGCAAATAGATGTTGTATC
>JALWPK010000101.1 GCA_026995045.1 Gammaproteobacteria bacterium | reverse complement strand
GTTTATGCGAGCGTTGATAAAAGTCCAACCGCCAAAGACCAGACGACGGCCAAAAAACTCTACCCCAACCGAAAATGTCTGAAATGCCATGCCGACGACGATGATGACGCCAAGATATGGGAATACGATGATGGCAGTAAAAAATACATCTATGTCGATCCAGACAAATTCGAGCATAGCGTGCATGGAAAGCGCTATTGCGTTGAGTGCCACACCAATGTCAAGATCAAGCGCCACGAACATCAGGAAAAACTGCCCATCATCGTAAGCTGCATTGAATGCCACACCAGGGAATGGAAAAAACAGCAATCAAGTCCAACGCCTGAATATAAGCATCTCGATATTGTCATGAAGAATATCGACAGCTATATGAAATCGATTCATGCGCGCCCCAGCCTGGCGGATCAATCCAGAACCAATGCTGCCTGTTACGATTGTCATGAGCCTCATCAGGTCGCTGCGCTAGGCAGCATACAACGCAAGGAACATCGCCTTAAAATCCCCGAAATCTGCGGTCGTTGCCACCCCAGGGAAAAGAAGGCTTACCTGACATCCATACACGGCAAGGAAGTGGTGCAAAACAAGAATAGCAAGGCGGCTGTCTGCTCAGATTGTCATACCACGCATAATATCGACTCCCCCAAAAAAGATAAAACCAAGTTGCTCATCACCAAAAACTGTGGCAACTGTCATGAACAGCAATTGAAAACCTATCGCGCGTCCTATCACGGCCAGGTCAATAAACTGGGCTTCACCAATACCGCCAAATGCTATGACTGTCATGGCAACCATGCCATCAAAAAAGTCGATGATCCGACCTCAAAGGTGTTTGCCGCCAACCGTATCAAGACCTGTCAGCAATGTCACAAAAATGCGCCGGAAGGATTTCTGTCGTTTCAGCCACATGGTAATCCGCATGATTTCGAACATTACCCGGCTTTATGGATAACCGCTAAATTCATGGATGCGCTGATCATAGGCGTATTTGTCTTTTTCTGGACCCATGTAACCCTGTGGTTTTACCGCGAATACAAGGACAGAAAAGCAGGCAAAGGCTATTTCCCACCGCCCTGTGACGAGGATACAGTCTATTTTCGTCGCTTTTCCACTACCTGGCGCATTCTCCACCTGCTTTTTGCGGTCAGCACCATGACCCTGGTTTTAACCGGCTCTTCACTGCTGTTTTCACAAACACACTGGGCGAAAATAGTGGTGGAAATTTTAGGTGGCCCACAGATAGAAGGCATCGTACACCGAACAGCGGCGATAATCTGGCTATCGGTCTTTTTCATCCACATAGGCATCGCGGCGTATAACATCTTCGTCGTTCAGCGTAAAACATTCCGCTGGTTCGGGCCCACCTCCATGCTGCCCAACTGGCAGGATTTACGCGACATCCGCGCCATGTTCGGCTGGTTTTTCGGGCGTCGTGAACGGCCCGCTTTCGAGCAC
>JALWPK010000100.1 GCA_026995045.1 Gammaproteobacteria bacterium | reverse complement strand
CTTCAGCAACGACACCCAGATTGTCGCCACCGTGCTGTCCAACTGTGACGACATCGACCCGGAAATCCCGTCCATCATCGGCGCTTCCGCCGCGCTGGCGATTTCCGGCGCGCCGTTCCAGGGTCCGTTGGGCGCCGCCCGCGTGGGCTTCAAGGATGGCGAATACCTGCTCAACCCGTCAAAAGCCGAACTGGAAAGCTCCGATCTTGACCTGGTGGTCGCCGGCACCGAATCCGCCGTGCTGATGGTGGAATCTGAAGCCAAGCTGCTGACTGAAGAACAGATGCTGGGCGCGGTCATGTTTGGCCATGAGCAGATGCAGACTGTAATCAAGGCGATCAACGAATTTGCTGACGAAGTCGGCGTCGAAAAATGGGACTGGGAAGCGCCGGCGGCTGATGAAAGCCTGGCTGAAAAAGTCGCTGAATTCTCTACCGAGGCGCTCACCAACGCCTACCAGATTGCAGACAAGATGCAGCGTCAGGACGCTGTCAAAGCCGCGCGCAATGCGGCGGTGGAAGCGCTGGCTTCTGACGGTGGCTGGAGCGCGGCCGATGTCGAAGCCGCTTTCGGCAAGCTGGAAAAGAAAATCGTGCGCGGCCGTATTCTCGCAGGCGAAAAGCGCATCGACGGCCGCAGCACCAGCGATGTGCGCGCTATTACCGTTCGCACCGGCGTATTGCCGCGCACCCACGGTTCCGCGCTGTTCACCCGCGGCGAAACCCAGGCGCTCGTGGTGACCACGCTGGGCACCGCGCGTGACGCACAAATCATCGACGCGCTGGATGGCTCCTACCGCGAACCGTTCATGCTGCACTACAACTTCCCGCCATACTGTGTCGGTGAAACCGGCATGGTGGGCAGCCCGAAGCGCCGTGAAATCGGTCATGGCCGTCTCGCCAAGCGCGGCGTGCTGGGTGTGATGCCAACCGAAGAAGAATTTCCGTACACCATTCGCGTGGTGTCTGAAATCACCGAGTCCAACGGCTCCAGCTCGATGGCTTCTGTTTGTGGCACCAGCCTGTCATTGATGGACGCTGGCGTGCCCATCAAGGCGCCGGTGGCCGGCATCGCCATGGGTCTGATTAAGGAAGGCGACGACTTCGCCGTGCTCACCGATATTCTCGGCGACGAAGATCATCTCGGTGATATGGACTTCAAAGTGGCCGGTTCCGCTGATGGCATCTGCGCGTTGCAGATGGACATCAAGATTCAGGGTATCACCCGCGAAATCATGCAGCAGGCGCTGGAGCAGGCAAAAGCCGGTCGCCTCTATATTTTGGGTGAAATGAACAAGGTGATTGAAGCGCCGCGCACAGAAATGTCACAGTTTGCGCCGCGTTACCTGCAAATGAAAATTCATCCCGACAAGATTCGTGATGTTATCGGCAAGGGCGGCGCCGTGATTCGTCAGCTGACCGAAGAAACCGGCGCGACGATTGATATCGACGACGACGGCAACGTCAAGATTGCTTCCAGCGATCTGGCCGCGGCGGAAGACGCCAAAACCCGCATCGAACAGATTACCTCTGATGCGGAAGTCGGCGGTGTGTACAACGGCACCGTGAAGAAGATTATGGACTTCGGCGCCTTTGTCGAAATTCTGCCTGGCAAGGACGGTCTGGTGCACATCTCGCAGATTTGCGAAGAGCGTGTCGAAAACGTCAGCGACAAACTCAAGGAAGGTGATATGGTCAAAGTGAAAGTGCTGGAAATCGACCGTCAGGGGCGTATTCGCCTCAGCATGAAAGCCGTGGAAGAAGCTGTCGCCTGATACCCGCACAACAGGCAAACAAAGAAAGGAGCCATCGGCTCCTTTTTTTGTGGGTGAAAACAGGCGTTTTTACAGATATGGACTACACTTCCTTCAAACAAGAATAAGCGAGGGAGGAATCCACTGTGAAAACCGTCTTTACCCCCAAAGCCGCACTGCTTGCCGGCGCGTTGATTAGTCTGGCTGCATGCAGCTCATCCCAGGCTCCGTGGAGTCGCCCTGATGACTCACCCTGGAGTGAGAAACATGCAGCAGCGGAAAAGGCTGCGCCCGCAGACGAAGTGGTATATGAGCCAGTCAGCATTGAGCCCGAACCCGTGCAGACAGTCGTTGTCGCCGAGCCGGAGCCGATGCCGGTAGCAGAGCCCGAACCGGTTCCCGCTGAAGACGCCAGCTCGCGCTTCGCCGAACCGATGGCGGTCGAAGCCGAAACCATTGCTGTCGCCGAACCGCAATCAGGTGAAGCAAAAGTGATGGCGATGCCGGCCGGCAGTTATGCGGTGCAGGTTTATGCAGGCGTTTCGCCTGAAAGCATCGAGCGTTTTCAGAAAAGCAAGGGGCTGGAAGATTTAATCATTGTCAAAACAGACCGTGATGGAAAAATTTATTATGTGCTGGTCAGCCTGCATGAAAGTCGCGGCGAAGCTGTTGAAGCCGCAGCCGGGCTGGAAAGCAAAATCGGCTCCTCTCCCTGGGTGCGTTCAGTCGCCGGCCTGCAAAAAATTGTCGCGCAGTAACCGTGTTGCATTAACGGAATGACCTGCAAAGCGTCATAATAAAGGCCGGAAGTTCCGGCCTTTTTAATTTGTTACAGATATGTCTGAAACCGGAAACTTGGCTGGTCAAACAGGTTCGAAACACAGTATTATCCACTGTTTTTTTGTAGCGGAAAGCTTTATGCGCAAACCTGTTTTTCTTCCCGTCCTGTTGATTGTCTTGCTGACCGGTCTCACTGCCTGTGGGCAGATGGTGTCCAGCGCCAAAAAAGATTTTGCGGAAGATCTGTCCGCCACCATTCAGCGGCATGACGACCCGGAAACCATCCGGCAGGCCTTGCCCGCTTACCTGGTGCTAGTCGACAGCATGGTGCGGGGTGATGACACCAATGTTGACCTGTTGCTGTCTGCAGCGCGGTTATATGGTTCGTACGCATCAGTCTTTGTTGACAGCGCTGAACGCAAAAAAAAGCTGGCAAAGCGGGCTTTCACCTATGCGCACCGCGCACTTTGTCTACGCGTGGGCAACGAGAATGTCACAGCCTGTAATCTGAAAAACGCTTCCTACGCGCAGTTCGAGCAATCCCTGAAAAAATTCAGCAAGCCAGACGCCCCCTTGCTGTTTACATTGGGTAGCACATGGGCCGGTGTGGTGGAAGCCAACAGCGCGGACTGGAACGCGGTGGCGGAATTGCCAAAAGTCAAAGCGGTCATTCAGCGGGTGTTGCAACTGGATGAAGGCATTAACAATGGCGATGCCCATGTTTACATGGGGGTGATGCAGTCCCTGTTGCCGCCGGCGATGGGCGGCAAGCCGGCATTGGCCGAGAAGCATTTCAAAAAAGCGCTGAAGATCTCCAAACGCAGCAATTTGATGGCGATGCTGTTTTATGCGGAAAAATATGCGCGGCTGGTGTTTGACCGCCCACTGCATGACAGGCTGCTCAAGGAAATCCTGGCGGCGGACATCAGCCAGTCGCCACGGCGGCTGGTGGATGTCATCGCAAAACAAAAAGCTAAAGTTTTGCTGGCCAATGCAGATGATTATTTCTGAAACGGCGCTGCCGCAACGTGGGAGCATGTGGTGAGGAAAAGGGCGAAACGCCAGCCGGAACACAGGTGAACTCTAATGAAACCAAAACAACAATTCAGTCTGCTCATCATTCTTTTGGCGCTGGTTTTACCGGTGCAGGCCAAGGTATTCAAGATCGCCACTATTTCGCCGGATGGAACCAGCTGGATGAAAATGATGCGCGAAGGCGCAAAGCAGATCAAACAGGAAACCGATGGACGGGTAGTGTTCAAGTTCTATCCTGGTGGGGTGATGGGCAATGATGAAAATGTATTGCGCAAAATGCGCATTGGCCAGTTGCAGGGGGGGGCGATTACAGCCGGTTCATTGGCGGCTATCCATCCTGATGTCAGCATCTATGGTTTGCCATTTCTGTTCTCCTCACTGGAGCAGGTGGATCGTGTGCGCAGTCAGCTGGATGAAAAAATACTGGCTGACCTGGAAGACAAGGGTTATGTGTCATTTGGTCTGGCGGAAGGCGGTTTCTCCTATATGATGTCGGATGAGAAGCTGAACACAGTCGACGATGTGCGCCATCAAAAAGTGTGGATACCATCAGGCAATGAGGTAGGCGAAGTGGTTTTCAGCCATGCCGGCATTTCACCTGTCACCCTGCCGTTGTCAGATGTTATGACTGGTTTGCAGACCGGCTTGATTGACACCGTGATCACCTCACCGATTGGCGCGCTTGCATTGCAGTGGCACACCAAAATCAACTATGTCATTGATGTGCCGTTGACCTATTATTCCGCCCTGATGGTGATAAGCAAAAAAGCATTCAACAAAATCAAACCGCAGGATCAGGCCACGGTGCGCCGCATTATGGGCGAGACTTTCAAAAAAATTGATGCGCAGAACCGCAAGGATAATATCGCCGCCAGACAGGCGTTGATCAATCAGGGCGTCGAGTTTGTCAGCCTGAAGCCGTCAGCCTTACACGACTGGCGGCAAATCGGCGATGAGGCCATGCGTGAACTGGAGCAGAAAAACCGTTATTCCCGCCCGGTTTACGACGCCTTGATGAAAAACCTGAAAACTGTGCATTCCGCCAAATAATATCCGGCCACCGTCCAGCATGGCAAACCGCATCATCCGCTTGATCAACAAACTCGAGGACGGGTTTCTAGTGTTGATGCTAACGGTGATGGTGGGGCTGGCGGTGGCGCAAATCGTATACCGCAATGTATTTGACGCCGGCATCGTATGGGCGGATCCATTACTGCGCGTGATGGTGCTGTGGGTGGTGCTGGCGGGCGCGGTGATCGCCACACGCACGGACAATCATATTCGCATCGATTATTTCACCCGCTATTTTTCAGACCAGGTTTGCCACTGCATACAGCGTTTTGTTTATGCCTTCAGCATCGCCGTGTGCGCCTTGATCAGTTGGCACGCGGCGCGCTTCGTGTTAATGGAATACGAATATCACACCATCGCCTTTCATGGCGTACCTTCCTGGTTGACTGCGGTCATTATCCCGGTAGGTTTCGCCTTGATGGCGTTGCGCTATTTGATGTTGTTTCTCTACCCGCCTGAACCCGCCAGCGCGCTACCGGACAGAAAACGATGTTGACCGGCATGGCCATCATGGCGCTGCTCATTATCATGGGCGTGCCCTTGTTTGTGATTATCGCCACCAGCGCGTTGTACGGTTTTTCCCGCGCCGATGTCGACCTGTCGGTGATTGCTATCGAGATTTACCGCATTGTCGACACGCCGATTCTGGTGGCGATTCCATTGTTCACCCTGGCCGGTTATGTGCTGGGCGAAAGCCGCGCGTCTGAACGCCTGGTGCGCCTGACCGATGCGCTACTAGGCTGGATGCCGGGTGGTCTGGCGATAGTGTCCCTGTTCGCATGCGCCTTTTTTACTGCGCTGACCGGCGCCTCTGGCGCTACCATTATCGCACTGGGCGCGATTCTGTATCCGGCGATGAAACAGGCGGGCTACCCGGAAAAATTCAATCTTGGTTTGATTACTTCATCGGGCAGTCTGGGTTTGCTGTTCCCGCCGTCGATTGCCCTGATATTGTACGGCGTGATTGCGCAACAAATGGATGTGGGTGAAGCGGTCGCCATTGATGATCTGTTTATCGCCGGCTTGTTGCCAGGACTGCTGATGCTGCTGTTGCTGACGGCGTGGACAGTATATGTCAGCACGCGTGATGGCGCGTGCATCGCGCGCAGTGCTTTCAGCATGCGGAAACTGGTCGCGGCGCTGAAGGAATCCCTGTGGGAGCTGCCGATGCCGTTTATTCTGATTGGCGGCATATACACCGGCTATTTCGCGATTTCAGAAGCCGCTGCGGTGGCGGTGATGTATGTGCTGATTGTGGAAGTGGTCATTCTGCGTGAAGTGCCGTTGAAAAAACTGCCTGACATCATGCGTGATTCCATGGTTGTGGTCGGCGGTGTGCTGGTGATACTGGGCGTGTCACTGGCCTCCACCAATTATCTGATTGATGCTGAAGTGCCTAACAAGCTGTTTGAGTTTGTGCGCGAGCATATTGACAGCAAAATGACCTTTCTGGTTTTGCTGAATGTGTTTTTGCTGTTGCTTGGCATGATACTCGATGTGTTCTCCGCGCTGGTGATTATTGTGCCCTTGCTGTTGCCGATGGCGGTAGGTTATGGCATTCACCCAATCCATCTCGGTATCATCTTTCTCGCCAACATGCAGATAGGATATTTCACGCCACCGGTCGGCATGAACCTGTTTATCGCCAGTTACCGTTTCCACAAACCGGTAACCGAGCTGTATGCCGCCAGTATTCCGTTCATGTTGATATTGATTATCGCGGTGCTGATTATTACCTATTGGCCAGAACTCAGCCTGATGCTTATCCGCTAAGTCTGCGGCGAGTCCGAAAAGAGGGGTGCATAAATGTGACAAAACCCCCTATTATCGTAGGAGCGGCTTCAGCCGCGAACAAAACCTCAATCCACACAAAAGCACAAGGATGGCGCATGCATTATCACGGCAATGCACTGAGAAAAGCCCGGCTTTCAGAACCCGGCAGACCCTATCTCATCACCGCAGTCACTCACCATCGCAAACCGGTGTTCTCAAACCTGTATACCGTCAGGCTGTTGGTGAAGGAACTGTATCGATTGCATCATGAGCAGTCACTGGATTCGCTGGCCTGGGTGGTGATGCCGGATCACCTGCACTGGTTGTTTGTGTTGCGACCGTCATCGCTGTCAGAAACCGTCAGACTGCTAAAAGGGCGTAGCGCCAAACGTATCAATGAAGCCACAGGAAGGTCGGGGCCATTATGGCAAAAAGGCTTTCACGACCATGCCTTGCGGAAGGAAGAGAATATCAAGGCGGTGGCCCGTTATCTCATTGCCAATCCGTTGAGGGCGGGGCTGGCTGCCAATATTGGTGATTATTCTCACTGGGATGCTGTGTGGATATAGCGTGGTTCGCGGCTGAAGCCGCTCCTACCAGAGCGTATCGTAGGAGCGGCTTCAGCCGCGAACAAGCAGCGTGTTGTTGAAATCGCGCCAATACTGGCTCTGGCTGTACAAACACCGGCATGGTTATACAATGGCCAGGCCATGTACACAGACATCATCCAGCAAACCTGTCCTTACTGCGGCGAGCCAATCGAGCTGGTCATCGATTGCTCGGTTGCTGAGCAGAGCTATATCGAGGATTGTCAGGTTTGCTGTCGACCGATAACGGTCAGCGTACAGTGCAGCGACACAGGCGTGGAGTCAGTCAGGCTGGCTCATGAGAACGAATGAAACATAGCCATGCTGACCGCGAACGGGTAAAGGAGTACAATTCGCGGATGACAACAAACTCTTTCGGGAGACAAGCATGAAAACACTATTATACGCAGGTCTATTATCGCTGGCGGCGAGTACAGCCATCGCCGGCGCGCCCGGGCCATCGCATGGCATCGCTTATCCCGAGGGCTGGCAAAATTGGGCCACCATTGCCGTGTCACATCGCACCGACAACAAAACCCTGCGCACCATTCTGGGCAATGATATTGCGGTGAAGGCCGCGCGCGAGGGCAAAACCAATCCGTGGCCAGATGGCGCGATACTGGGCAAGGTAGTGTGGAAAGACGCGCAGCACGAAACCTGGCAGGCGGCGCAGGCTCCCGGCACGTTTGTGCATGCCGAGTTTATGTTCAAGGATGCAAAAAAATACAAGGATACCTACGGCTGGGGCTGGGCGCGCTGGGTCGGGCTGGAACAAAAGCCGTTTGAAAAAGGCGCGCAGGTTTGCACCAGCTGCCACACTCCGGTGAAGAACAACGACTGGGTGTTCACCCATCCGGCGAGTTTGCCGTAATGCCGGTCACCGATTACCAGCCGGTCGATTGCGGCATCCATGACCGCTTCGAGGCGGCGATTGTCAAACGCGAACCCATCACGGTTGAGTTGATGATTGATGACAAATGGAAAACCGCGCAAGTGATTCCGCTGAACGTATTTGCCCGAAACGGCGAAGAGTTTTTCGAGTTTCAGTTCAGCAAGGGCGCGGAGCGGCGCAGTGTGCGGCTGGATAAAGTCAAACTGCAGGAATAACAGGCCACTGTTATTTGCCTTCAAAAACGGCTTTTGATTGCCTGATTTCGTTCAGCATGTGCTCGCGAAACGCCAGCACGCGCGCAGTGTGTTTCAGATCCGGGTGCATCAGAATCCACAGCCCCAGATTATGCGCCGGATCCGGTTCGCGCCAGCGCGCCAGGGCATTATCGGCGTCGCCCATGAAACAGGGCAGGTAGGAAACGCCCAGTCCCGCGCGCAAGGCTGATTGCGTCAACAGGGTATCGTCGCTGTAAAACCGGTGTGCGTGTTGTGGACAGTTCTGCCGCGTCCAGCTGCGATGAAAATGACAGCAGTTTACCCCCAGCCAGACAGGTTCACTGTTTTCGGCTTTGAGCGTTTTCAGGTATTCGGCGCTGCCGTATACCGCTGAAGCAACGGTCGCCGCGCGCGCGCCAATCAGGGTGTCGCCGGGGCTGTTGGTCAGACGAATGGCAATGTCCGCTTCGCGTTGCGGCAGACTGGCGTCCATATTGGAAACAATGATGTGCAGTTGCACATCGGGATGTTGCTGTGAAAACCGGGCGAACATCGGCATCAGCACAGATGAGGCCATGTTGTTGATGGCGGTGACCCGCAACGGGCCGGTCAGTTTCTGGTCTTTATCCAGCACCACGCCATCCACCGACAGCACTTCACTTTCCATGCGCTCGGCCGCCTGCCGCATGCGGTCACCAGCGGCGGTCAGCTCGTAGCCGCCCTGTTTGCGCTCAACCAGGCGTGTGCCCAGCTGCTGCTCCATCTGGCGCAAGCGCCTGGACACTGTCGAATGCTGCACATCAAGCTGTCTGGCGGCGCCACTGATTGAGCCGGTGCGCGCCACGGCCAGAAACAGGCGCATGTCATCCCAGTTCATGGTGTATTTTCTCTTTCACGCCCGTGCATTTTTGCACATAATGTTTGCTGAAATCGGGAATTGTATGCATATTTCGTCAGAATATACTGGCTCTGAGGTAAAAACAACACCACAGAGAGGACAATGCCATGACAACCAATCCCCCGAAATTCGATGCTGAACAATACAAGCAAACCACCCTGCAACAATGGAACAGCGCCGCCGAAGCCTGGCACCGCTGGGGGCCGCTGCTGAACCGCTGGCTGGGGCCGGCGACAGAAACCATGCTCGACATGTGTGATGTGCAGCAGGGCAGCCGTGTGCTGGATGTCGCTGCCGGCGCCGGTGAGCAGACCATCACCACAGCCCGGCGTGTTGGTGAACAGGGTTATGTGCTGGCGACCGACATTTCACCTGAAATCCTGAAATACGCCAGCAATGCTGCACAGCTTGCCGGTCTCAACAATATCGAGGTGTGCGCCATCGACGGCGAATGCCTGGATGAACTCAAGGCGAATCCGTTTGATGCGGTTATCTCGCGTGTGGGGCTGATTTATTTTCCGGATCAGCAAAAAGCGCTGCAAGGCATGAAACAGCAACTGAAAACCGGTGGCAAAATCGGCGCGATGGTGTATTCCACCGCCGAGGCCAACCCGTTCTTCTCGATTCCGGTTTCCATCATCCGCCGCCGCGCCAACTTGCCTGCGCCGCTTCCTGGCCAACCTGGTCCGTTCAGTCTTGGAAGTGCGGATATCCTGATCGATATTTTCAGCCGCGCCGGTTTGCGCGATATTGAAGTCGTCGCCATCGACGCGCCGGTGCGGGTCGGTTCCGCAGCGGAATGCCTGCAGTTCGAGCAGGAATCTTTCGGCGCTTTGCATCAGATGATGGCGGCCATGTCCGATGCCGAAAAGGACGAGACCTGGCAGGAAATCGAGGAAGCCCTGCGCCAGTTTGAGAGCAACGGTCAGTTTGAAGGGCCGTGTGAAATGCTGGTGGCTGTTGGCGTGAAATAATCCGGCAGTCAGCTCGCAGCCCGGCATGTGATGACAGCATGCCGGGCGCGCGATGCATGAAACTGCTCTATTGTGCTTCAGACAAAATGCCGTTGCAGCAATTGCCGGTCGTGCCAGCGCCCCAGCAACAACAGCGCGCTGCTTGCGCCCAGCAAGGCCATCGCCATGTCAGACTGGGTGTCCCACACATAACCCTGGGCGCCGAGAAAGGCTTCGGCATTGTCGCCAGTCGCCAGCGCCACCCACCACTCCACCAGTTCATAAAATGCGCTAACCGCCAGACAAAAAGATACGATGAAGAAAAAGCGCCAGCCCCGGCCATTGATAATGTGTTTGCGAATCACAATTTCGCGCGCCACCATGGCTGGCACAAAACCCTGTGCGAAGTGACCCAGCTTGTCGTAGTTGTTGCGCGACCAGCCCATGATTTCGCCTAGCGTGTCAAACAGCGGCACTTCGGCATAGGTGTAATGCCCGCCCACCATCAGGATGATGCAGTGCGACAAAATCAGGGTATACACCAGTAGCGTCAGCGGAAAGCGCCGGTAACTGACGGCCAGCACAACAACTGCAATGATCGCAGGCAGTACTTCAAGCAGCCAGGTGAAGCGGTCTTTCGGCTCGATTGCCGACCAGATAAAGGCCGCGGCAAAAACGGTCAGCCAGAGCGCTTTCATCCCAACTGTCCGGAAACCGAATAACGCTGGATCTACGCCTTGCCCTGCAACTGCAACACCACGTTCTCGTTCTCCAGCGTTGAGGTGTCCTGGGTGATGTCTTCCCCGCGCGCGATGGCGCGCAGCAGGCGGCGCATGATTTTGCCGGAGCGGGTTTTGGGCAGGCCGTCGGCGAAGCGGATTTCTTCGGGCTTGGCGATGGAGCCGATCTGTTCGCCCACCCAGTTTCGCAGTTCCTGCTCCATCTGTTCGGCCTCGTCGCCGGTCGGGCGTTCGCCCTGGCAAATCACGAAGGCGACGATGGCCTCGCCCTTGACTTCATGCGGGCGGCTGACCACGGCGGCTTCGACCACGCGCGGGTGCGCCACCAGCGCTGATTCGACTTCCATGGTGCCGAGGCGGTGGCCGGAGATGTTGACCACATCGTCGATGCGGCCCATGATCCAGAAATAACCGTCTTCGTCCTTGCGCGCGCTGTCGCCGGCGAGATAGTACTTGCCGTCGAACTTGGGAAAATAGGTGTCGCGGAAGCGCTGGTCGTCGCCCCAGATGGTTCGCAGTTGTGAGGGGAACGGTTTTTTGATGACCAGGTAACCGCCGGTGTTGGCTTCGGTGATGGATTCGCCGTCCTCGTTGACCACATCGGCCATAATGCCGGGCAGCGGCAGGGTGCAGGAGCCGGGTTTGGTGGCGACCACGCCGGGAATCGGCGCAATCATGTTGGCGCCGGTTTCGGTCTGCCACCAGGTGTCGACAATGGGGCAACGCTCCTTGCCGATGACGCGGTGATACCACATCCAGGCTTCCGGGTTGATAGGCTCGCCCACGGTGCCCAGCAGACGGATGCGCGACAGGTCATAGCTGTTTGGGAAGTCGTCGCCGAATTTCATCAGCGCGCGTATCGCGGTCGGCGCGGTATAGAACACGGTGACCTTGTGCTGCTCGCAGATTTTCCAGAAGCGGCCGGCGTCCGGCACCACCGGCGCGCCTTCGTACATCACCACGGTTCCACCCGCCGCCAGCGGGCCGTAGGCGACATAGGTGTGCCCGGTAATCCAGCCGACATCGGCGGTGCACCAGAAAATATCCTCATCCTGCAAATCAAACACCCACAGGTTAGTGATGACGGCATTGAGCAGATAACCCGCGCTGGAATGTTGAATGCCCTTGGGCTTGCCGGTGGAGCCGGAAGTGTAGAGCAAAAACAGCGGGTGCTCGGCGTTGACCATTTCGGGTTCGCATTCGGTGGGCTGGCCATCGATAACGTCATACCACCAGTGGTCGCGGCCCGCCTGCATGTTGACTTCGTGGCCGGTGCGTTTCAGCACCACGACATTTTTTAATGTGTCGCAGCCGCTTTGCAGCGCCTTGTCGGCGGCCTGCTTGAGTTCGACAATGCCGCCGCCGCGGTGGCCGCCATCGGCAGTAATCAGCATCACGGCGCCAGCGTCTTCAATGCGGTCGCGCAGGGACTCGGCGGAGAAGCCGCCGAACACCACCGAGTGAATCGCGCCGATGCGCGCGCAGGCCTGCATCGCCACCACCGCTTCCGGCGCCATCGGCATGTAGATAATGACGCGGTCGCCTTTCTTGATGCCTTTGGCCTTGAGCCCGTTGGCAAACTGGCACACCATGTCGTGCAGTTGCTGATAGGTGATTTTTTGGATGTCGCCCTGTTCGCCTTCAAAGATAATGGCGTGCTTGCCTGCCTTGTCCGCAAGGTGTTTGTCGATGCAGTTGGCGCTGACATTCATCTCGCCATCATTGAACCATTGATAATGCGGCGCGTTGCTGTCATCCAGCACATTGCTGAATGGTTTGCTCCACTGGATGTGCTCGCGCGCCAGATCCGCCCAGAAGCCTTCGTAATCCTCCTCCGCCTTGCGGTGCAGGGCGGCCATGTCATCGGCCTGGATACGCGCCCGGCTGGCGAACTCCCCGGAGGGCGGAAACTGGCGGTTTTCGATTAAAACGGAATTGATATCACTGCTGGAAGCTTTATCGGACACGTTATTTATCCTTGTAAAACAGTTAGTTATGTTTGTTGGTCAAGCCTGATGGTCACAGGCTGACAAGTATAACGCAAACTGGTGTAGCCTTTGCAAGCGGCGACGGGCCATGCATCGTGAACAACAAAAAGTGAGTCATAGATGAAACAGCGTTTTGAACTGGATGCGCGCTTATTGCGGGATTGCCATGTGCTGGGTTATCTGGATGAATGCGATGTGCTGCTTCATCGTAACGCTGGCGCGCCGTGGTTTATTCTGGCGCCGCACACCACGCAAACAGAAATGATTGACCTGCCGATCGAACAGCAGCAACAGTTGTTAAAAACAATCAATCAACTTGGCGGGTTTGTTCGCAACCATTTCGAAATTGACAAGTTAAATATCGCCGCCATCGGCAATATCGTTTCGCAACTGCATGTCCATGTTGTTGGTCGCAGCCAACAGGATTATTGCTGGCCGGATGTGGTGTGGGGAAGGCAATGCGATGAAGTGTATTCAGCCGAACAGATTGAATACATTGCGCAGCAACTGGCGGACGAGCTGGGTCTGGTGCGAGTTTGAAAAACGGTTGTCAGGATGCGACGCACACAGTGATTCGTTTGGGTATCGCTTCGCTGTTCCATTCTGCAATAGCCTGGCGCCAGAAATCGTCCAGCCTGTCTGCTTCAACCGCTTGTTGTCCCAGAAACTGCAATGCGGCGTTCAGCGAGACAAGCGGTTTGCTGTCATCCATCATGCTGGCGCCCGACGATTTGCTGAGTTTGTCGCCTTTCGCATCCACAGCGACTGGAAAGTGAAAATAGGCTGGCGTCGCCAGCCCCAGCTCACGTTGCAATAATATCTGCCGTGCAGTCGAGTCGATTAAATCGGTGCCGCGCACCACTTCGGTTACGCCTTGCCAGGCGTCATCCACCACCACCGCCAGTTGATAGGCAAACACGCCATCACGGCGCTTGATGACAAAGTCGCCGACTTCACGCGCGAGGTTTTGTTGCTGCTCACCGAATAATGCGTCTGTGAAACGAATGGTTTCATCCGGGGTTTTGATACGAATGGAATAGTCTTCGATAGACCAGTCCGTTTTGTTGCGGCAGGCGCCGGGATACACCGGCGACCACTCGCCGGTCTGCCGCGCCAGTTGTTTGCGAGAACAGGTGCAGGGGTAAACACGCTGTTGTTGTTTCAGTTGTTGCAGCGCCGCTTCATACGCTTCAGTGCGCGTGGTTTGATACAGCACCTCGCCGTCCCATTCAAAACCAAACGCTTCCAGTGATTGCAGGATTTGTGTATCCGCGCCCGCCACCTTGCGATACACATCCACGTCTTCCATGCGCACCAGCCATTGTCCACCCTGCGCCCGCGCGCGCAGGTAACTGGCGACAGCGGCAATCAGCGTGCCAAAGTGCATCGGCCCGGTTGGCGAGGGCGCGAAGCGGCCAATGTAGGGAACAGACGTCATGGCGCGATTGTAACGCAGTCTTGGGAGATTGTTTTTTTTGCCACAGAGCACACAGAGTTCACGGAGGTTTTTTTTGTGTTGTGGTGTCATTTCGACCGCAGAGAGAAATCTCACAGAGCACGGCTTGTGGCGCGAGCTCTCTCGGTTGCGCTCGGGATGACAGGAACAATAATTGCAACAAAGGTACAGAGAATACTGAGAGTTGAATCGTAGGAGCGGCTTCAGCCGCGAATGATGCTATCCACAAACGCTGAATTTGTTGAAATCGCATATTCGCGGCTAAAAGCCGCTCCTACAATAAAAAACTGGTGTCCTCCGTGACTCCGTGTCTCTGTGGTGAATTTATTACAATCCCCGTGTCCTCTGTGCGCTCTGTGGCAAAAATAAAAAAACCGGAGACAGGCTCCGGTTTTGGTGTTTTGCAGCGAGGCAAAATTCACTTGCCCTTGATCTGTTTTTCCTTGATTTCGTCCAGGCTCTTGCAGTCAATGCACTGGGTTGCGGTGGGCCGCGCTTCCAGGCGTTTGAGGCCGATTTCAACTCCGCAGGTGGTGCAGTAGCCGTATTCGCCGTTGGCGATGGCTTCCAGAGATTCGTTGATTTTTTTAATCAGCTTGCGTTCGCGGTCGCGGGCGCGCAGTTCGAGGCTGAACTCTTCTTCCTGGGTGGCGCGGTCGGCCGGGTCCGGGAAGTTGGCGGCTTCGTCTTTCATGTGATCCATCGTGCGATCCACTTCATCCATCAGTTCCTGTTTCCACGCGTTGAGGATGTTGGTGAAGTGTTCCAACTGCGCTTCAGACATGTATTCCTCACCCTTTTTCGGCTTGTAGGGTTTGAAATTGTTGGTAATTTGTAGCGCTGCTTCAGCCATGAAAAACTCCGGTAAAAAAATCTGTTCAGTTCAATATATGGGACAGCAAAAACGGATTCAATGTTGCGCTGCTGACCGTGTATTGTTTCGAGCGCGACTGTTTATCACAGAAAACGCTGTCGGTGCAAGCTATAGAGCATAAACCATTTCCGCCAGATTGGAAGCGGGAAAGACATTTGCCCGCCAGCAGCCCGCTAAGTGGTTGTTTTGTGGATTCAGTCTGTTTTTTCCGCTTTGTCGATGGCCATCACCTGGCTGCTGAAGCCGCCGCGGTGCAGGCGGGTGCGCAGCTGCTGCCCCGGTTTGAGGCGGCTGGCGTCGATAATGGCGTGGCCGGCTTCATCGGTGGTGATGGAATAGCCCCGCGCCAGGGTTTGCAGCGGACTCAGCGCCTGCAAGGCGCCAGCCTGACGCGCCAGTCTGGCCTGTCGCGTTTGCAAGTCCTGTTCGATGCTGTGACGCAGACCTTGCCACAGCAGTTGCAGGCGATGCCGGGTCTGGCTGATGCGGCGGACGGGGGATTGCTGCAACAGGCGGCTGTGCAGTCGCTGCCATTGCGAGGTTTTGCTTAGCAGAATATGGTGGCTGGCGGCTTGCAGGCGGCTGCCAAGCTGCTCCAGATGCGTGCGGCTGCGGGTCAGTCGCGCCAGCGGGTGTTGTTGCTGCAGCCGCGCGCTGAGCCAGCCCAGTTGCTGGCGCTGGTGATGCTGGTGGGCTTGCATCAACTGCTGCAAACGGCTCTGATACCAGTCCATGGTTTGCAGCCAGCTTTGCTGGTCGGGGGTGACGGCTTCAGCCGCCGCGGAAGGCGTGGCGGCGCGCAGGTCGGCGGCAAAGTCGGCGATGGTGAAATCGGTTTCGTGGCCGACGCCGCTCACCACCGGGGCGCCGCAATCGGCAATGGCGCGCGCTACCGTTTCTTCGTTAAAGGCCCATAAATCCTCCAGCGAGCCGCCACCGCGCACCAGCAGAATCACATCACAGCCCGGGTCGGCGTCGGCGCGCGCCAGCGCCTGCGCGATGGCGGGAGCGGCGGCCTCGCCCTGTACTGGTACGGAATAAAGCCGCACCGGAATCGAGGGAAAGCGGCGGCCAATCACACTGAGCACATCGCGAATCGCCGCGCCGGTGGGCGAGGTAATCACGGTGATGCCCTGCGGCAGTTCCGGTATGGGCTGTTTGCGGGCGGGGTCGAACAGGCCTTCGGCCGCCAGCTTGTTTTTCAGCGCCTCGAACTGCTTTTGCAACAGCCCGGCGCCAGCCGGCTCCATGCGGTCGACAATCAGCTGGAAATCGCCGCGCGGCTGGTACAGGCTGACCTTGCCGCGCACCACCACCTGCAAACCGTGCTCCGGTTCGAAATCCAGCTCGCGCCTGCGGCTGCGGAACATGGCGCAACGCAGCTGCGCGCCGCTGTCTTTCAGGCTGAAATAGATGTGGCCGGAGGCGGGGCTGGCGAGGTTGGAGATTTCCCCTTCCACCCACACCCAGGCGAATTCCTGCTCCAGCAGGCTGGCGACGCGGCGGTTGAGGTCGGTGACGGTGTAAATATTCTTGCTGGCTGCTTGCATGCGCGGATTGTGACACGGGCGGCGTCGAAATACAGCCGCCCGAAAAGCCAGCGGGCATAAAAAAACCGGCTCCGCTGGCGGAGCCGGTTGTCAGGGGCAAGTTAACAGGCTGTTAATAAACCTTGCGCGGCCCGGCGTTGTGCTGGTCGGCGGCCTGAATAACCGCCAGTTGCGCCTGTTTTCGGGCTTTCGCGATTAGTTTTTGCGCTTTGTCATAGTCGCCGGCCTTGCTGGCTTTTTCGGCTTTTTTCAGCAGCTTGCCGGTGTCGCGCCATTCAAACCCCAGCGCCTTGGCCTTTTTCAGCTCGGCCTTGGCGCTGTCGATTTTGTCCACGATGGCCAGGTGATCCCATTCGTCCGCCTGCGCGGCGCCCAGATTCAGCGCCAGAGCGGCGATGGCGGAGGTGAGTATGATTTTTGCTTTCATTATTGTATGACTCCCGTTGGTTGGCTTGTGAAAAAGCAGATTCCGATAGACGGCTGAAGGCTATTTATATTCCTCTCGCGGCGGGCTTGCAAGCGGCGTTTTTTTGCAATTTCAGGCCGCGCACGGTTTACCCGTCAGGTGCGGCGGCCTATAATGGCGGGCTTTTACCATTCAGCAGGAACCCGCATGCGAATAGTCGAAGAAGCCCTCACTTTTGACGATGTGTTACTGGTTCCCGCGCACTCCAGTATCATGCCAAAGGATGTGGAGCTCGTGACCCGGGTGACGCGCGGCATCCAGCTCAATATTCCCCTGTTGTCTGCGGCGATGGACACGGTGACTGAGTCGCGGCTGGCGATTGCGCTGGCGCAGGAAGGTGGCCTCGGCATCATTCACAAGAACATGACCGCGGCGGAGCAGGCGGCGCAGGTCAATAAAGTCAAAAAATATGAAAGCGGTGTGATTAACGACCCGGTCACGGTGTCGCCCGAGATGAGCGTGCGCGAAGTGCTGGAGCTGCGCCAGCAATACAATATTTCCGGCATGCCGGTGACACGCGGCAAGGAACTGGTCGGCCTGGTCACCAGCCGTGATGTGCGTTTTGAAACCAATCTGGAACAGCCGGTTTCCGCCATCATGACGCCGAAAGACAAGCTGGTCACCGTGCCGGAAGGCTCCACCAAGGACGATGTGCTGGCGCTGTTGCACAAGCACCGCATCGAGCGCGTGCTGGTGGTGAATGACGCCTTCGAGCTGCGCGGCATGATTACGGTGAAAGACATCCAGAAATCCACCGACTACCCGAATGCCTGCAAGGACGAGCACGAGCGCCTGCGCGTGGGCGCGGCGGTGGGCACCGGCGAGGGCGCCGAGGAGCGCGTTGAGGCGCTGGTGAACGCCGGCGTCGACGTGGTGGTGGTCGACACCGCGCACGGCCATTCGCAGGCGGTGCTGGATCGGGTCGCCTGGGTGAAAAAACATTACGATGTGCAGGTGATCGGTGGCAACATCGCCACCGGCGCCGCCGCCAAAGCGCTGGTGGACGCGGGCGCCGATGGCGTCAAGGTGGGTATCGGGCCGGGTTCGATTTGCACCACCCGCATTGTCGCCGGGGTCGGCGTGCCACAGATTTCCGCGATTTCCAATGTCGCCAAGGCGCTGCAAGGCACGGACGTGCCATTGATTGCCGATGGCGGTATCCGCTATTCCGGCGACATGGCGAAAGCGATCGCCGCCGGTGGTTATTGCATCATGGTGGGCAGCATGCTGGCCGGCACCGAGGAAGCGCCGGGCGAAGTGATTCTGTACCAGGGCCGTTCCTACAAATCCTATCGCGGCATGGGCTCGCTGGGGGCGATGAAAAAAGGCTCCAGCGACCGCTACTTTCAGGACAGCGCCGAGGGTACCGATAAACTGGTGCCGGAAGGTATCGAAGGCCGCGTTGCCTACAAGGGGCCGATGTCGGCCATTGTGCACCAGATGCTCGGCGGCCTGCGCTCCAGCATGGGTTATGTCGGCTGCGCCAACATTGAGGAAATGCGCACCAAACCCGAGTTTGTACGCATCTCCGGCGCCGGCATGCAGGAGTCGCACGTGCATGATGTGACCATTACCAAGGAAGCGCCCAATTACCGGTCTTCCTGAATCATCTCTGACTTAATTTTTTCCGCAAATGAACGCCAATAGACGCTAATAACAAAATTAATATTGGCGTATATTTGCGTTCATTTGCGGATAAGTCTTCTATTAAGTAATCGCTATGCATGACATTCACTCCGACCGGATATTGATTCTCGACTTTGGTTCGCAATACACACAGCTGATTGCGCGCCGTGTGCGCGAGGCCGGGGTGTATTGTGAAATTCACCACACCGGCATGTCGGATGATGAAATCACCGCGTTTCAGCCCAAGGGCATCATCCTGTCCGGCGGCCCGGAGTCGGTGACTGCCGATGACACCCTGGTGGCGCCGGATGTCGTGTTCAAGCTGGGGGTACCGGTGCTGGGCATTTGCTACGGCATGCAAACCATGGCGGCGCAACTCGGCGGCAAGGTCAGCAATGCCGAGCACCACGAATACGGCTACGCCCAGGTGCGCGCGCGCAACCACAGCAAGCTGCTCACCGATATTGAGGATCACGTCGATGAACACGGGCGCGCCTATCTGGATGTGTGGATGAGCCACGGCGACCGCGTTGATGAGCTGCCGCCAGGTTTTGTCTGCATTGCCAGCACCGACAATGCGCCGCTGGCGGGCATCGCCGATGAAAGCCGTGGCTTTTACGGCTTGCAGTTTCATCCCGAAGTCACCCATACCAAACAGGGTGAGCGCATCCTGTCGCGTTTCGTGCATGAGATTTGCGGCTGCGCAGCGGACTGGACGCCAGATAACATCATCGAAGACAGCATCATGCGGATTCGCGAACAGGTGGGCGGCGATGAAGTAATACTCGGTCTCTCAGGTGGCGTCGATTCTTCGGTGGTTGCCGCCATGCTGCATCGCGCCATCGGCGACCAGCTCACCTGCGTGTTTGTCGACAACGGCTTGCTGCGTTACAAGGAAGGCGATCAGGTGATGGCGGTGTTCGCCGAGAACATGGGCGTGAAAGTCATTCGCGTCGACGCCGAACAGCGTTTTCTGGATGAGCTCAAGGGCGTTGCCGACCCGGAACAAAAACGCAAAATCATCGGCCGTGTGTTCATCGAAATTTTCGAAGAAGAAGCCGGCAAGCTCACCACCGCCAACTGGCTGGCGCAGGGCACGATTTATCCCGATGTCATCGAATCGGCCGGCAGCAAAAATTCACACCTGATTAAATCGCACCACAATGTTGGCGGCCTGCCCGAAGACATGAAACTGAAACTGGTGGAGCCGCTGCGCGAACTGTTCAAGGACGAAGTGCGAAAAATCGGCGTCGAACTCGGCCTGCCATCCGAGATGGTCTACCGCCACCCGTTCCCCGGCCCCGGTCTTGGTGTGCGCATACTCGGCGAAGTCAAAAAGGAATACGCCGACCTGCTGCGCCTGGCCGATCACATCTTTATCGAAGAGCTGTACAAGCACGATTTATACGACAAGGTCAGCCAGGCCTTCGCCGTGTTCCTGCCGGTACGCTCGGTCGGCGTGATGGGCGACGGCCGCCGCTACGACTACGTCGTTGCCCTGCGCGCCGTCGAAACCATCGACTTCATGACCGCCCGCTGGGCGCATCTGCCCTACGACTTCCTCGACCACGTCTCCCGCCGCATCATCAACGAAATCGACGGCATCTCCCGCGTCACCTACGACATCTCCGGCAAACCGCCTGCGACGATTGAGTGGGAGTGACAGAAATTTATAACCTATTGAATAATAATGGTTAAATCAATCATATTGATGATGTGAGCTGCATCATCAATGGTATATTTCATGGTATTTCCTACGGGCTGTAACGCAAAAAGCGGCGATACCATGAGAGGCAGATTGGTGCTGTCATGGTATTTTTTCGCTCGGCTGATCGAGCATATTGATGACCGCTTTACGCGCCCCAGAGTGTGGACAGGGGAGCAGCCCACAGGTTGTTACCGAGAAGCATGGTTTCATCACCATCGTACAGCAGCACACCTACAGAATCAGAGGTGCTTCACCGGATCCATATGTTGATGGAGTACACGTACAATCACGATATCACCGGTGTGTTTTTTGTAATACAGAATATGGCTTTCATAAGGGAAGCTGAGTAGCCCCTTGGAAATTGTCTCGCGTGCTGTTCCCAGGTCTGGATTTTCAGCAAGGAGTTGTGCGCGTGTTTCCAGGCCGTCAAGGTAGGTATTGGCTTGAGCGGCTCCCCATTCCTGGACGGTATAGTCAATGATACCTTCGAGATCACGTTCTGCCTTGTCTGTGAATTGGTAGCGGGGGCTGCGCTTTGACACGGGTTAGCCGTTCACTCGTTTTCGTAGTTTGTCTATAACGGATTTGCCGTCACTGATTTTTCTGGCCTGCAAGTCGGCGATACCTTCTTCGATGGACAGCTTTAGATGCGCCTCTTTAAGCGCCTCAAGCTGCGCATATTCAGACGCCGAGATCACCACGGCAACAGGTTTGCCATTGCGGTTGATGCCAACAGGACCGTGTTGTGCGTTGATGAGCACCTCACCGAATTCGCGTTTGGCGTCACTGGCGTTGAGTCTTTTCATAGCGCACCTATATTAATTAGAATAATCAAGTTGATTAAATTCTAGTCTTTACAGCATATGATGTCCAGCTGTAGCGACAGCTGGACATAATTATTTCTAAACAGTGATACCGCCGACGACAGGCATTTTCCGAACATGGTATTTTTCATGGTATTGCCGTTTGGCAGGATAATAAGTCATTGAATATAAAAGACAAAAAAGGCTTGTTGATAATTAGAGTGGGAGTGACAGAAATTTATAAACTATTGAATAATAAGGGGTAAATCAATCATATTGATGATGTAATCTGCATCATCAATGACATTTTTCATGGTATTTTCTGTGCACTATAGTATGAAAAGCAGCGATACCATGAATGGCAGATTAGCGTAATCATGGTATTTCTGGCGCCCGGTTGAGCAGGCATATTGATGGCCAGCTTTACGAGCCCCAGAGGGTGGACAAGGGAGCAGCCCAAAGGTTGTTCCCCAGAGGCAATGTTTCATCACCATCGTATAGCAACACACCTGCCGTGAACTGATCACCGGCCAGGCTGGCGAATTTTTTCAAACCACGCAGATCTCGCTCTTTAACAGTGGCGGCGGCTTTGACTTCGACACCGACCAGTTTCCCCGCGCTGTTTTCAATTACCACATCGACCTCGAACTTGTCCGCATCCCGGTAGTACAGTAGCCGATAGTCATCATCGGCCGTTGCCGAGTGCTTGAGTAGTTCACCGAATACAAAGCTCTCCAGAACATGTCCGTAACGGCTTCTGTCCGCTTGTACATCTTTGGCGTGGATATCCATGAGGTTGGCCAGTAAACCGGCGTCGATGAACTGA
>JALWPK010000099.1 GCA_026995045.1 Gammaproteobacteria bacterium | reverse complement strand
CTTGTATCTCGTTAACGCAGCCAAATGAGGCATCATCTGGTTGCGGCGAGGCAAGCTCTGTGATTCAAGACTGTGCGAAGAGCACTGGGGTCAGAATGGGCGCCTCGGCTTTATCGAGGCAGTCTTGAAAGTATCCTGGGATTTGATCCCTGATGGGCAACAAGGTTAGGCGTTCGGTGAAGTTTGAGTGCCTCGTGAGCACAAAACTCAGGAGGTGTTCGATGGGATGTTTTGTTGGGATTGATGTAGGCAAGAGCAAGCACGCATATGCAGTGGTTGATGCTGATGGCGCAGCGTTGGCGTCTGGAGAGTTTGCAGGTACGGCTTCGGGTTTCGTAAAGTTACAGCGGGCATTGCGCGGCTTTGAGGTTGAGGCGGTTGGCATGGAAGCGACAGGTCACTACTGGCGCAACCTGTGGCAAGCTTTAGGGCATGCCGGATATGCATGCAGACTGCTCAACCCCACCGCGACGGTTTATTACCGGCGCATGAGCCTGATGAAGCACAAGACCGATGCGCTGGATGCCTTGTGCATCGCGCGTTATCTGGCATCCGTGCGCCCTGCCGAGCGCGGCCTTGGCGTTGAGGCGCAGGAATGTCTGCGCACCCTTGCCCGTTCGCAGGCGGCGACTGCCGAGCAGATCACCGAAGCGGTTAACCGGTTACACAAACAACTGGATTTGAGCTTTCCCGAGTTTCCCAAGCTTATTGGACGGCTGGATGCCCCTAAGGCATTGATGCTGCTGGAGCAGTATCCGACGGCATTGTTGATGGGAAGGGCCAGAACACTGGCTGATAAATGTTACGGTAAGCAGAATCACCGTATCGGCGCACCTCTGGCTCGTCGCTTACAGGATGCGGCGCGCAACAGCTTTGGTTGTGCGCAAACATCAAGTGATGCCCTGCTAATCCGTCAGAGCGTCAGGCATATCCGATTGCTGCACGAACAAAGCCAGGAGCTGATCCGTGAAATGGAGGCACTGGTTGCAGAGCAGGATCGGGATGTGGCAAATCTGTTGAGCGTACCGGGCATTGCGATCAAATCAGCCGCTGCGGTGATTGGCGAGATTGGCGACATCACCCGTTTTGCAACGGCCAAGAAGCTGGCCGGCTATATCGGCGCACACCCGCGCTTTCATGATTCCGGCAACAAATCAGGCCATCCGCGCATGAGCAAAGCAGGCAATAAACGCCTGCGTCGTATCCTGTGGCAATGCACCATTGTTGCGATGAAGCACAACCCGATCATTAAGGCGCACTATGAGAAGAAACTGGCGGAAGGCAAAAAGAAGATGGTCGCCATCGGCCACTGCATGAACAAGCTGATCCACATCATCTGGGGCGTGCTGACCTATCACGAACCCTTCGATCCGAATGGCGGAATCCGCGTGCAGAAGGTGGCTCGGAATGCGGTTTGAATCATCCTGCTTGACAGACGTTCTGAAGAAAGTATCTGACCCC